>NZ_SUEO01000166.1 GCF_004962925.1 Mesorhizobium sp. | reverse complement strand
GCCGGATGCGGAATTGGTGGCGGTCGTCAGCAGGAGTGCTGCCCGCGGATGTGCGTTCGCCGGCGATCTCGGGATACCGGTATCCACGACAAGCCTCAAATCGCTTCTCGCCGAAACCGCGATCGACGCAGTCTACGTCTCGACCAACAATGCCAGGCATCGCGACGACACGCTCGAGGCTGCGGCGGCGGGCCTGCACGTGCTTTGCGAAAAGCCGCTCGGGCTGACGCTGTATGATGCCGTCGAGATGGCCAGGGCCTGCGACCGCGCCGGTGTCGTCCTGGCGACGAACCATCATATGCGTGGCGCGGCGACGCACAGGGCCATTCGCGACCTGGTGCAAACAGGCCAGATCGGCCGGCCGCTTGCCGCGCGTGTGATGTATTGTGAATACCTGCCCAAGGAATTGCAGACCTGGCGCACGAAGGACAAGGAACAGGGCGGGGTCATCTACGACCTGACCGTGCACAATGTCGACGTTCTGCGCTTCGTCCTTGCGGACGAACCGGTCGAGGTCATGTCGATGAAGGCGAGCAGCCTGATCGGCGAGAATGGCGTCGAGGACCAGGTGCAATCCATCGTAAACTTCGCTTCCGGGTTGATTGCCTACATGCATGAGGGCCAGGTCTTCGCCCATCACGAGACCGCGCTTGAGATCCATGGCACCGAAGGGTCGATCTATGGCCGGGGCGTCCTGGATGAGGCGCCGTCCGGTCGGGTCTATCTTCGCCGCGGCACCGAGATGACGGAAATCCCGGTCGAGCCCGCCAACCTCTACGCCGCCACGATCGCCCAGTTCGACGCGGCAGTGCTTCATGGCGAACGTCCGGCGGCGACGGGTTGGGACGGCGTCGCCTCGCTGGCAACGGCACTGGCGGTCAGACGCTCGGCGCAAGAGGGGGTGCGTGTGTCCGTGCCGCGCTTCGAGGGAAATCCGCCCGTTCCAGTGGCGTGACATGCCCGTATAGGCGCTGCCGCAAGGTCGATTTCATTGTGGACTTTCAAACAGAATATTGTAGATTGGATACATTATTGCGAAAGCGAGTCCAAGGAGAGACCAGACGATGACGCATTGGCAGGGGGTGTTCCCGGCGGTTACGACCAAGCTCGACCAGGACGGTTCGATCAATCTCGAAGCGACGCAGGCGAGCATCAACCGCCTCATCGACAATGGCGTTTCCGGCATCATCGTGCTGCCGATGCTGGGCGAGAACGCCTCGCTGCTGCCGCAGGAGAAGGAAGCCGTCATCCGGGCAGCAAAGGAAGCCGTTGCCGGCCGCGTTCCGCTTCTCTCCGGCCTTGCCGAGATTTCGACCGCCGGCGCGGCCGCGAGCGCCCGCAAGTTCCAGGATTACGGCGCCGAAGGCCTGATGGTGTTTCCGAGCCTCGGCTACAAGACCGACCCGCGCGAGACGGCCGAATGGTACAAGGCGATCGCCGGCGCCAGCGACCTGCCGATCATGATTTACAACAACCCGATCGCCTATGGCGTCGACATCACGCCCGACGTCCTCAAGGTGCTGGCGGATTGCCCGACCATCGTGGCGGTCAAGGAAGAGACCGGTGACGTGCGCCGGGTCACCGACATGTTCATCGCACTGGACAGCCGCTTCGATATCTTCTGCGGCGTCGACGACCAGATCGTCGAGAGCATGTCGCTCGGCGCGACGGGCTGGGTTTCGGGCATGACCAATGCCTGGCCGAAGGAGTGCGTTGAGATCTTCAACCTGTGCGCATCCGGGAATTTTGCCGGCGCGCGCGACCTCTATCGCATCATGACGCCGTCCTTCCATCTCGATACGCATGTGAAGCTCGTTCAATACATCAAAATGGCCGAGTACCTCGTCTACGGCGCGCCCGAATGGACCCGGGCGCCGCGGCTGCCGCTGGTCGGCGAGGAGCGCGAGCGCGTCGTTGTCACGATCAAGGCGACGATCGAGCAGCTCAAGCAAACGCAATCACGCCGGGCTGCCTGATCCCGCAAGGATGTCGGGCCGAGGGGCACGCGTCGTCGGCTGCGCTTCGAAAGCCGCAGCCGATGGATGTGTCAGGGATGGATCGTATGGATAAAGTTCCAATGTTCGGCGTGTCCGACCTGAAGCAGACGCGCGATACGGCACGGCGACTGGACACGTCCTGGATCGGCGATGGGTTTTCCCGTGACGGCGGCTCCGAGGTCAGAAACATCATGTCTCCCTTCGATGGGGAAACGATCAGCGAAGTCGCCTTTGCCAGCGAGAAGCAGGTGGATCTCGCCGTGCAGACCGCCCGCGCGGCGCTGAAGGCGGATTGGGGCACGATGGGACACGAAGGACGCGCGGCGTTGATCCGGGCGCTGGCGGACGCCGTCGAAAAGAATCGGCTCGAATTGGCGCTTCTCGAAAGCCTCGACGTCGGCAAACCGATCCTGCATTCCTATAATGACGATGTGCCGGCGACGGTCGGCGTGCTGCGCTGGTATGCCAGCCTGACCGAAACCGCCTACGATCTCAGCCCTGCCCGTCGCAATGGCATGCTCAGCCAGATCGTGCGCGAGCCGCAAGGCGTGGTCGGCATCGTCCTGCCCTGGAATTATCCGCTGACCACGCTGGCGCTGAAGATCGGCCCGGCGCTGGCCGCCGGCAACACGGTGGTCTGCAAGCCGGCCGATGATACGCCGCTCACCACGCTGCGGCTGGCCGAGTTGGCGATCGAAGCGGGTTTCCCGGCTGGCGTCATCAACGTTGTACCCGGCACCGGCGCGGTTGCCGGAAAGGCGCTGGGCCTGCATGGCGACGTTTCAGCGATCAATTTCACCGGTTCGACCGCCACGGGGCGGCGCTTCCTGCACTATTCGGCCGATTCGAATTTGAAGGAAATTTCGCTGGAGTGCGGCGGCAAGAATCCCGCGATCATTCTGCCTGATGTCAAATCGCTCGATCGTTTCGCGGATGACATTTCGACCGGCTTCCTGATGAATTCCGGCCAGCTCTGTTCATCCATATCGAGGGTTCTCGCGCCGCGCGCGCTGGAAGCTGATCTTCGCGGCATGCTCGCCGCGAAGATGAAGGAATGGCCGATCGGCGATCCGTTCGATCCGGCCACGCGCATCGGTCCGCTGGTCAGCGACGCCCATGCGGCCAAGGTCAATCGCGCCGTCGATAACGAGAAGCGGCATAACAATGATCTCAGCGTGTCGGCTGCAGAAATCACCGGCACCTCGCCACGCCTGGTCGAGCCGGTCGTGTTTTTCAATGTCGCCGAAAGCGCCGAGGCCTGGAGGGAAGAGGTCTTCGGCCCGGTTCTCTCCGTCAGGTTCTACGACGATCTCGGCAGCGCGATCCGCAGCGCCAATGACACGCAATACGGCCTGAGTGCTTATGTCTTCGGCGAGAGTCCAGACGCAATTCACGCGGCATCGGCCACGCTCGACGCGGGGTTCGTGGCGATCAACGCCTTTTGCGAGGGCGACTTCACGACTCCGTTCGGCGGCTTCAAGACGTCCGGCTTCGGCGGCAAGGACAAAGGCATTCATTCGCTCGACCAGTATTCCCGGACCAAAAGCATCTGGTGGGCGACATAGGAACTCAGCCTGGCCGAAACATCCAGTCAGGTGCAAGTGAAGGTAAGTTCGACATGGCTTCCAAGGCGTATGACTATATCGTCGTCGGGGCGGGTGCCGCCGGTTCGATCGTCGCCGCCAGGCTAGGCGAGGACAAGAGCGTTCGAGTGCTGGTGCTGGAGGCCGGCCCGAGCGACAATTCCATCTACGTGCGCATGCCGGCGGCCATGTCCTACCCGCTGACCGACCAGCGCCGGACCTGGAGTTTCGAGACGGGACCGGAGGCCGCGCTCGGCGGGCGCATGGTCACGCATGTCAGGGGCAAGATGCTGGGCGGCTCCGGGTCGCTCAACGGCATGGTCTATGTCCGCGGCAATCCGCGTGACTTCGACGGGTGGGCGCAGGACGGTCTGCCGGATTGGTCGTATGCGCACTGCCTGCCTTACTTCAAGAGGCTGGAAACCTACGACAAGGGCGCCAATGCCTATCGGGGCGGCGATGGCCCCATCGCGATCACGACGCTCAAAGGCGATCTGCCGGTATTCACAGCGTTTCTCGAGGCTGGTCAACAGGCCGGTCATCCACTCAATCCCGACTACAATGCCTATCGCCAGGAAGGCGTCCATATCTACCAGGCGAATATCGACAGGGGCGTGCGGGCGAGCGGCGGCAGGGCCTATCTCAGGCCGGCAATCCGCAAGGGCAATGTCGAGCTGAAGCTGAATGCGCTGGTTCACCGGGTCAATTTCGACGGCAAGCGCGCGGTCGGCGTTACCTACGAGGCGGATGGTGCGACCCATACCGTCGAGGCAGGGCGCGAGGTGGTGCTGTGCGGCGGTGCCTTCAATTCGCCGCAGCTTTTGCTGCTGTCGGGCGTCGGTCGCCCAGACGAACTGGGTAGTCTGGGTATCAAGTCGGTCGCGGACGTGCCCGGTGTCGGCAAGGGGTTGGTCGACCATGTTGCCGTTTCGGTGCGTTACAGGGCATCGCGTCGCGGCGTCTCGCCCGCCATGGACCTGAACATGTTCAAGATGGGCCTGATCGGCGCGCAATGGCTGTTCATGCGCTCCGGGCTCGGCGTGACAAATCTTTGGGAGGTCGGCACGTTCTTCAGAAGCAATGCGGCTGCCGATTACGCCGACATCCAGCACGAGTTTCTGCCAATGCTGGGCGAACTCATGCACGGCAAGGTCAACATCGAGGAGGGGTTCCAATACCAGACCTGCCTGATGCGGCCGAAGAGCCGAGGCGCCGTTACACTGAAATCGGCTGACCCACGGATGCATCCGTCGATCATTTCCAACTACCTCGCGCATCCGCAGGACCAGCGGGATCTGATCGACGGCGTGCGCCATACCGACGAGATCATCCAGCAACGCGCCTGGGACGGCATGCGCGGGCAAGCCCTGACGCCTGGGCTCAGAACGATGCCCGATTGCGAAGTGCTTGCCTGGCTAAAGGAAAACCTCGGCACGCAGTACCACCCATGCTCGACGTGCCGTATGGGCGTCGACGACATGGCGGTCGTCGACGCCGACGGTAAGGTGCACGAGACCGAGGGATTGCGTGTCATCGATGCGTCGGTCATGCCGCGTATCACCAGCGGCAATTTACACTGCCCGACCATGATGATTGCGGAAAAGCTTGTCGACCGCGTGCGCGGCCACTCGCCGCTGCCGCCAGAGACGGTTGATTATGCGGATGGGCGTTGATCGATGGGAAACGGAAGCTCGATTGCAAAGCCGACATTGGACCAGAATGAAATATTGGATACGATCCTGCGACAAGTAGAACGATTCTGAAAGCGCCTGCCATGCCGACACCGCCCAAGCCTTTGTTGCAGCGCCAGACCGTAACCGCGATGGTGGCGGAATATATAGCCGCCAAAATTATCGGTGGCGACTATCCTGGCGGCCATCAGATTCGCCAGGAGGCGATAGCGGCCGAGTTGGGCGTCAGCCGGATTCCGGTGCGCGAGGCGCTTCTGCAACTGGAAGCCGAGGGCCTTGTCGTCATCAGGACGCATCGCGGCGCAGTCGTCTCCGATCTATCGGCTGACGATGCGATCGACCTGTTCGACGCGCGGCTTCTGCTGGAACCCTTCCTCGTCAAAAAGGCCATAGCGCGCCTCTCCAATCAGGACATCGCCAATGTCGAGCGAGCGCTTCGTGACTACGAGGCTGCTATCGTCAGGGGCGATCCGAAGGAGCTCAGCCGCCTCAACTGGGCCTTTCACACCGCGCTGCTCGAACCGTCGATGCGACCGCGTTCAATGGCGGTGCTACAAACGCTCTACAGTTCGGCGGATCGCTATCTGCGCCTGCAGATCGAGCCGTTGAAGGCGCAGACCAAAGCGCTGCAGGAGCATCGTGACATCTTTGAAGCCTATCGCCTGCGTGACGCTGTCGAGACATCGAGGCTGCTTAAGAAACATGTCGCCGACGCGGCCGAAGAAATCGTCAGCCAACTGAAGCGGGGCGAAGCCGCCGGCTGATCCTGCTTCAGCCGTATCGGCCTTTTCGTTGCGTCGAAGCCTAGCGCGCATTTTGCCCTGCCGTTCAAACTCGGCTGACGCGAGCGCAGCCGATCTGGGATAGCCGCGACGCCTCCGCAAAATCTTCACGAGACATTCGAAGCCGAGCGGTAGGGGCGAATTCGTTTGACTCTCATGATTATTGTATCCAATATCCTGTAAAGCAAGATTGTCGTAAGGTTGTCGTAAATTGCCATCAAAAAAAGGGGAATTCGCAATGACACGCAAAGCAGGAGACGAGGTCAATTCGGGCTTGTTCACGTCAGCAGTCAGCAGGAGAGCCGTACTAACCGGAATGGCCGGCTTGGGAGGCGGGGCATTCCTGTTGAGGTTGTCCACGCTGCCTGCGCAGGCCGCTGCGGGTGGCGAACTCCAGGTCATGGCCTGGGAAGGCTATGACCTGACCAACGAGCTTTCGGACTGGCGCAAGGCAAACGGCGTGATGGTCGAGGCCACCTCGATCGCCAACCAGGATGACGTGCAGGCAAAATTCGTGGCCGGCAATCCGCCGCCCATCGATCTGGCCGAATACAATCAGGCCTATGCCGATCTCTACATAAGGGAAATGAAGATCGTAAATCCGATCGATATGTCGAAAGTGCCGAACTACAATGCCGACAACCTCTTCGGCCAGTTCTACGACCAGCCGACATGGTTCGCCGACGGGCAACATTGGGGATCGCCCTACATCTGGGGGTTCAACACGATCCTGTTCAATGCCGACACGCTGGTCAAGCCGACATCCTACGCCGACCTGCTCGATCCTTCGCTCAAGGGCAAAATCGCCATCATGGACGACACGGTAAGCTCCTGGCCGGTGGCCGCGCGCGTTGCCGGTTTCGGCGAGAAATATCCGCTGCTGACCAAAGACGAGCTTGGCAAGACCTTCGCGGAATTCTCCAAATATAGGGCTCAGGCGCGCGTCATCGCCCTCAACCAGGGCGAGCTCGTCAATCTCATGGTTTCCGGCGAGGTCGTTGCGGCACTTTGCGCCGATCCCTCGATCATAACGCAGACCGACCAGCAGAACATGAAGATCGAAATGGCCATTCCGAAGGAAGGTCCGATCCTGTGGGTGGACGCCTGGTTCATTCCGATTTCGGCGGACAATATCGAAGCCGCTCACGCCTTCATCAACCAGTCGCTCGATCCCGCGGTGCAGGCCAAGGTCGCCATGGCCGTGGTTCAGGCGCCGGTTTCGAAGAAGGCGGTCACACTGCTCGATGAGAAGTCGCGCAGCCGCATCGATTATGACGCCATGGAGACGATGTTTGCAGCCGGCCTGCCCGGCATTCCACCACGGGCATCCGACACCCATGCTACCTACGACGATTGGGTCGCGGCGTGGCAGGAATTCAAGGCGGGAATGTAGACTTCCCGCGTTTGAGTCGGCTGAATTGAGAGTTGGCTATCGCAGTCATTGCCGATAGCACATTTTGTCCGTGAGAATGTTCATGAAGGCACCGCGCTCTAGCATGGGCAGCCTGCTGGCGGCACCCGCTGTTCTGTACATGGTCGTGTTTTTCGTCGTGCCGAGCCTGATCCTGTTCGTCTACAGTTTCTGGACGGCCGCCTCGTACAAGATCGTGCCGGACTTCGTGTTTTCGAACTACCTGAATTCGCTGATGTCGCCACTATTCTGGACGGTGACGATCAACGCCATCCTGATCGGGCTGGTCACGGCATCGATCACGCTGGTGCTTGCGATCCCGGTCGGCTACTACCTCGTCTATGTCAGCCGCTCGCAGGTCATCCTCTATCTCATCCTGATCACCTGGTTCTCCAGCTATCTTGTGCGCATCTATGCCTGGCGCACCTTGCTTGGTACCAGCGGCGTCCTCAACACCATCCTGCTTCAGGCCGGCATCGTCGACACGCCGGTCGGGGTATTCCTGTTCAGCCGGTTTGCGGTCGCGATCACGCTGATCCACATCTACTTGCCGTTCTGCATCCTGCTGGTGGTGTCGTCGCTCAGCGAGATCAAGAAAGACCTTGTCGACGCCGCGCGCGACCTAGGCGCCTCGCCGCTTGGCGCCTTCTTCCGCATCATCGCGCCCAACGCGGCCAACGGGCTGGTCGGCGCCTTCATGCTGACCTTCGTCATGGTTGCGGGCGACTATGTCACCCCGCAGATGCTGGGCGGCTCGTCGGGCCAAACGACGGGGCTGCTGATCGCCGATCAGTTCCGCAAGACCGGAAACTGGCCCCTCGGTGCCGCTCAGGCCTTCCTGATGTTTCTGGTGTCGATCGCCCTCTACTTCGCGGTGAAGGGGCTTGGGCGTGCAACAGGTCTGATCGTGAAGCGCCGGCCTGCAAAGAAAGTGGGAGCGTAGCGCGGTGATACTCAGAATTGTCGTCTGGTCGATCCTGGCGTTCTTGCTGATGCCGCTGGTGATTATCGTTCTCTTTTCTTTCCATGCGAGCCCTTCGCTATCCTTCCCCTTTGCCGGCTTCAGCCTGCGCTGGTACGCCGATGTGCTTGGCAGCGCCCAGCTAGGCTCGGCACTGGTCAAGAGCCTCGCCGTCGCCGGCTTCACCGCGCTGATCACGCTTGTCCTCGGTGCGGCTGCCTCGCTTGCCTGGCTTCGCCTGGGGCCGGGAGGTCGCGCCTTGCTGGAGGTGCTGTGCCTGACGCCGATCGCGCTTCCAGGCCTCTTCGTCGGCGTCTCACTTCTGGTGCTGTTCGCCCAGGCCCGCGTCCAGCTCTCGACGGTCACCATCGTCATCTCGCATGTGGTGCTGGCCCTGCCGATCCTGATCGTGGCGATGCGCGCCCGGCTTGCGTTGTTCGATCCGTCGCTGGAGGAAGCCTCGCGCGATCTCGGCGCCAGTCAGATGCAGACCTTCGGCAAGGTGACGCTGCCACTGATCGCACCGACATTGATCGCTTCAGCCATATTGGCGTTTGCCGTGTCTTTCGACGAATTCGTCGTGACCTCCTTCGTCGCCGGCACCGAGACGACCTTGCCCATGTATATCTGGTCGATGATGCGCCGCACCGTCACCCCGCTCATCAACGCCATTTCCACGCTTGCTCTCCTGTTCTCGATCGCCATCCTCTTCATGGCCTGGCTCATCGGCCATCTGCGCAGAAGGTCGGCCGTCGCAGGCCGCACCGTGTCATAAGGATCGACAGGCATGACTATCCGTCCGCCGGTGATAGAGATCACTGCTGCCCAAAAAATGTTCGGCTCGTTTCAGGCGCTGAGCGACATATGCCTATCCATCGAACAGGGTGAGATCGTCACCTTGCTTGGCCCCAGCGGCTGCGGCAAGACGACCCTCATGCGGCTCATAGCCGGCTTCGAGACAGTGACTGCCGGCACCGTCAAGATCGACGGCAAGGATTGTGCCGACCAGCCGCCAGAGCGGCGGCCTGTGAACATGGTCTTCCAGCGTTATGCGCTTTTTCCGCATCTCGACGTCTTCGAGAACGTCGCCTTCGGCCTGAAGGTCAAGGGCACGCCCAAGGCGGAAATCCGCGAGCGGGTCCAGCGCATGCTGCATATCGTTCAGCTCGACAGCTTCGCCAACCGCTATATCAACGAGTTGAGCGGCGGCCAGAGCCAGCGCGTGGCGCTCGCCCGGGCGCTCGTCAACGGTCCGAAAGTCCTGCTGCTCGATGAGCCGCTTGCCGCCCTCGATCTGAAGATCCGCCAGCACATGCTGGTCGAGATGAAGCGCATTCACGCCGAGACCGGTGCCACCTTCGTCTACGTCACGCACGATCAGGATGAGGCGATGATCCTCTCCGACCGTGTCGTTCTCATGGAGAAAGGCCGCATCGTTCAGGTCGACCGGCCCGAAATCATGTACGCAGCGCCAAGGTCGCTGTTCGCCGCCAAGTTCCTCGGCGAGACCAATCTGTTCGAGGCGACGATGGCAAGCGACGATGCTTCCGGCATGACTGCCGTCATCGCATCGGGGCTCCGCTTTCACAGTTCTGTCGTTCCCGCCGGCGAATTGCGCGGCAAGGTGATCGTCTCAATCCGACCGGAATCTTTCCGCTTCGCCAGAGACAATGACACCACGCAATCGGCGACCGGGCAGGTCGAGGATGTCATCTTCATCGGCAGCAGATCGTTCTATACCATCTGCCTGGCTGGTGGCTTTCGCGTTCGTGTTCAAATCCAGCGGAGCACGCGCACCAGCCTGCCAAAATCGGGTGAGAAGGCGGAAATTTTCTGGGACTCGGAAAACGTCGTCATCCTTCCGGAAGCCTGATTGCCGGCTGTCGGTCAGATCTTCGGGAAAAGGAAGCCTGCACAGGATGTATGCCGCTGAGGACTGTCACTGACTGGGCAATCAGAGACTCCGGCCCATTCTTTCAGGCACTTGGCCGAAACGGGTTGGCGATACGCAGCCCTTCGTCGAGCGCCATCCCATCTTGCATATCCTCCGACCAAAGTGTGTCGCAGCCAGCGTGAAGCGCTGCGGCGGCGATCATGGCGTCGTAAATGGAAAAACCGTAACGCTCGGCCAGTGCCAGCCCGGTCTCGTGCGTCTCGACGGTAACGGGATGGACGGTCAGCAGGCCACGTAGCGTGGACAGAAAAAGGTGGGTATCTATCCACGACAGCCGCATCTTGCGGCGGGCGACATTGGAGAGCTCGTTGAGAACCTGCACACTGATCGCGCCGCCTGCGGCGATGGCCATCTCCGCCTGGTCGGCTTTTACGGGATCGCCCGACGCGATATAGACAAGAACATTGGTGTCGAAGAAACTACCGGGCATTCGCCTCATCCCGATCGAACTTGAAATCGGCGGGAAGGCGGCCGCGGAAGGCGCGAAGCCGCTTCAGCAATTCGTCGCGCCCAGGTTTGCGCGCGACGCCGAGTCGTCGGGCATCGGCGACATGGATTTCAATCTCATCGCCTTCCCTAAGTTCGAGAGCCTCGACGACAACGGCGGGAAGGCGAATGGCGAGGCTGTTGCCCCATTTGGCGACTTGCATCACACTCTCCTATGGATATACGTCGAGCGATATGTATATCCATAGGCGGCTGAGATCAAGAGACCCAGTCTAATCCCGCAGCAGATCGAACATCAGTTTGAAGAAGCGGTCTGCATCGACCTCGTGCGCGATGCGGGCGTTGTCCTGTTCGCCACGCTCGCCCCAGAAATCGGCAACGGTCGCGCCGAATGCGTAGGTGCCCGACAGATTGACGCCGATATGGGCGGGACGCGTGCGCACCAGCGTCGGGTCGATGGCCAGCGCCAGCACCAGAGGATCGTGCATCGCCCCACCGACGCCCATCGAGTTGCGATGCAGCTTCTCGTAGAACAGCAGCCAGTCGTTGACGAGCCGGCCGAGCGGCGTGTCGATGGTTGCGAGCTCGGCATATTGCGGCGCCTCGATCAGCACCTGCATGGTGACGTCGAGGCCGACCATCAGGATCGGCACACTACTGTCCAGGACGATCTTTAGC
The DNA here is from genome assembly GCF_004962925.1 of Mesorhizobium sp. Lineage (GTDB taxonomy): Bacteria > Pseudomonadota > Alphaproteobacteria > Rhizobiales > Rhizobiaceae > Mesorhizobium. The sequence goes on along the minus strand of NZ_SUEO01000166.1, from coordinate 2,765 downwards.
GCTTCCGGGTCGCAGAAGGCATTGAACTCGGTCGGCGTGATGATCTCGCTCCTGCGATAGAACACGCCGCCCATCCAGATCAGTTCCTTGATCTTGGGCAGCACGTCGCGATGCTTCAGGATCAGCAGGCCGATATTGGTCAGCGGGCCGGTGGCGACGACCAGGATGGGCTCGGGCGAGGCGCGCAATGTGTCCGCGAGGAAATCGACCGCGTGCTGCTTGACCGGCTTGATCGTTGCCTGCGGCAGGTAGGGGGAGCCTTCCAGGCCGCTTGGCCCGTCGGCGGTGCCAAGCACCAAGGGCCGCGCCAGCGGACGGTGGCAGCCCTGCGCCACCGGAACGTCGCCGGCGCCGATGAATTCGAGGATGCGCAGCGTATTGGCCGTCGTCTTCTCGACCTCGGCGTTGCCGCAGGTCGTGGTGACGCCGAGCAGTTTGATGGCCGGCGAGCGATGCGCCATGACCAGCGCAATGGCGTCGTCGTGACCAGGATCGCAATCGAACAGAATGGGACTTGCAGTGGTCATCGTATCGTTCCTCACGCCGCCCGCTCGTACTGCGCGACGGTCTGTTTGAACATGTCGCGGAAGCGCCGGCCGTCGAGGTCGGTGCAGATGCGCGTGGTCTTCGGTCCGCCGCCGGGCAGCAATTGCCTGCCGCGATAGGCGACGGTCTGTCCGCGCGCGATGCGCCCGTCCAGCACGACGTCGACGAACAGCGGCTCGGTCATCGTGGCAAGGCCCGGATCGAAAGCCAGCGCTACAGTGATCACATCGTCCATCGGGAAGCCGACCAGATCGAAGAATTCGCGCCAGATGTCGATATAGATCGGAAAGCTGTCGGCGATCATCTCGAGAACGGGATTGTCCTTGGCGCCGGCCTGCATGTCCGCGAGGTCGTCGCGCGTCAGCATCGAGGCGGCGACGCGGTTGTCCTCGCAGATGTCGAGCGGCACGAGGATCTTGTCGACATCGGCGTTCAGCACGATGCGCGAGGCCTCCGGGTCGGCCCAGATGTTGTATTCCGACAGCGGCGTGATGTTGCCGGGCGTCTGAAAGTTGCCGCCGAGCACCAGGAGGCGCTTGAGCGCCTCGGTCAGCCGGGGTTCCTGCAGCAGCGCCATCGCCGCGTTGGTCAGCGGGCCGGTCGTCACCAGCGTGATCTCGCCGGGATTGGCCATCACCGTTTCGATGATGAAGTCGACCGCGTGCCCCGGATTTGCCTGGCGCGACGGCTTCGGCGCCGGTGGATTGAATTTCTTCAGGCGCTCGCCGAAGCGCGCCACGAGCCGCTTTTCGAAATGGACCGGCGCTTCCATGTCGGCCTTGGCGTTGCCGACGATCGGCCGCCAGGCGCCGGCGTGAACCGGGATGTCATCACGTCCGGCAAGCGCCAGCGTGTTGAGGACGACATTGGTGACCTGCTCGATCGGGCCGGCCGCGCCCGTCACGGTGGTGACGCCCTCAAGCCGGAGGTTTGGGTTCGCCGCGGCAAACAGCACGGCGAGAATATCGTCGCCGGCAGAATCCACGTCGAGAATTATGCGTTCCATGGAAAGTTCCTTCATGAGGGATGTTTGCCGTCAGGCCCGGGGGTTCTTGTCCACCGACAGCAGCCTTTGCATCGACGCCAGCGTCTCCACGATGATCTTTGGCCGCGCGCGATAGGAGAGCGCGAACAGCGCTGTGAGCGCGACGACGTAGGGGACGGTGAGGACCAGATAGGACGGATAGCCAAATGTCTGCAGGCGCAGCGAGAAGGCATCGGCGAAACCGAACAGCAGACAGCCGGCCAGCACCTTGAGCGGATCGCCGTTGGAGAAGATCAGGATTGCCACGGCCATGAAACCACGGCCCGATGACATGTTTTCGGTGAACATGGTTATGTAGCCGAGCGACAGATGCGCACCGGCCAGCCCCGCCAGCAATCCGCACAGCAGCGAGGCGGTGTAACGGACGCGCGTGATCGGGATGCCGAGCGCCTCGGCGGCTTCGGGCTTCTCGCCGACGACGCGGATATAAAGCCCGAGCCGGGTGCGGTTATAGAACAGGACCAGCAGCGGCACCGCGATGAAGGCGACATAGACGATCGGCGTGAAGCCGGAGATCAGCGATGCCCATGAGCCGAGAAGGTCGCGGGCGCCGGGCAGCCGGATTTTCGGCAGGCCGACGATACCTTGACCGACGATCGAGCCGCGCGTGCCGAAGATCGCCTTCATCAGCGAGATCGTCATGCCGCCGGCGAGAATGTTGAGCGCCAGCCCGACGACCACTTCATTGGCGCGGAAGCTCACCACCAGAATGGCAAAAACCAGGGCAAAGGCGAGCGCCGCGGCGACGCCGCAGGCGACTCCCAGCAGCGCGGAACCTGTCCAGATCGAGCCGAGGACGGCGAAGAAGGCGCCTGCCAGCATCTGGCCTTCGAGGCCGATGTTGAAGATGCCGGCCTTGGTGGTGAACGAGCCGCCGAGCGCGACCAGAAGAATGGGCGCGGTGGTGCGAAGCGTCGCGGCGATCAGCGCGACGTTGACGAGCTTGTCTAGAATTTCCATCGCCGCTCCCCTGCCTGGCTGTCGCCGCGGCGCCTGACCAGAACCTGCGCCGACACGCTGAGGATGATGAGAGCCTGGATCACGGTGATGATCTCGCGCGACGCGCCGGTATCGACCTCGAGCAGCAGCGATCCATTGCGAAGGGCGCCGAAGAACAGCGCGGTGAAGATGGTGGCGACCGGCGAGCCATTGGCGAGCAAGGCGGCGATCAGCC
>NZ_SUEO01000165.1:9584-14434 GCF_004962925.1 Mesorhizobium sp. | reverse complement strand
GACGTACACGAACCAGATCGGCGCGCCGGCCCTGCTCGATGACGCCACGGTCGGTGAGGCCGACCGCCTCGGCCGGGTTCTTCGAGACCATGGCGACCGCCTGAGGCAGCGAAATGCCGTCGACCACGTCGCCGAGGAAAAACGCCGACTGGATCAGACTGAAGGGAATGTAGTCGGACGAAAGGATGTCGAGCAGCCCGTCGCCGGCAAGCGTGCGGGCCGAGACATTGCCGGAATGCGAGGCGCCGCGCATGACGTTCGGCGCGCCCATCAGAACGCCGAGCCCCGCCTCTTTCGAGGCCCTAGCGGCCTCCTCGGTGGTCGGGAACTCGGCGACGCGGACGCCCTGTTCGATCGCCTCGTCGACATGGCCTAATGTGGCGTCGTCATGGCTGGCGAGCACGATGCCGCGCTGATGGCAGGCGGCGGCGATGAAAGCGCGGTTCGGCCCAGAATTCGTCGCCGACTCCGCCATCCGCTTCTCGCAAAACTTCTGAAACTCGGGATCCGTCAGCTTCAGCTTGCGCTGGTAGTAATAGGCATAGGTTTCCAAGTCGACGAACTGGCGCTGTCCCGGCGCATGGTCCATCAGCGACGCCAGCTTGATCCTGTCATCGCCGTCGAAATGCGCGAAGGCTGCGAGGCAATCCGGCGCCGAAACCTCGCAGCGCAGATGGATGAAATGATCGGCCCGCAGCCGGTCCTGCTGGACGCTGTCCTCGATCGCATCGGCCAGCTTGCGCATGTCGGCCGAATTCATGTCGGCATCGTCATCCATGCCGACGCGCAAGGCATCGAGCACGGTGGTGATGCCGGCGGTCGCCACTTGCGCGTCGTGAGCGAGCACCGCGGCGATCGGATTCCAGCGCACTTTCGGCCGCGGCGCGTAATGGCCTTCGAGGTGGTCGGTGTGAAGCTCGACCAGCCCGGGGATAATGAAATCGCCGCCCATGTCCTCGCCGCTGCGGCCGGCACCGGCATCGATCCCGGCGATCAGGCCGTCGCGCAGCACGATCGACCCTTCGACGATCTCGTCGGCGAGCACGATGCGGGCATTGTTGAGAACGGTCTCGGCGGTCATTTCAGGCAGTCCTTGGAGCATTTTGCAGCCAATTGGAATCGATTGGCGTCGCACAAACGCGGTTAAAACAAATAGTCATTTCAGGCAGTTTTTCTAGCCGGGCGGCGCCCGAGCGCGTGATGGGAAAGCACCATGAACGGGGCGCCAGGTTCGGTTTCGACAAATAGGGTCAGCGCGTCCACCGGCACCGGCTGTTGCAGGACCTGCGCAAACAGGCTTTCGATTGCTAAGCGAAGACGAGGGCTTTCCTGTGACGCGGCTCGGCCGGACAGCGTCATATGGAAACGAAAGGTCTCGAAGACATAGGGGTAGCCCCACTGGCAGAGATTGCGGAATTCAGCCGGCTTCAGCGAATCGGGGCTGCGCCGCTCGATTTCCGCCTCGCTCAGCGGCGCGCGAAAACGGTCGAAGTCGCGCACGACGTCATCGGCGAAGCGGTTGAGCGCCGGCAACGGTCCTTCCGGCACGAGCGCGAAGAAGCCATCGATCTGGCTGACGACCAGACGCGGGATCGTCACCACCGGCGTCGTCTCGGCAAAATTGTCGAGCGCCGCGCGAAGCGAGGCTTCCGTCTCGTTCAAGGCCAGCCGGAAGGGCGCCTTCAGCGTTGCATGAAAGCCATAGCGGCGCGCCGAAGCGGTATGGAAGGCGACTTCCGCCGCCGACAGCTCGCCCACGGCCTCGACCGGCCTTGTGGCGGCGCCGAATGGGTCGCGGCCGAGCCAATTGGCGGCGATCCGCGCCAGCGGTTCGTCCTGCCGGGGGGTGAAATAGATAGCGTAGCGCATCGAAGTTCCTCGTCAATCCCCGCTGCCATAGGCGATTTGCATGACGAAATGACGAAGCTGATGATCGCTCCTGATAACAAAGTTGCTCAGGCGGGTCATTAGCCGAAGATTTTTTCGCTTTGGGCCAGTTTGCCGACCCGGAAGAGCCGCGCGATCAGCGCTTCATCAGCCATTCGTGCTCGGGCGCGTTGTGGAACTTCCACGTCCGCTTCGGCCCAGCCATGACATTGAGGTAGTAGAGGTCATAGCCATGGCAGGCGGCACAAGGGTGATAGCCCTTTGGCACCAGCACGACATCGCCGTCCTCGATCGCCATCGCCTCATCGAGCGAACGAGCGCCATTCCTGTCGGCATCGGTGTAGACCCGCTGGAAGGCAAAGCCCTGTGGCGGGTTGAGCCGGTGATAGTAGGTTTCCTCGAGATAGGACTCATCAGGCAGATTGTCCTGGTCATGCTTGTGCGGCGGGTAGCTCGACGTATGGCCACCCGGCGTGATGACCTCGACCACCAGCAATGAATCGGCCGGCTTGCCTTCCGGCAGGATGTTGGTGACATAGCGCGTGTTGGTGCCTTTGCCGCGAACCTCCTGGCCGAGATCCTTCGGCGCGATGACGCGGACGGGCAGGCCGCCGCCAAGCCCAGGCGCCGAGCAGACGGCGAGTTCGAGATCGGTGTCGGCAGTCACCGACCAGTCAGAGCCCTGCGGCACATAGACCGACCAGGGCTTGCCTTCGAAGGGCGACATGCGTTCGCCGAGCAGGCCGAGATCCTTGGCGCCCGCCCTAGCCTTGCCCTTGCCGGTGACGAACACCAGGCAGACTTCACGATCCGCTGTCTGCCCGGAGGCTGTTTCGCCTGGCCGCAACCGATGCAGATCGAAACCGACATAGGTCCAGCCGGCGCTTTGCGGCGTCACATGGGCGACGCGGCCATGGCCCTTATCGGCTTTGACGAGCAGTTTCGACATTGTGTCTCTCCTATCGCGAATCTTCGAGATTGGCCGAAGCCCCCCAACTTCGTCATCCTAGGGCGTAGCAGGAGCGAAGCTCCGTCGCGAAGACCCTAGGATCCATGCCGTAACCTCAGTCCAAGAGCGCAGCGGAACGGAATTCTGCACCGTAGCGGCCGTTTTGATGTCACGGCATGGATCCTGGGGTCTGCGCCGCGTCGCTTCGCTCCTTGCTCCGCCCCAGGATGACGAAGCGAGAGGCGTTTCAGCTAAATCTTCAACGCAGGCGATCCGTCATGGGCGCAGTGCCCGACCCGTAAGCCTTGAGCGCCATGGACTGCTTTATTCCTTCGGCTCGACCGGAGGCTTCGCCTCGTCGGCCGGCTTGTAGAGATAGAAGAACTGCCACACGGCATAGCCGGTGAAGCCGAGCGCGATCGTGCCCCAGAACGGTGCGCCGGTGGCAAACTCGACCACGGCCCACACCAGGCAGACCGCGACGATGGCAACGCGCCGCCACAGAGGCCGGAAGAACGGATGCTCAGAGTCCTTCATCGGATCAATCCGGGCATCGGATCAGCCATTCGCCGGGAATACTGTATTCAAGCATTGGGGAAGCCCTGTGTTTCAACCGTGTAGCCTGCGGCCGTCATCACCCGCATCAATTCCTTGTAGCCGACTTGCGCCATCTTGAGCGGCGGATTCTTTCTTGGGTCCTGCTCGGCCTCGACCACGAACCAGCCTTCATAACCATAGTTCGCCAGCCTTTCCACAATGGCGCCAAAATCCAGCGAGCCATCTCCCGGTACCGTGAAGGCGCCGAGCGCCACGGCATCGAGGAAGGATTGCTTCTGGCGGTCGAGTTTCTCGATCACCTCCATGCGCACGTCCTTCACATGCACGTGGTTGATGCGCCGGTGATGGTTGTCGATGGCGCGCAGCACGTCACCGCCGGCAAAAGCCAGATGTCCGGCATCGAGCAGCAAGGGAATGCCTTCGCCGGAGTAGCGCATGAACGCATCGAGTTCGGGCTCCGTCTCGACCACCGCCGCCATGTGGTGGTGGTAGGAGAGCGGCATGCCTTGCTCCGCGCACCATTCGCCAAACTGCGTGAGACGCTGCGCATAGGCCTTCATCTCGTCGTCCGAAAGCCTGGGCTTGGTGGCGAGCGGCTTCGAGCGATCGCCCTGGATGGAGCGGCCGACCTCGCCATAGACGATACAAGGTGCGTTCACCGCCTTGAACAGATCGATCATCGGCTGGATGCGATCCTTGTTCCTGGCCATGTCTTCATCGACCAGCGTACCGGAGAACCAGCCGCCGCAAAGCGTGACGTCGGCCTCCTTCAGGATCGGCAGCATGATTTTCGGATCGCTGGGAAAACGGCGGCCCATTTCCATGCCGGTGAACCCCGCCGAGCGCGACTGCGCCAGGCATTCCTCCAGCGACACGTCATCGCTGAGTTCCGCAAGATCGTCGTTCCACCATGCAATTGGCGACATGCCCAGTTTGGCTTTCAAGTCGTTACTCCAGGTTCAACCATTCGAAACGGCCTCCGTGAGCGGTTCAAGGCCGCCCGCTCAGCGCTTCCTCGTAGTTCTTGCGCGCCGCGTTCACTTGCGGGCGCACCGAGACTTCCGGCACGGCAACATCCCACCAGCTTCCACCGGCTTCGGTCGAAACCAGCGGATCGGTGTCGATGACCAGCACGGTTGTCCTTGTATTTTTCTTCGCTTGCATCAGCGCCGTTTCTAGCCCGGCGATCGACGAAACTTTTTCAGCGATCGCGCCCAGGCTTGATGCATGCGCGGCGAAGTCGATATCGGGCAGAACCTCGTGGCGGGCGTCCTTCAGCAGATTGTTGAAGTTGGCGCCGCCGGTCGCCATCTGCAGCCGATTGATGCAGCCATAGCCTCTGTTATCGAGCAGCACGATGGTCAGCTTGAGGCCGAGCATGACCGAGGTCGCGATCTCGGAGTTGAGCATCAGGTAGGAGCCGTCGCCAATCATGACGACAACCTCCTCGTCGGGC
>NZ_SUEO01000165.1:3830-9574 GCF_004962925.1 Mesorhizobium sp. | reverse complement strand
TCTTGACGCCGAGCCCGCCTGCGATCTCGTAGCCCATGGTCGAGAAGCCGTATTCGGCATGGTAGGAGCCGGGTGCGCCCGCCTGCCAGAGCTTGTGCAATTCGCCGGGCAGGCCGCCAGCAGCATGAAGCAATATCACGCCGGAGCCCACGGCGCGCTGCACGGCGCCGATCACCTGCGCGTCGGACGGATAGGCGGCGTTGGTCGACGCCGTCACCTTGTCGGCATCGGCCTGCCAGTCCTTCTTGCCCCTGGTCGCATTGTCGGTCCAGGTGGCCGGCGCCTTCCAGCCCTTCAGCGCCGCACCGAGCTCGGCGAGCCCTTCCGCCGCATCAGTGACGAGCGGCAGCGCCTGGTGCTTTCCCGCATCGAAAGGCTGAACGTTCAGCCCGATGATGGTTTTGCCGGAATTCTTGAACAGCGCCCAGGAACCGGTGGTGAAATCCTGCAGCCTGGTTCCGACGGCAAGCACCACGTCGGCTTCTTCGGCCAGCCTGTTGGCCGCCGAGGTGCCGGTGACGCCGACCGCCGCCATGTTGAGCGGATGATCGTCCGGCAGCGAGGATTTGCCGCCCTGCGTCTCACAAACGGGGATGCCGGCGTCCTGCACCAGCTTCGTCAATTCACCCGATGCCTGCGAATAAAGCACGCCGCCGCCGGCAATCACCAGCGGCTTCTTCGCGCCCTTTAGCGCCGCCACCGCGGCCGTCAATTCCCTACGGTCCGGGCGCGGCCGGCGCTGATGCCAGACCCGTTCGGCAAAGAAGCTCTCGGGGTAGTCATAGGCCTCGGCCTGCACGTCCTGGCAGAGCGCCAGCGTCACCGGTCCGCATTCGGCCGGATCGGTCAGCACCTGCATGGCGCGGCTGAGCGCCGGGATGATCTGCTCGGGGCGGGTGATGCGGTCGAAATAGCGCGACACCGGCCGAAAGCAGTCATTGACCGTCGCCGTGCCGTCGGAAAAATCCTCTGCCTGCTGCAGGACAGGGTCGGGAATGCGATTGGCGAAAACGTCGCCGGGGAGAAACAGGACGGGCAACCTGTTTACATGCGCCAATGCCGCCGCCGTCACCATGTTGAGCGCTCCGGGGCCGATCGAACTGGTCGCCGCCATGAAGCGGCGCCGGAAATTGGCCTTGGCGTAGCCGATCGCCGCATGCGCCATCGCCTGTTCGTTGTGAGCGCGGAAGGTCGGCAATTCGTCGCGCACCTGATAAAGCGCCTCGCCGACGCCGGCGACATTGCCATGGCCGAAGATCGCCCAGACGCCGCCGAAGATCGGCATTCTCCTGCCGTCGATTTCGGTCATCTGGCGGGCAAGAAAGCGGGTCAGCGCCTGCGCCATCGTCAGGCGGATCGTCTTGGTCATCTTGTCTTCCTCCGCAGTCCTTATGCCGCGCCTTCTTATGCTGCTTTGCGGCCGCGCGCGGCAAGCCATGCCTCGGTCAGTCTCTCGAAGCGCGACGCCATGTCGGCCACCGCCTCCTCATCCGACATCTTGCCGGCAAGCCATTGTTCGGCTGCGTTGATGAAAATGGTGCGGCCGACCGCGAAGCCCTTGACGATGGGCGCTTTGGCGGTGGCGGCAAAGGCGGCTTCCAGCTCGTCCTGCGGCGCTTCCAGGCCGAGCAGCACAATCCCGCGGCACCATGGATCGTTCTTCAGGATCACCGCCTCGATCTTTGCCCATGCGCCGGCTGAGGCCTGCGGCTCGAGCTTCCACCAGTCGGGCTTGATACCAAGCGCATAGAGTTCTTCCAGCGCGCGCGGGATCGTCGTGTCGTCGAGCTTGCCGTGCTTGCCGGCAATGATCTCGATGAGAAGTTCTCTGCCCACTTTCCGCGCGGCCTCGAACAGGCTTTTGAGCTTCTGCTGCTGCTCCGTCTTCAGCGCCTCCGGGTCGTCGGGGTGATAGAAGCACAGGCATTTGATGCAATGGTCGACCGGCCACTCGATCAACTGCGAGCCGATGTCCTGCGAGAATTCGAAACGAAGCGGGCGAGATCCCGGCAGTTCGACCGGCCGGCCAAGCCAAGCGAAGGAATGGCGGGCGAATTCGAACATCGCCTCGCGGCCGTATTTCTCGTCGAGCAGCATGCCATAGCCGGCGCGGCCGGCGGCAACCCTCGCCGCCGCCTTGACCGTCAGCACCTTGAAATCATGGATGCGCGACGGGTCGGCGCCGGCTTTCGCGGCGACATCGTCAAGCTGGATACGGTGGTCGCAGGCCAGCGCCATCAGCGAGGGAATGTCGCGCCGGCGCGTGGTCGCCCAATGGATATGATTGAGAGCTTCGTCCTTGCGCAGCGCCAGGTGCCTGCTGCCGTTCTTCAGGAAAAACTGCAGTTCCTCGAAGGTCGGGTATTCCGGCGCGCAGAGCAGCCGCGACACAGCGAAGGCGCCGCAGGCATTGGCCCAGGTCGCCGCCGTCTCGAGACTTTCACCGCCGAGCCAGCCGCGCAGGAAGCCCGACATGAAGGCGTCACCGGCACCAAGCACGTTGTAGATCTCGATCGGAAAACCCTTGCCGACAATGCCGTCCTCGAGATCGTCGCTGATCGCCCCGTCATAGACGATGCAGCCCATGGCGCCGCGCTTCAAGACGATGGTGGCCTTGGACAGCGAGCGGATCGTCTTCAACGCGCTCAGGCAATCGTCGGCGCCGGAGGCGATCATGATCTCTTCTTCGGTGCCCACGATCAGGTCGCAGTCGGGCAGCACTGTCTTCAGCTGGGCGGAGACCCGGTCGGATTTCACGTAGCGTTCGAACCCTTCGGCATGGCCGGCAAGGCCCCAGAGATTGGGCCGATAGTCGATGTCGAACACCACCTTGCCGCCCTTGGCCTTAATAGTGCGGATCGCCTTGCGCTGTGCGGCATCGCTGTTGGGCCGCGAAAAATGCGTGCCGGTGACGACGATGGCACGCGCCGAAGCGATGAACGCTTCGTCGATATCGTCTTCCGCAAGTGCCATGTCGGCGCAGTCAGTACGGTAGAAAATCATCGGCGAGACGCCTTCGTCCTCGACCGACAGCAGCACCAGCGCCGTCAGCCGGTCCGGGTCAGTCTTGAGGCCGGCCACGGAGACGCCTTCGCGCGTCAGCTGCTCGCGGATGAAGCGGCCCATCTGCTCGTCGCCGACGCGGGTGAGCAGCGCCGAGCGCAAGCCGAGCCTCGCCGTGCCGACCGAAATGTTGGCCGGACAGCCGCCGACCGACTTGGCAAAGGAGGTGATGTCCTCCAGGCGCGAGCCGATCTGCTGGCCATAGAGATCGACGGAGGCGCGGCCAATGGTGATAACGTCGAGCGGCGCATGTTTTGCGTCCACGGCTTCGCCCATTCGAACCTCCCATCAGCCTTGTTGTCTTGGGTAACACGCGCGAGCGGCAGCGTGGCGCCGGCAATATGAAATAATAATTCCAATCCATAGTCAATATGGAACACGTGTTCCTTTGCTGAAAAGTGGCCCTCTAAGCCTTGCGCTTGCGGCCGGCATCACGCCGCTTCTCGCCAACCGCGACGGTCAGTGCCATGGCCAGCGCCATTGTCGCCGACAGCGAGCGGAAGCCGGCGAAATCGGCCTCGGCGACCTCGAACCAGACCTTGGCGAACTGGGCGAGCGGCGAGAACGAGCTGTCGGTGATCGCCACGATCGGCACGCCTTGCTCCGAGATGACGCGCGCCTCCTCGATGGCCGCCGGGGCATAGGGCGAGAAGCTGATGGCGATGACGGCATCCCGGGGCGAGGCAAAGCCGATCATCTCGGCGTTGAGGCCGGCGGCCGATTCGATCAGCTGGTTGCGGATCTTGAGCTTGCCCAGCGCATAGGCGATGTAGGAGGCGACCGGATAGGAGCGACGCTTAGCCAGCACATAGATGGTCTCCGCCTTCGCCAGCAAGGCGATCGCATCTTCGAAATGCTCTTCGTTCAACCTGCCTGAAATATCGTTGAGCGAGGTGCTGGCCGCGGCGACGAAGCCGTCGAAGATCGCCCGGTGACCGGCGCCTTCCTCGGCCTTCGCGCGCAATGCCGCCAGCCTTTCGTCATAAGACGAATTGCGCTCACGCAGGCGCTCCCGAAACACCAGCTGCAGGCTGGTGAAGCCGTCGAAGCCGAGTTGCTGGGCGAAGCGGATCAGGGTCGAAGGCTGGACGCCGGCGGAGGCAGCGATGCTGGCGGCGGTGCCGAAGGCAATATCGTCGGGATTGTCGAGCGCATAGGCGGCGATCTGCGCGATACGCTTGGGCAGGCTATGGCGCCGTTCCAGGATCGTCGTACGCAGCGTCTCGAAATCGCGGGGCACCCGTTCGTCCATCGTCGCTCCGCCTAGGCCTATCAGTCGATGCTGTGTGCCCCATCATAGCGAGCCTGTGCAAGAAGGCCATAAAAAATGAGGCATGCGTTCCATTTCTGGATAAAATGGACTAATTCATCCACACAAAATCTTCCTGGCGACGGAGACAAGGGAAATGGTCGGAGTAGGCCTTATCGGCACAGGCTTCATGGGCAAGTGTCACGCCATCGCCTGGAACGCGGTCGGCACCGTCTTTCCCGACGTGGCCAAGCCAAGGCTGGTCCATCTCGGCGAGGTCGACGAGGAGCTTGCCAAGCGCCGTGCTACCGAATTCGGCTTTGCCAAGGCCTCCGGTGACTGGCGCGCCGTCGTCAACGACCCGGACGTCGACATCGTCTCGCTGACCACGCCGAACCAGTTCCACCCGGAAATGGCCATCGCCATCCTCGAGGCCGGCAAGCATCTGTGGTGCGAAAAACCGATGGCGCCGGGCTTTGCGGAGGCGCAAGCCATGGCGGCGGCGGCGCAAAAGTCCGGCAAGGTGGCGGCTCTCGGCTACAATTACATCCAGAATCCCGCCATCCGACATATCGGTGCGCTGCTCGACGAGAAGATCATCGGCGAGGTCAATCATCTGCGCATCGAGATGGACGAGGATTTCATGGCCGATCCGGAGGCGCTGTTCTTCTGGAAGCACGAGGCGGCGTCCGGTTACGGCGCGCTCGACGATTTCGCCGTGCATCCGCTGTCGCTGGTGGCCGTGCTGTTCGGCCGCGTCGCCCGCGTCATGTGCGACATGGCAAAACCCTATGCCGAGCGCCGTGTCGCGTCGGGCGGGCGCCGTGCGGTTGAGACCTACGACATCGCCAGCGTGCTGATGCATCTCGAAAACGGCGTTGCCGGCACACTGCTGGTCAACCGTTCGGCCTGGGGCCGCAAGGGCCGGATCGCCATCCAGATCTTCGGCTCGAAGGGCTCGATCCTGTATGACCAGGAGCGAATGAACGAGTTCCAGCTTTACCTGACGTCCGACCGTCCGACCGAGCAAGGCTACCGAACCATCCTGGTGGCGCCGCACCACAAGCCCTACGACGCCTTCCTGCCGGCACCCGGCCACGGCCTCGGTTTCAACGACCTCAAGATCATCGAATGCCGGGAGTTGCTGACCAGGCTGGCCGGCAAACCGGCGCGGATCATCGATTTCGACGAAGGCCTGGAGATCGAGCGCACCGTGCATGCCATGGCACGCTCGTTCAAGGAGCAGCGCTGGGTGGATGTGAGGTAGCGCCGGCGTAGGCTACCCCCTTCTCCCCTTGTGGGAGAAGGTGGATCGGCGCAGCGCCGAGACGGATGAGGGGTGCTGGAAGAAACGGCGCGTCAAAATGTCTAGCTATTTCAAAGAACTAACGACGTCAAAGTAGCGATCCGTCCAACACCCCTCATCCGACCG
>NZ_SUEO01000165.1:3281-3820 GCF_004962925.1 Mesorhizobium sp. | reverse complement strand
GCCACCTTCTCCCACAAGGGGAGAAGGGAAGGCGCCAGCCAGCGTCAAGCCGCTCCCGGGCGGCTGGCGATCAGGGCGCGCCGCGCTGCCCGGCGTTGCTCGACGGCGTCGGCAAGGCTGTGCAGCACTATCTCGGTGGTTGCCCAGTCGATGCAGCCATCGGTGATGCTCTGGCCATAGACGAGCGGCTTGCCGGGCATGACGTCCTGCCGGCCGGCAACGAGGTTGCTCTCGATCATGACACCGGTGATGCGCTCGTCGCCTGCCGCGACCTGGCCCGCCACGTCAGCCGCTACCTTCGGTTGGTTCTCGGGCTTCTTGCTGCTGTTGGCGTGGCTGACATCGATCATCAGCCGGGGCGCGACACCGATCCGGGCGAGTTCCGCACTGGCGGCGGCGACGCTTGCCGCGTCATAATTGGGCTGAATGCCGCCGCGCAGGATGACGTGGCAGTCCTCGTTGCCGGTGGTTGTCGCGATGGCGCTGCGCCCGCCCTTCGTCACCGCCAAGAAATGATGCGGCTGGGCGGCGGATTTCAC
>NZ_SUEO01000165.1:327-3271 GCF_004962925.1 Mesorhizobium sp. | reverse complement strand
GTGCCGTTCTTGAAGCCGACCGGGCAGGACAGGCCGGATGCGAGTTCGCGATGGATCTGGCTCTCGGTCGTGCGCGCGCCGATCGCGCCCCAGGCGACGAGGTCGGCAATGTATTGCGGGGTGGCCATGTCGAGGAATTCGGTCGCTGAGGGAAGGCCGAGATTGTTGACCGCCGAGAGCACGTTGCGGGCCAGCCTCAGTCCCTTGTCGATGTTGAAGCTGCCGTCGAGGTCAGGATCGTTGATCAGGCCCTTCCAGCCGACCGTCGTGCGCGGCTTTTCGAAATAGACGCGCATCACGATTTCCAGCCGGTCCGACAGGCTCTCGCGCAGCGTCGCCAGGCGGCTGGCATAGTCCACGGCAGCGGCCGGGTCGTGGATCGAACAGGGGCCGACGACGACGATCAGCCGATCGTCAGTGCCGGTCAGCACGGCGTGGATCGCGTTGCGCGACGCGGCAACGGTGCGCGTCGCCGTCAGCGTGCGCGGTATCTCCCGCATCACCTGGTCCGGCGTACTCAATTCCCTTATTTCCTTGACCCGAAGATCATCTGTGGTCGTCAACACGGCTCTCTGCTCCTGATTGGGAGACCTGCCGGCTGAAACAAAAAAGCCGCCAGGTCTGGCGGCTGTTCGGATTTTGATGCTGCAATCTTCAGATCGAGCGCAATCCTCCCGCCGCCAGCGAGCTCCTAAAGTACCAATACGTGGCGGTCAGATGGATCATGCGGCTCATATAATCGAAGCCGGGGCGCTTGTCACGTGCTTGATTGGGCCTACCAGCGCGGATCAGGCCATTCGACGTTATCCCACTCCAAAAGGTCTCCAGGTGACAGAAGATTCTTCTCGCCGCGTTGAAGGCGGTATGTGTAGAGGGTTTCGTACATGGGTTCGAAACTGGACAGTAAGTCCAGAAAATGCCGCCTTCGCTCAGCTTTTGTCCATGAGCAGAAAATCGCGGTACGGCTCCAGAGGCCATCGAAAACATTGCGGTATGCTGGATCCAGCCGCTGCCAATGCGCAACTGCTTCAGCGCCAGCGCTGCGAAATCCTCCTCGAGAGCCTCCTCGATTACGGCCTCCAGTGCATAAGCAATGGCCTGGGTTTTGGCGGTGTGTTCGAGATACGCCAGCGATACCCTCAGCATCCTTTGCTGAAGAAGAATAACGGGCCACAGCGCCTGGACACCATAACGGATGCCCATTTCCTCATGATCTGGGGGCGGCTGCAGAATCTCGCGTTGGCGTTCGTAGGCCTTACGGACATCGTAGGCTAGACTTAGGAACAGGCCTTCTCTGTCCTTAATGAGCGGCGATCGCTCATTGATGTCATGCACGACCGTGTGTAGCCATCGAAGAGACGTGTAGTCGCCGATCAGAAGAATGCCAGCGTGGTTTTTCAGCAATTGATATGAAAGCAAATGCACTCCTCCTTGCCTCAAGTCGTTTTCGAGGTCCGACATGCTGCGCCGGGCGGTTCATGCAGTCCAAGGATTGAAGAGTTCGATCTCAAAGCCTTCGAAATCGTTCGTGTTACGCGTTGCCAAGGTGAGCTCCTGCGCAATCGCGGTGGCTGCAATCAGGCCGTCCATCGACGACAGACCGCGACCGCGGCGCTTCGCAAGGCCCATCAGGTCCCCCCAGGCCAAGGCAACCGGTTCGTCCACAGGAAGAACCCTCTGTTCGAAGCGCTGCGGCAGGTCTTGAGCGAGCCATTGGGCCAGTGCCTCGCGTTTCCGGCCCTCATCCATGAGGGCGACGCCGCGTCGGATCTCGGCGATCGACACGACGCTAATGAATGAGCGGTCCTCATCAAGCCCGTCCAGCCAGTCCAGAACGCGTGCGTCCGGAACCGGCCTTGTCACCTCGGACAGGACATTCGTATCGAGCAGTAGCCTCACAGCGGCAGATCACGCGGTTCGTCGCGCTGACGCTCAAGGTTGAGATCGGCGCCGCGCAGCGGCGACTCCAGCAGGAACTCCGCAAGCGTACCCTTGCGCGCGGTCTTCCGTTGCCATTCCTCGGCCGAGACGACAACCACGCTTGGTTTGCCGTTTCTGGTGATCGTCTGCGGCGATGACTGGGCGCGCTCAATAACCTCCGAGAGCCGGGCTTTTGCCCCAGCGACCGTCCAATTGGTATCCTCTTTGGGCGCAGCCAGCATTTCGACCTCCATGACCATTCTGACCATCTTGACTATATGGGGATGGCGATACGGCGGCAACAGGGAAGGAGAGGGTTTTTCAGAGCCCGGGTGCCTTGGTGAGTTTGGTCGAACCGATCGCGCCGGCGTTGATATATTCGGGTCATCTCGGCCGACGCATGGCCGAGCTGCTTCTGGACGATGAGGCTACTCGGCTGATCCTACTCTGGCGACGATCCGGCGATGTTCTGGTCGTAGTCGACCAGCGACCCGGTCATGACGCCCGACTGCGGGCTGACCATATAGCTGATCAGCCGGGCGAGCTGGTCCGGCTTCACCAATTGGCCCATCGGCTGCGCGGCCTCGGCCTTTTCCAGCCAATCGTCAGGTGCATCGTGCCATTTCTTCTGCACGATCGCCTCGCCCTCGGTGTCCATCCAGCCGGGCAGCACCGAGTTGCAGCGGATGCGGTTGCTGCGGTACGCATTGGCGACATTCTTGGTCAGCGTCGCCAATGCGCCCTTGCTCGACGAATAGGGCGCCAGGAACGACTGGCCGCAATGCGCCGACATCGACAGGACATTGACGATCGAGCCAGGCGCCTTGCGGGCGAGCAGCTGCGCCACCACGCCCTGCATCAGGAAGAAGGGGCCGCGCACATTGGTCTGGAAGATCTGGTCGAAAAGCTCTTCACTCGTCTCGACCAGCGAACCGCGCGCCGAGGTGGCGGCGGCGTTGACCAGCGCGTTGATGGTGCCGAAATGAGCGATCGCCGTTTCGACGGCCCGCTTGCAGTCGGCCAC
>NZ_SUEO01000165.1:0-317 GCF_004962925.1 Mesorhizobium sp. | reverse complement strand
GAAACATCGGCGCCAATGAAGATGGCGTCGACGCCGTTTTTCCCAAGTGCGGCGATAGCCCTGTCGCCTTTCTCCTGGGAACGACCGACCAGCGCCAGGGCGCGGCAGCCCTCGTCGGCCAGAGCCTCGGCGACGGCGAAGCCGATGCCTTGCGCGCCGCCGGTGACGATGGCGCGTGTTTCGGAATTGCGACCGGCTGAACCGTTCATCGCCTTGCTCCTGTGCTTGATACTTAGATTGTCTTGTCGAGGCGGACGGTCTTGCCTTCCCTAGCCGATTTCAGTGCCGCGTCCGCCAGCCTCAGCGCGACGAGCCCG
>NZ_SUEO01000164.1 GCF_004962925.1 Mesorhizobium sp. | reverse complement strand
CCTTAAAAGGGAGGGTAAGGTCGGCGCTGGCCATTGGAACGGCGCCAATTCCTCGTAGGCTTCCCCGTCGATCCCTTCGTACGCACCTATGTCGAAATCGCGGGCGCCGTCATTCTCGAATGCCGACAGCGCTGCGTGTTCAGCAAATAACTTTGACGGCGACGCATGCGAAAATGCTTCGCCAAAACCCATGCGCTTGGCCACTTCGGCGATGATCCACCAGTCGGCTCTTGCCTCGCCGGGCGTGGCCAAAAAGGCGCGCTGGCGCGAAATGCGCCGCTCCGAATTGGTGACGGTGCCGTCCTTCTCGCCCCAGGCGGCAGCGGGCAGCCGAACATGGGCGTGGCGAACCGTGTCGGTCTTGGCCAACACTTCCGATACCACGACAAACGGGCAGGCCTTGATGGCCGCCTCGACGGCATCGGCATCCGGCATCGAATCGACCGGGTTGGTCGCCATGATCCACAGCGCCTTGATGCGCCCGTCGGCTACCGCTTGGAACATCTCGACCGCCTTCAGGCCGGGTTTTTCGGCGATATCAGGCGCGTTCCAGAAGCGCTGCACGCGGTCGCGATGTTCTGGGTTTTCGATCTCCATATGCGCGGCCAGCATGTTGGCCAGGCCGCCAACCTCGCGGCCGCCCATGGCGTTGGGCTGGCCGGTCACCGAAAATGGCCCGGCGCCGGGCTTGCCGATGCGGCCGGTGGCGAGATGACAGTTGATGATGGCGTTGACCTTGTCGGTACCCGAGGACGACTGGTTCACCCCCTGGCTGTAGACGGTCACCGTGTTCGCCGTCGCGGCAAACAGGTTGTAGAAGCGGGCCAGCTCGTCCTCGTTCAGGCCCGTGGCAGCGGCAATACCGGCAAGGTCGAGCGCCGAGGCGGCGAAAAGGGCTTGCCCGAAGCCGGTCGTGTGCGCCGTGATATAGGTGCGGTCCAGCGCGTTATGCTGGCCGAGATAGGCGAGCAGCCCTGTGAACAAGGCAACGTCACCATCCGGCGCGATCGCCAGATGCATGTCGGCGATGTCCGATGTCATGGTGCGGCGCGGGTCGATCAGCACCACCTTCATCTCGGGCCGCTTTTCCCGGGCGGCGGCAATGCGCTGGTAGAGCACCGGATGGCACCAGGCGAGATTGGAGCCGACCAGCACGATCAGGTCGGCCAGTTCCAGATCCTCGTAGCTGCCCGGTACCGTGTCGGAGCCGAAGGCACGGCGGTGGCCGGCAACCGATGAGGCCATGCACAGGCGCGAATTGGTGTCGATATTGGCCGAGCCGATGAAGCCTTTCATCAGCTTGTTGGCGACATAATAGTCCTCGGTCAGCAACTGGCCGGAAACGTAGAGGGCGACCGCGTCGGGGCCGTGCTCGGCAATGGTCTGCGAGAAGGTCGACGCGACGAGGTCGAGCGCTTCGTCCCAGTCGGTGCGGCGACCGCGAATCTCCGGGTAGAGCAGCCTGCCGTCGAGATCGACCGTCTCGGCCAGCGCCGAGCCCTTGGAACAGAGCCGGCCGAAATTCGCCGGATGGTCAGGATCGCCGCGAACGGTTACCTCACCGTCCGCGGCGACCTTCGCCAGCACGCCGCAGCCCACCCCGCAATAGGGGCAGGTGGTCCTCACCTCGCGCGCTTCGCCGATCTTCATGCTCAGGCCGCGCGGCTGGCCAGCGCTTCGAGCGCAATGAACAGACGCTCGCCCTCGATCCGCACCGGAATGGTGCGCACCGCACCTTCGTCGGCGCCAAGCGCCTTGCCGGTTTCCAGTGAGATGACCCAATTGTGCAAAGGGCAGGTCACGGCTGCACCATGCACGATGCCCTGGCTGAGCGGCCCGCCCTTGTGCGGGCAATGGTCCTCGATGGCGAAGACCTGGTCCTCCGCCGTGCGGAAGACCGCGATCTTGCCTTGAGGCGTGGCGACGCAGCGCGCGCCGCGGCGCGGAATGTCTGATATCGAGCCGATTGATACCCAGTTCATCATGATCACTCCGCAGCCTGGGCAAAGCCGACCGAAGCCATCGGCCGGAACTCGTGCTTGTCCTTGCCGGAAACGCGTTCCGACCACGGGTCGACCTGGGCGAATTTCTGCGAAAAGACGAAGCGGTCGAAATAGGCCCTGCGCTTCTCGCCATCGTCCATGATCTGGCGCTTGATCTCGGCGATGCCGATGCGCTTGGCCCATTTGTAGATGCGCTCGAGATAGCGGCCCTGCTCGCGATACATCTGCGTCAGCGCCACGATATGCTCCAGCGCCTCGTCCTCGGTCTTGACCAGGCCGAGCACCTCGGTGCCCTTGATGTCGAGGCCGGCGGCCCCGGCGAAATGGATCTCGTAGCCAGAATCGACGCAGATCACGCCGACATCCTTGCAGGTTGCTTCCGCGCAGTTCCTAGGACAGCCCGACACCGCCATCTTGACCTTGGCGGGTGTCCACGAACCCCACATGAATTTCTCGATGCGGACACCGAACCCCGTCGAATCCTGCGTGCCGAAGCGGCACCAGTCCGAACCGACGCAGGTCTTTACCGTGCGCAGGCCCTTGGCATAGGCGTGACCGGAGACGAAGCCGGCCTGGCCGAGATCGGCCCACACCGCCGGCAGGTCCTCCTTGCGAATGCCGAGCATGTCGATGCGCTGTCCGCCGGTGACCTTGACCATCGGAATCTCAAACTTGTCGACCACGTCGGCGATGGCGCGCAGTTCGGCGGCATTGGTTACGCCGCCCCACATGCGCGGCACCACCGAATAGGTGCCGTCCTTCTGGATATTGGCGTGGACGCGCTCGTTGATGAAGCGCGACTGGTAGTCGTCGGCATATTCGTCCGGCCAGTCGCAGACGAGATAATAGTTGAGCGCCGGCCGGCATTTGGCGCAGCCGCAGGAAGTCGTCCATTCCAGTTCCTGCATGACGGCGGGAATGGTCTTCAGGCCCTTAGCCTTGATCAGCCGGCGGACTTCGTCGTGGCCGAGCGTGGTGCAGCCGCACATCGGTTGCACGGCCGCCGGATTGTATTTGTCGCCGATGGTCAGCACCATCAACTTTTCGACCAGCCCGGTGCACGAGCCGCAGGAAGCGGACGCCTTGGTTTGGGCGCGCACGTCGTCAAGCGAGGTCAGGCCCTTGGCCGTGATCGCGCCGGTGATCTTCCCCTTGCAAACGCCGTTGCAGCCGCAGATTTCCGCATCATCCGGCAAGGCTGCAACGGCCGCCATAGGGTCCAGGGAGGCGCCTCCCTGGTATGACTGGCCGAAGATAAGCGTGTCGCGCATTTCCGATATGTCGGTCTGCTTCTTCTTGAGGTCGTTGAACCAGGCGCCGTCGGCCGTCTCGCCATAGAGCACGGTGCCGATGATGCGGTCATCCTTAAGCACCAGCCGCTTGTAGACACCGGCCGAAGCATCGCGCAGCACGATTTCCTGGCGGTCGTCGCCCTCGGCGAAATCGCCGAGCGAGAACAGCTCGATGCCGGTGACCTTGAGCTTGGTCGGCGTGTCCGAATGGACGAAGGCAGCAGCCTCGTCGCCGGCGAGTTGGCTGGCAGTTACGCGCGCCATCTCATAGAGCGGCGCGACCAGGCCATAGACCTGGCCACTGACCTCGGCGCACTCACCGAGCGCATAAATGTCGGGATCGTTGCTGCGCATGCCGGCATCGACGACGATGCCGCGATTGACGGCAATGCCGGCTTCCTTGGCGACTGCGGCGTTCGGCCGGATGCCGACCGCCATGACCACGAGCGTCGCCGGAATGATGGTTCCGTCGGCAAGTTCCACCTGCTCGACCTTGCCGTTGCCCGTGATCGCCTGGGTGTTGGCCTTGGTGATGACCTTGATGCCGCGTTCTTCAACCGCGCGCTGCAGGAGATAGCCGGCGGCGGGATCGAGCTGGCGTTCCATCAGCGTCGGCATGACGTGCAGCACGGTGACGTCCATGCCTTGCGCGTTGAGGCCGGCCGCAGCCTCCAGCCCGAGCAGGCCGCCGCCAATGACCACAGCCTTGGCCCGCGACTGGGCGGCAAGCATCATGGCCCGGACGTCGTCCAGATCGCGATAGGTGAGCACGCCCGGCAGGTTGTGGCCCGGCACCGGGATGATGAACGGCACCGAGCCGGTGGCGATGACCAGCTTGTCATAGGGCTCGGTCACGCCATGATCGGAGGTGACGGTCTTTGCCTGCCGGTCGATGGCGACGATCTTGTGGCCCTTGTAGAGGGTGATGCCGTGCTTGATGTACCAGCCGTCGCCATGGATGATGATTTCCTCATAGGCCTTTTCGCCCGACAGAACCGGCGACAGCATGATGCGGTCGTAGTTCACGCGCGGCTCGGCGTTGAAGATGGTGACCTGGTAGCGCCCAGGCGCCTTTTTCAGGAGATGCTCCAGCATGCGCCCGGGGGCCATGCCGTTGCCGATGATGACGAGTTTTTCGGTCATGTCCTGATCCACTCCGGTCACTCAGCCGCGTAGGAAAGGCCTGAAGCTTCGGCAGACGCCGTGCGCTCCATCCGCCGGATGGAAAAATGCATCCAGGCAAGGCAGGCGGCGACGATGACGAAGAGCAGCATGAAGCAGCTCGACCAGACGCCGGTGAGGTCGTTGAGTGCGCCGAAGGCGATTGGCAGGATAAAGCCGCCGAGCCCGCCAATCATGCCGACAACGCCGCCGACCGCGCCGACACTCTGCGGGTAGTAAGTCGGGATGTGCTTGTAGACGGCGGCCTTGCCAAGGCTCATGAAGAAGCCGAGCACGCAGGCAACGGCTATGAAGGCGAGCGGGCCGATCTCGAAATGGAAGGCGATCGGCCCGCTGATGCCGCGCACGACGTAGTCTGCCGAGGGGAGAGACAGAACGAGAGTCGCGACGGCACTGACAGCGAAGGTCCAGTAGAGCACGGTGCGGGCGCCGATCCGGTCGGAGAGCACGCCGCCATAGGCGCGGAAAATACTTGCCGGAATTGAATAGGCCGCGCCGATCATGCCGGCGGTCGCAAGCCCGAAGCCATAAACGCCGATCAGGTAGCGGGGCAGCCACAGCGACAGCGCCACGAATGCACCGAAGGCGAAGAAATAATAGAAGGCGAAGCGCCAGACCTGCAGGTTCTTGAGCGGCGCGAATTCCTGCAAGAAGCTTCTCGCGGGCGCTGCCTTGCCGGCGCGGCGCTCGCGGATGACCGGATCGTCGCTGGTCGTGAACCAGAAGACGGCGGCCATGACGATGAGTGCTGCCGCCCAGATCAGCGCGACCGATTGCCAGCCCCAGGAGAGAAGCACGAACGGTGCCAGGAACTTGGTGACCGCGGCGCCGACATTGCCGACACCGAAAATGCCAAGCGCCGTGCCCTGCTTGCCGGCCGGGAAGAAGCGCGAGACATAGGCGACACCGACGGCGAAGGAACCACCGGCGAGCCCAACGCCTAACGCGGCGACCAGCATCTGTCCGTAGGTGTGCGCAAAAGCGAGCAGGAAGGTCGCGACCGCCGCCGCAAGCATGGTCGCGGTGTATACCAGCCGTCCGCCAAAACGATCGGTCCAGACACCGAGCACCATGCGCACGAGCGAACCGGTGAGGATCGGCGTGCCGACCAGCAGGCCGAACTCCGTCTCGTTCAGCCCAAGGTCCTGCTTTATGCGTACGCCGATGATTGAAAATATCGTCCACACCGCGAAGCAGACGGTGAAGGCGATGGTGGACATCACAAGCGCCTGTTGGGAAGCACTGTCCTGGCTGGGCGCGGCTGGGAGATTTGCGGTCAATGTCTGGCTCCGGTTTGCGGCGTGGGAGGCACCGCGGATATTTGTGGGTGAATGATCAGCGGCGCGGCATCGGCGCGTGCAACGAGACCGGGCTCGTCACGGTCAGGTCTTTGCTTTCCGTCTTGGCGCCGACGGGAAACAGCAGGAGCGCGGCGGTGAACAGCGCCGCCGTCAGCGCGCTGCTGGCCAGAAAATCGCGGCGCGTGAAGTCCGCGAGGGACGCGCCAGTTCCGATCCGTTTCGTCATCGTCGTCTCCGGTTGGGCGCCGCTTGGAACCAGCGCCGTCGATCGCGTAAAAACAAAAAAGCCGCCGGCCAGGTCGCGCGTCCGTCCATCCGGGATCGCGTATTGACCTGAGCGGCAGCTTTGCCTGTGGCGCCCGCCATTGGACGCCGTGTCACTTGGCCCTTGCGGACCTACATTCTAAAAAGCAGGAAGCGTGCCAATTCGACAGCGCTCTAGATTATCGAATGAAATCAATGTGAACCGCAGCCAAGCGATTTTTGACCAAGCCCGGCAGCGGATCAAAGATTAGTCAGAATGCCTTGCGCAGCAGCATAATATTTGTGCAATGCGGTAGATTGCCCATTGCCGATGCAGATTGCCAATAGTCGATGATGACGCGTTTTTCGGTCATGACCTTACTCCGCGGCTTCGACGAAGCGGTGGCGTTCGTAGAGGAACTTCAGCACCGCCTCGCGGCAGCGCAGGAAAGTCCGGTCGGAAGAAAGCTCGATGCGCCGGCGCGGCCGGGCCAGCGGCACGGCAAGCACCTCACCGATGGTTGCCGCCGGGCCGTTGGTCATCATCACAATGCGATCGGATAACAGCACCGCCTCGTCGACGTCGTGGGTGATCATGATCGTCGTCGAGCCAAGCCTCGAATGGATATCCATCACTGCGTCCTGCAGATGGGCGCGTGTCAGCGCGTCGAGCGCGCCGAACGGCTCATCGAGCAGCAGGATCTTCGGCTCCATGGCCAGCGCGCGGGCGATGCCGACGCGCTGCTTCATGCCGCCCGAAATCTCGGCCGGACGCTTGTCCCTGGCATGCGCCATCTGCACGAGATCGAGATTGCGCATGATCCAGTCATGCCGCTCGGCCCGGCTCCTGGTGCTGCCGAACACTTTCAACACCGCCAGGTTGATGTTTTCGTAGACGGTGAGCCACGGCAGCAGGCTGTGGTTCTGGAACACCACGGCGCGCTCGGGACCGGGGCTGTCGACCTCCTTGTCTTCGAGCAGGACCGCGCCGGCGGACACTCTCGTCAGCCCGGCGATCAG
Source organism: Mesorhizobium sp. (assembly GCF_004962925.1). GTDB lineage: Bacteria > Pseudomonadota > Alphaproteobacteria > Rhizobiales > Rhizobiaceae > Mesorhizobium. The sequence goes on along the minus strand of NZ_SUEO01000164.1, from coordinate 7,459 downwards.
GTTGAGCAAGGTCGACTTGCCGCAGCCGGAATGGCCGATGATCGAGACGAATTCGCCCTTGTCTATGGTCAGCCGGATGTCCTTCAGCACCTCGCTGACCTGGCCGCCGCGGGCGAAGGATTTGTCGATATGGTCGAGTTTCAGGTAGGCCGTCATCGCCCTCTCCTCACTTTGCCGTTGTGCCGCGGGTGACAAAGGCGCCGACCGCCGCGACCAGGCGGTCGAGGCAAAAACCGGTGACGCCGATATAGGCGAGCGCGACGATGATGTCGGGCAGCCGCGACGAATTCCAGGCATCCCAGATGAAGAAGCCGATACCGACGCCGCCTGTCAGCATTTCGGCCGCGACGATGGCAAGCCAGGACAGGCCTATGCCGATGCGCAGGCCGGTGAAGATGTAAGGTGCCGCGGCCGGCACCATGATCTTCACGAAGAATTCGAGCTGGTTGAGCCTGAGGATGCGGGAGACGTTGCGGTAATCCTCTGGAATGTTGCGGACGCCGACGGCGGTGTTGATGATCACCGGCCAGATCGAGGTGATGAAGATGACGAAGATCGCCGACGGGCTGGAATCGCGGAAGGCGGCCAGTGACAGCGGCAGCCAGGCGAGCGGCGGCACGGTGCGCAGAATCTGGAACACCGGGTCGAGGCCGCGCATCGCCCAGATCGACTGGCCGACCAGAGCGCCGAGCGCGACGCCGACGATTGCAGCCAGGCCGAAGCCGATGGCGACGCGCTGCAGCGAGATCAGCACCCGCCAGGCCAGTCCGATGTCCTGCGGACCATAGTCGAAGAACGGATGGGCGATCAGATCGTAGGCCTCGTTCCATACCTGGCTCGGTGGCGGCAAGCTGGCATTGGGCGACGAACAGGCGATCTGCCAGATGACCAGCATGACGGCGATAACGACTGCCGGCGGCACCAGCGTACTCGCCAGTTTGCCGGCGATCGCGGCGGGATCGAAGCGGCGCCTCACCTTGGCGGTGAAAGCTATGACCTCTGCGGGCTTGGCAGGCTTGGGGAACGCCTTCACCTTGCTGTCCTCGATGGCTTGGATAGACATTTCGCAAAAAGCTCCTTGAGCACGTGGAGTGACAGGCGGCGCCAACGGCGCCGCTTGCCGTTGACGTCAGGCCGATGCCTTGATCTTGAGGCTGTCGAGATAGGCGGACGGGTTGGCCGGATCGAAGATCTTGCCGTCGAAGAAGGTCTCCACACCGCGCGACGAAGACGCCGGGATATCGGCCGCCGCGACGCCGAGGTCCTTGGCCGCCTCGCGCCACAGATCCTCGCGGTTGACCTGATCGACCAGCGCCTTGATGTCGGTGGTCGGCGCGAATTTGCCCCAGCGGATGTTCTCGGCGAGGAACCAGCCGTCGTGGCTCTTGAACGGATAGGACACGCCGCCCTTCCAGAACTTCATGTAGAGGTTGGTGCCGGTGGCAACGCGGTCATTGCCATAGTTGATGTCGCCCTTGAGGCGGCCGATGATGTCGGCGGTCGGCACGTTCATCCATTGCCTCTTGCCGATGATCGCGGCCATCTCATCCTTGTTTTCCATGGCTTCGCACCATTGCTGGGCTTCCATGACGGCCATCAGGATCGCCTTGGTGGCGTTCGGGTTCTTGTCGATGAAGGCGGCGCGCAAGCCGAGCGCCTTTTCCGGATGGCCCTTCCAGAGTTCGCCGGTTGTGGCCGCGGTGAAGCCGACGCCCTGGTGGACGAGCTGCTCGTTCCATGGCTCGCCGACGCAGAACACGTCCATGTTGCCGACCTTCATGTTGGCGACCATCTGCGGCGGCGGCACAACGATAGTCGACACGTCCTTGTCGGGATCGATGCCGCCGGCGGCCAGCCAGTAGCGCAACCAGAGATCATGGGTGCCGCCCGGGAAGGTCATGGCGGCCTTCACCTCCTTGCCTTCGGCCTTCTTGGCCGCGAAGGCGTCCTTCAGCTTGGAGGCATCGAGGCCGACGCCGGTGCCGGCATATTCCTGCGCGACGGAAATCGCCTGGCAGTCGTAGTTAAGCCGCGCCACGATCGCCATCGGCATCGGCTGGTTGTTCTGCGTCACCTTGCCGGTATGCATCAGGTAAGGCATCGGCGTCAGGATATGGGCGCCGTCGATGCCGTTGGCTTCGCCGCCAAGCATCAAATTGTCGCGCGTCGCGCCCCAGGAGGCCTGCTTGAGTACCTCGACATCGGGCATGCCGAATTTTTCGAACAGGCCCTTCTCCTTGGCGATCATCAGAGGCGCCGCATCGGTCAGCGCGATGAAGCCGAGCTTGGCGCCGGTGACTTCCGGGGCGGCAGTAGCCGCATAGGCGCCAGAGGGCAGCAGCGCACGCGCGGCCGCCAGGGTTGCCGCGGTGGCAGCACTTGCCATCAGAAAATTGCGGCGGGTCATGCCCTCGAGAGGGGCTTCAGTCTTGATGCGTTTCGTCATCGTCGTCTCCCGTTGGGCACTGCTTGGGATCAGCGCCGTCGATTGCGTGTTCGGTCAAAACAAAAAAAGCCGCCGGCCAGGCCGCGCGCGTCCGTCGGGGATCGCGTGTTGACCTGAGCGGCAGCTTTGCCTGTAGCGCCCGCCATTGGACGCCTGTTCCGTGACCCGAGAAGAGTCTGCTTATTGCAAAGCAGGAACCGTGCCAGTTTCGGAATGGACGACAAACATGAATGAGATCAACGGCATGCCACAATCGTGGGCGCGCTGGCCCGCTGGGCGAGCAAGCCAAAGATTGTTCATTAGCGCAGTTGCACGCATAATTTTTGTGCAATGCACAAGAATGGCGCGAAAATGATCAGGCTTCGGCGCGCGCCAATTTCTGCCTGGCAATGTAGGCGTCGATCTCGTCGGGATCGAATATCTGGCCATCGAAGAAACCATCGGGGCCGAGCACCAAACTGGCGCCGGCGGAGCCGACAGGTGTGGCAGACGCCAGCGCGCCCTCGACCTTAGAATTGGCGCCGGGAAGTGCGACGCCGAGCGGCTTCAGCGCCGACCGGTAAAGATCGGGGCGGTAGCAGTCGCGGGCAATAGCGAGGTTTTCCGGCGTGTGCGCAACATGCCGCCAGCGCACCATCTGTGTGTAGAACCACAGCGCATGGCTCTTCCACGGAAAGTTGGCGGCCTTGTCGAAGGGCAGGAAGAAATCCTCGACCGTTCGTTCCGCGCCGCCACCCAGCGCAAGATGCCCGGTCAGGATCGGCATCTGCAGCGCCGGCGAAAGGCCGAGAACGGAAGGCTGCGCCATCAATGCGGCCAGTTCGCCGCGGTTTACCGGATCCTGGCACCAGCGCGCGGCGTGATGAAGCGCGCGCAGCAGGGCCGAAAGGGCTTCCGGGTGTTTTTCGGCCCAGGCCTTGCGCACGCCGACGACTTTCTCGGGGCTGGTCTTCCAGATGGTGGCCTTGACCGTGGCGATATGGCCGGTGCCGGCGACGACCGAGGCGCTGTTCCAGGGTTCGCCGACGCAGTAGCCGTCGATCCTGCCGGCGGCGAGCGCGTCGGCCATGAAGGGCGGTGGCACGATGACGATTTCTATTTCGCGCGACGGATCGATGCCGCAGGCCGCGAGCCAGTAGCGCAGTTCGTAATTGTGTCCCGAGTGCGGATGCACGACCGCAAAGCGCAGCGGGTCGCGACCGGCATTTGCCCGTTCACGGATCAGCGCTCCCAAGGCTTTGCCGGCTCGCGCCGGATCGAGGTCGGGCAACGCACCGTGCGCGGCCATGCCCGCCCAAAGCGTGTTCGAAACCGTTACGCAGTTGCCGCCCAGTCCCAGCGAGAACGGCACGATCGTGTCGGAGGCGAGTGGGGTGAGCCCCAGATTGCAGGCGATCGGCATCGGTCCCAGCATATGCGCCAGATCGAAATGCCCGATTGCGATGCGGTCGCGGATGTTGGCCCAGGATGTCTCGCGACTGAGCGTCAGGTCGACGCCTTCGCGCGCGGCAAAGCCGATCTCCCTCGCTGCGATAAGAACCGCGCTGTCGAAGAGCGGTATGAAACCGGCATTGATCTGGTATTCGGCCGCCATGCTCAACTCTCTCCGGGATCCAGAAGGCCTGCGGCCGTCACCAGACTCTGCGCGATTTCGCTGATTTTGCGGTTCTGGTTCATCGCGGTCTTACGCAGAAGCGCATAGGCTGCGTCCTCCGACAGGCCGCGCGACCTCATCAGGATGCCCTTGGCGCGGTCGATGACCTTGCGGTCCTCCAATTCACTGCGGGCTTCTTCCAGTTCGCGCGCCATCCGCGAGAAGGCGTTGAAGCGGCTGATCGCCATGTCGAGGATCGGCTTGACGCGCTCCTGGCGCAGCCCGTCGACGACATAGGCGGAGACCCCCGCTTCCACCGCAGCCTCGATCGAAGCCTGATCCGACCGGTCGACGAACATGGCGATCGGCCGCTTCACCACGCGCGAAAGCTGGAACATGTTTTCAAGCATGTCCCGGTTCGGATTTTCTAGATCGATGACGATTACATCCGGTTCGATCTCGGCGATGCGCCGCGCTATTCCCGCAACATCGTGAACGACCGTGACCTGCTCATGCCCGGCTTCCCGCAATCCCGCCTCGATAATGGAGGCGCGGATATGGTTTTCGTCGATCACCAGGACGGTGAGGGATTTCCGGATCATGCCGTATTTTGCGCACGCCGCGTGATTGTGCAATGCGGCACAGCAACAATCGACGCAGTCATCTCTTCAAATTCAGAGGGACCACCATATGTTCGGGAGGCCGACCCGTTAAGCTTCTTTAAATACCGTTCACACGGTCTGACTTTGTTTTTGTATCCGCTGCGCTATCTTCCAATTGCGAACCTTGTCTCGCTGGCTAGAAGATTGGAGGTTTCCATGGATCGGCGATCATTTTTGACAGGAATGTTTGGCCTTGCTGGGGCAGCAGCCCTTGTGAGCGCAGTTCGGCCCATCAACGCAGTAGCCGGTGTACCGGACGCCAGAAGCGGCATTCTCGATGAACTCGACGCGCCGGACATAGAGACCTTCGAGGACGAAGATACTGAAGCAGAGCCGGTCCGCCATCGGCGGTGGCACCGCAGGCGGCGGCGCAGGCGGCGCGCTTGGAGAAGGGCCTGCCGTCGTTACTGGCGAAATGGCTATCGGCGCGTCCGGTGCCGTCGCAGGCGTGTTTGGGTCTGGGATTGGTATTATTAGCAAATAGTGTGCTGAAAACCCCGGTGGGTTGCCGGGGTTTTCGCTTCAGGCGACCGCTAGGAATCCTGCGGCGGATGTCACCGCAAGGTGTCGACTAGCAGAAATTCAGCGAACAGGGGGACCGACCGGTTTTGTGAGGCCTGCCAGTGATAGGCAGGCCCAAAGAGACTGATTTCCGTAGGAGAAAACTGGTGGAGCCAATCGGAATCGAACCGACGACCTCTTGAATGCCATTCAAGCGCTCTCCCAACTGAGCTATGGCCCCACTTCCGGCAGTCTACCGGCGCCGTTGCCGGCGAAGAGATCCGGCGCGGGCTGAGACCGCGCCGTTAGTGCAGGCGGCTTCTAACCCCGCCTTCCGTCAATATCAAGCCTTCAAGAGCGGCTTTTTCTTAAGACGCCGCGAAAGTCGGAAGGCGCTCGCGTCAGAGGCCGGATCAGACTTCGTCGTCGTCGTCGCCGACGCCGATCATGTCGGCGACATCGTCGTCTTCTTCTTCTTCATCGGCGAGGAAAGTGTCGTCGTCGTCGTCGCCGATATCCACATCGTCCTCGTCATCGCCGAGATCGGGAAGATCGTCGGCTTTCGCATCCTCATCCGCCTCTTCGAGCGAGACGACCTCGACGCCCTCTTCCTCCTCGGCGTCCACTTCCTTCTCGGCAACTTCCTCTTCCTCCTCGAGGGGAGCGACCTTGCCTTCCTCGAAATAGGAACGTGGATAGCTCTTGCCGGTATAGGGCGAGACGACCGGATCCTTGTTCAGGTCGTAGAATTTTTGACCCGTTTCGGGGTCGATGCGTTTGGTGCCAAGTTCGGGTTTTGCCACAGCAAGCCTCGTCGATGAAAGTTTGGTCCCCATAACCACAGTTTACGGCGCTGTCAAAGCCTAAAGCCAACGTCATAAATCCGCGTGTTGAGAGAGCTCTTGCGAGGGGATGACCATTTCGGTCCGCCGTGATACGAGACCGCCCAAACCAAAAGAAAAGGCCGGCTGCCGGCGTTTGATCCCAGGGAAAACCCCATGTCGCACACTGCCGCCCCGAAATCGGCCACCGCTCGCAAATCGTCAGCGCTTTCAGGCACGGCGCGGGTACCCGGCGACAAATCGATCTCGCACCGCTCGTTCATGTTCGGCGGCCTCGCCTCCGGCGAGACCCGCATCACCGGCCTGCTGGAAGGCGAAGACGTGATGCGCACGGGCGCGGCGATGACGGCAATGGGCGCGCATATCGAGAAGCACGGCACCGAGTGGGTGATCCGCGGCACCGGCAACGGCGCACTGCTGCAGCCGGAGGCTCCGCTCGATTTCGGCAATGCCGGCACCGGCTCGCGCCTCACCATGGGCCTGGTCGGCACCTATGACATGGAAACGACCTTCATCGGCGACGCTTCGCTGTCCGGCCGGCCGATGGGCCGCGTGCTCGAGCCGCTGCGCCAGATGGGCGTGCAGGTGCTGAAGGCGACGCCCGGCGACCGCATGCCGATCACGCTGCACGGCCCCAAGCATGCAGCGCCCATCACCTATCGCGTGCCGATGGCCTCGGCGCAGGTGAAGTCGGCGGTGCTGCTTGCCGGGCTGAACACGCCCGGCGTCACCACCGTCATCGAGCCGGTGATGACGCGCGACCACACCGAGAAGATGCTGAAGGGTTTCGGCGCCAATCTATCGGTCGAGACCGATGAGCGCGGCGTGCGCCACATCTTCATCGAAGGCCAGGGCAAGCTCACGGGACAGACGATCGCTGTGCCGGGCGACCCGTCCTCGGCCGGCTTCCCGCTGGTGGCGGCGCTGATCGTGCCGGGCTCGGACATTACAATCGAAAACGTGCTGATGAACCCGACCCGCACTGGGCTGCTTCTGACGCTGCAGGAAATGGGCGCCCGGATCGACATAATCGACCCGCGCAATGAAGGCGGCGAAGATGTCGCTGATCTGCGCGTGCGCTATTCCGAGATGAAGGGCGTCACCGTGCCGCCCGAGCGGGCGCCGACGATGATCGACGAATATCCGGTGCTGGCTGTCGCGGCCAGTTTCGCCGAGGGCGAGACGCTGATGCAGGGCTTGGAGGAGCTGCGGGTGAAGGAGTCCGATCGGCTGTCGGCGGTGGCCGAAGGGCTGAAGCTCAACGGCGTCGACTGTACCGAAGGCGAGGCGACGCTGGCGGTGCGTGGAAAACCCGGCGGCAAAGGGCTCGGCCAATACCCCAATGGGCACAACACTGTCGTCCAGACCCATCTCGACCACCGCATCGCCATGAGCTTTCTCGTCATGGGACTCG
>NZ_SUEO01000163.1 GCF_004962925.1 Mesorhizobium sp. | reverse complement strand
CTCTGATGTCGTCGACTTGATCGGGTCGGCGACGGCGACGATGCCGGCCAGTTTCTTGCCGACGGCGACGAACATTACCGTCTTGCCCTCGGCCTGCAGGGTCTCGGTCTTAGTGGAGATGGATGCGATATCGATGCCGAGATCGGCCATCATCGCGGCGTTGCCGAGCGCGACCTTCTTGCCCGACACCGTGCCGGAAACGCCCTTGCCGGTGACCGCCTCGAAATCGCCGGCGTCGGGAACCTTTACCCCGCGCTCACGGGCACCTTCGACGATCGCCTCGGCCAGCGGATGCTCCGAGCCTTTTTCCAGGCCGGCGGCAAGTGCCAGCAGATCATCTTGCGTGATGCCTTCGGCAGCGACGACGTCGGTCAATCTCGGCCGGCCTTCGGTCAATGTGCCGGTCTTGTCGACGATCAGCGTGTCGACCGAGGCAAAGCGTTCGAGCGCCTCCGCGTCCTTGATCAGCACGCCGGCATGCGCGCCGCGCCCCGTGGCGGTCATGATCGACATCGGCGTGGCAAGCCCCAGCGCGCAAGGACAGGCGATGATCAGCACCGAGACCGCCGAGACGATGGCAAAGATCAGGCTGGGTTGCGGCCCGAAGATCGCCCAGGCGATGAACGCAACGATCGCAACCACCACGACGGCCGGGACGAAATAGAAGGAGACGCGGTCGGCCAGGCCCTGGATCGGCGCGCGCGAACGCTGCGCCTTGGCGACGAGCTCGACGATCCGCGCCAGCGTGGTCTCGGCGCCGATCCTCTCGGCGCGCATGATCAGCGAACCGTTCTTGTTGAGCGTGCCGCCGGTGAGGGGGGCGCCTTCAGTCTTTTCGACCGGCAGCGGCTCGCCTGATAGCATCGATTCGTCGATGGAAGAGCGGCCTTCCAGCACGATGCCATCGACCGGCACGGCGTCGCCGGGGCGGATGCGCAGGCGATCGCCGGCCTTGACCGTGTCGAGCGGCACGTCGTTTTCGGAACCGTCCTCGCCAATCAGCCGAGCGGTCTTCGGCGCGAGGTCGAGCAGCGCGCGAATCGCCGAGCCGGTTTTTTCTCGGGCGCGCAATTCCAGCACCTGGCCGAGAAAAACCAGCGCCACGATGACGGCGGCCGCCTCGAAATAGACCGGCACCGTGCCCTCATGACCGCGGAACTGGTGCGGAAATATATCCGGGAACAGCGTGGCGACGACGCTGTAGAGATAGGCGGCACCAACGCCGAGCGAGATCAGCGTCCACATGTTGGGACTGCGGTTGAGAACCGAATCCCAGCCGCGATGGAAGAAGGGAAAGGCGGCCCACAGCACAACCGGGCTCGCAAGCGCCAGTTCCACCCAGACCTTCGCCGAATCCTCGATGAAGGCGCTAAACGTCACGCCGAGCATCGGCGCCATGGCGAATATCAGCAATGGTACGGACAACACGGCACTCACCCAGAAGCGCCTGGTGAAATCGACCAGTTCCGGGTTCGGCCCCTCATCGCCTGATGGTACGCCCATCGGCTCCAGCGCCATGCCGCAGATCGGGCAGGCGCCTGGTTTGTCGCGGACGATTTCGGGATGCATCGGGCAGGTGTATTGCGTGCCTTTCGGCATTGCCTGAGGCTCTGGCTTGTCGCCAAGATACTTTGCCGGCTCCGCCTCGAATTTCACCTTGCAACCGGCCGAGCAAAAATAGAAGCCCTGGCCTTCATGGCGGGAAAAATGCTTCGCGGTGGCACGGTCGACACGCATGCCGCAGACCGGGTCGGTGGCCGTAAGGTACTTTTCCGGCTCGGCCGCGAATTTCGAACGGCAGCGCTCGCTGCAGAAATGATAGAGATGGCCGCCATGCTCGGCTGTCGGCTTGCCGGCGGCCGGATCGATGGTCATGCCGCAGACCGGATCGCGAATGACCGCGTCGGCGACGGACGGAGCCGCTTTCGCCGAGCAGCAGCCGCTATGCGCGTGATGGTCGTGGTCGGAATGGGTCATGCGGAGAAGCCTCTCTGTCTCGATCTTGAAACGGAGGTAGTGCTTCCAGTGACTGGAAGGTCAAGGGCCAATTTCAACCTTTCGTGCCGAGGTGTATGCCGGATGGGCCTGGGTCGGAAAATCCGCACCCAACCGCATCCATATGCTATGGACGCCACCACTCTTGGCTAACCGCATGACGCCGTTCAAATGAAATGCCTGGTCATCAATCTCGATCGGTCCCGCGACAGGCTCGCCCATATGACGGCCGAGTTTGCCAGTCTCGGCGTTCAGTTCGAACGGGTTGCGGCGATCGACGCGCAGGATCGGCCGGACCTCGCTCGCATGCCGCTGCGTGTCAAGCGCAAGTCGTTGCTGCGCCTGACCGACGTCGAGATCGCTTGTCTCCTCAGCCACAAAGCCTGCTGGGCGATCATCGCGGCCGGCGACGATGCCTACGGTGCCGTCTTCGAGGACGACATCGTCTTTTCCGCAAAAGCCGGCGCATTGCTTGCCGATACCGGCTGGATTCCGGCCGATGCCGATATCGTCAAGCTAGAGACGTTCTTCAAGAAAACCACGATCGCACGCAGACACGTTTCTGCAGGCCGCGGCTTTTCCGTGTCCAGGCTTCACAGGATCCACATCGGGACAGCCGGCTACATAGTTTCAAGGCAGGCCGCGCACGACCTCATCAGTGCCACCGAGGATATCGGCATTCCGGTCGATCACGTCGTCTTCAATCCGGGCTTGGCAACATCGTCCAGCAAGACCATCTATCAGCTTGTTCCAGCGCTGTGCGTCCAGGACCAGTTCCTGGGCGACAAGGCGATCGGGCTGCCAAGCCTGCTCAAATCGGAGCGGAGCGACCAGTGGGCTGCAATCGGCATGGTCAAAAGACACAAGAAGGCGGGAGCCAACAAGATCAAGACCGAGGTCAAGCGGATCGTGCAGCAGATTGTCGACCTCTGCCGGCTGCGGCAGGAGACGATCATCCCATTCGACTACCGTGGAGAGCGTGTCCGTCCGCCCCATACCCAGCGCCGCGAAAACGCGCTATAGACGCCGCCGAAACGGCGAGGCCGATCTGCACACATGGCAAAAATCTCCCTAAAGCTCGATGAACTGATCGACGGCGAAGCCTTGCGCCGCGAGATGACCGCGCTGACTGCGGCCACGGCAGGCGACGGCTCCGGCAAGACCGCGCGCGCCGGTGTTCTCCAGCTTCTCAAGGGCAGGCTAGCAGCCGGCCGCGCCATCGCCGAACGCATGCTGATGGACGATGGCAGCGGTACCGCCTGCGCCGCCCGGCTGTCGCATCTTATGGACGAGATCATCCGCGCGCTCTACGATTTCGCCGCCACCCATGTCTATCGCGTCAAAAACCCGTCATCGGCCGAACGCATGGCCGTCGTTGCGGTCGGCGGCTATGGCCGCGGCACGCTGGCGCCGGGATCCGACATCGATCTCCTCTTCCTGCTGCCCTACAAGCAGACGCCATGGGGCGAGCAGATCGTCGAATACATGCTCTACATGCTATGGGATCTGGGGCTGAAGGTCGGCCACGCCACCCGCAACATCGACGAATGCCTGCGGCAGTCGCGCACCGACATCACCATTCGCACCTCGATCCTGGAAGCGCGTTTCCTGTGGGGCGAGCAGAAGCTCTATGACGAGCTCTTGCAGCGTTTCGACCGCGAGGTGGTGCGCACGACCGGGCCCGAATATGTGCAGGCCAAGCTTGCCGAACGCGACGAACGCCACGCCAAGGCCGGCGAAAGCCGCTATTTGGTCGAACCCAACGTCAAGGACGGCAAGGGCGGCCTGCGCGACCTGCAGACGCTGTTCTGGATCGGCAAATACTTCTACCGGGTGCGCACCGGCGAGGAACTGGTCGACAAGGGCGTCTTCACCGACGGCGAATACAGGGAATTCCAGAAGGCCGAGGATTTCCTGTGGGCGGTGCGCTGCCACATGCATTTCCTCACCGGCAAGGCCGAGGAACGGCTGCATTTCGACATCCAGCGCGAGATCGCCGAACGGCTGGGCTACACCACGCATCCGGGCCTGTCGGCGGTCGAGCGTTTCATGAAGCACTACTTCCTCGTCGCCAAGGATGTCGGGGACCTCACCCGCATCTTCTGCGCCGCGCTCGAGGAAGAGCAGGCCAAGCATGTGCCGGGCTTCAACCGCATCTTCCTCACCTTCTCGCGCCGCAAGCGCAAGCTTGCCGGCACGTCCGATTTCATTATCGACAACCATCGCATCAACATCGCCGACGACCAGGTGTTCGAGCGCGACCCGGTCAATCTCTTGAGGCTGTTCTGGTTCGCCGACAAGCATGGGCTTGAATTCCACCCCGATGCACTGAAGCTGCTGACCCGTTCGCTCGGCCTCGTCGGCAAGGCACTCAGACGCGACGAGGAAGCCAACCGGCTGTTCCTCGACATATTGACGTCGGACCGCAATGCCGAACTCAATCTCAGGCGCATGAACGAAGCGGGTCTGCTGGGAAAGCTGATCCCGGATTTCGGCAAGATCGTCGCCATGATGCAATTCTCGATGTACCACCACTATACGGTGGACGAGCATTTGATCCGCTGTATCGGCGTGCTGGCCGAGATCGAGCGCGGCGACGGTGAAAAAACCCATCCGCTTTCCCACACGCTGATGCCGGGGCTGAAGAAAAGCCGTGAGGCGCTCTATGTCGCGGTGCTTTTGCACGACATTGCCAAGGGGCGGCCGGAGGACCATTCCGAAGCGGGGGCACGGATCGCACGGCGCATCTGCCCGCATATGGGGCTGTCGGCGGCCGACACCGAAACGGTCGCCTGGCTGGTCGAGAACCATCTCGTCATGTCGATGACGGCACAGACCCGCGACCTCAACGACCGCAAGACGATCGAGGATTTCGCCGCGACCGTGCAGTCGGTCGAACGGCTGAAACTGCTGCTCGTCCTCACCATCTGCGACATCAGAGGCGTCGGGCCGGGCGTCTGGAACGGCTGGAAGGGGCAGTTGCTGCGCACGCTCTACTACGAGACCGAATTGCTGTTGACCGGCGGGTTTTCGGAAGTGTCGCGTGCGATGCGCACCGCGGCAGCCCGCGAAAAGCTGGCCGAGGCGCTTGCCGATTGGCCGGAAAAGGCCCGCAAGCGCTATGTCGGCAAGCATTACGAGAATTATCTGCTGACGGTCGATCTCGACGACCAGCTTCGCCACGCCGAATTCATCCGCGAGGCGGATGCTGCGGGCAAGAAGCTCGCCACCATGATCAAGACCCACCAGTTCGAGGCGGTGACCGAGATCACCGTGCTGGCGCAAGACCATCCCCGCCTGCTTTCGGTCATTGCCGGCGCCTGTGTGGCGGCCGGCGGCAACATCGTCGATGCGCAGATCTTCACCACCTCCGATGGCCGCGCGCTGGACACCATCCTGATCTCGAGGGAGTTCGACCGCGACGAAGACGAGCGCCGCCGCGCCGAACGCGTTGGCCGCCTGATCGAGGACGTGCTGTCGGGCAAGAGCTGGCTGCCTGAGATGATCGAAAAGCGCACCAAGCCGCGGCGCGGCGCCAAGGTGTTCCGCATCCAGCCGCGCGCCGAAATCCGCAACACGCTGTCGAACCGGTTCTCGGTGATCGAGGTCGAGGGGCTGGATCGGCCGGGCCTGCTGTCGGAGATCACCGGGGCGTTGTCCGACCTGTCGCTCGATATCGCGTCGGCGCACATCACCACCTTCGGCGAAAAGGTCATCGACACGTTCTATGTCACAGATCTCACCGGCCAGAAGATCGACAGCCCGACGCGCACGACCGCCATTCACAACAGGCTGATCGCGGCCCTCGAAGGCACCGTGCCCGAGCGCGGAGGCAAGGCCAAGGCCGCCGCCGAGTGAACGCCGGCCTCGATTTTTCCCCATCACGCAGGCAATCTCCGCACAAATGAGCCCATCTTCACAACAATGAGCCTGGTCAAGAAATTCGCGACGGTCGCTTCCGGCACGCTGATGAGCCGCGCCCTCGGTTTCGGCCGTGAAATGCTGATGGCGGCCGCACTCGGCACCGGGCCGATCGCCGACGCCTTCAACGCCGCCTTCCAGTTCCCCAACACCTTTCGCAGGCTGTTTGCCGAAGGGGCCTTCAACGCCGCCTTCGTGCCGCTCTTCGCCAAGGAGATCGAGACGCACGGCACTGACGGCGCCAAGCGCTTTTCCGAAGAGGTGTTCGGCGTGCTGTTCACGGCGCTGCTGGCGCTGACCATCGCCATGGAACTGGCGATGCCGCTGATCGTGCGCTACCTGGTGGCGCCTGGCTTTGCCGACACGCCGGGAAAGTTCGAGATGACGGTCGGGCTTGCGACCATCATGTTTCCCTACCTGATCTGCATGTCGCTCGGCGCCATGATGGCCGGCATGCTGAATTCGCTGCGCCGCTATTTCGCCGCCGCGGTGGCGCCGGTGTTCCTCAACATCATCCTGATCGGCGTGCTTGCCTATGCCTGGTACAAGGGATCGGACGCGCGCACCGTCGGCTTTGCGCTGGCCTGGGGCGTGCTGGCGGCGGGACTGGTGCAACTGGCGATCGTCTGGGTGGCGGTGCGCCATGCCGGCATCTCGATCGGTTTCCGCCGGCCAAAGATGACGCCCAACGTCAAGCGGCTGCTGATTCTGGCGCTGCCGGCGGCGATCACCGGCGGCATCACCCAGATCAACCAGGTGATCGGCACGGCGATCGCGTCGGCGCAGGACAGCGCGGTGTCATCGCTCGCCTATGCCGACCGCATCTACCAACTGCCGCTTGGCGTCGTCGGCATCGCCGTCGCCATCGTGCTCCTGCCCGAGCTGTCGCGGGCGCTGAAATCCGGCAATCTGATCGAAGCGGCTAATCTGCAGAACCGATCGGTGGAGTTCACCTTGTTCCTGACCTTGCCGGCGGCGGCGGCACTGCTGGTCATGTCGGAGCCGATCGTGGGGCTGGTTTACGAACGCGGGGCGTTTGCCGCCAACGGCTCGACGCCAATCGTGGCGGCGATCCTGGCGATCTTCGGCCTGGGCTTGCCGGCCTTCGTGCTGATCAAGGCGTTCACCCCCGGCTATTTCGCCCGTGAGGACACGCGCACGCCGATGATCTTCGCCGCCATCTCGGTGGCGGTGAACGTCACCACCGCGCTGACGCTGTTTCCGTCGATGGGTGCGCCGGGCATTGCCGTCGCCTCGGCCGTCGCCGGCTGGGTCAATGCGCTGATGCTGCTCGGTGTGCTGATCCGGCGCGGCCATTGGGGCCGCGACGTGCCGCTCATGAGACGCATCCCACGGCTGGTGCTGTCGGCGGCGGTGATGGGGGCGGCGCTCTATTTTGCCGAGCACTGGTTTGCTGCCCAACTGGCTTCGGGCTCACCGCTGATCATCAAGACCACGACGCTTCTTGCGCTGGTCGCCGGCGGGGCATTGCTTTACTTCGTCACCGCCTTCGCCACCGGCGGCGCCGATTTCGGCATGATCCGGCGCAACGTCAGGCGCAAGGATTCGCCGCCGATCAGGGAACAGTCTCCAGATCCGTGAGCCGGGACTGCCGAGCGCGAGCTCGCGCGCGCCGCCGATGGTTTCAACCTCCGGTAGTTTCAACTTGACATGTGACGGCAATTATGCTAGGAATTTATTCATTGTGCTGAGTTGCGCCAATGACCCGCCGGCGAGGCGGGTTTTTTCATTCATGCTTCGGCAAAAAGTGCCTTCCGCGGCGTTTTGCCAAGCTGAGCCCGAAGCTCTGCGTCTATCCAACCGCCTCTTGATCCTCTCTCCGCTCTCGTCCATAAGCGCGCCGTCGAAAGACTTTCGCCGCGCGCGAAACGGCCCTCCACAAGCCATGGGGACATCATGACCGCCTTTGAGCCACCCGCCTTCAAGCCACTCGTCTTTTCCGGCGTCCAGCCGACCGGCAATCTGCACCTCGGCAACTATCTCGGCGCCATCAAGAAATTCGTCGCCCTGCAGGACACCTCCGATTGCATCTATTGCGTCGTCGACCTGCATTCGCTGACCGCGCAGCTCGTGCATGAGGACCTGGCAGATCAAACGCGTGCGATCACCGCGGCGTTTCTCGCTTCCGGCATCGACCCGAAGAAGCACATCGTCTTCAACCAGTCGCGGGTCATGCAACATGCCGAGCTTGCCTGGATCTTCAACTGCGTGGCGCGCATCGGCTGGATGAACCGCATGACGCAGTTCAAGGACAAGGCCGGCAAGGACCGCGAGAACGCCTCGCTTGGGCTGCTTGCCTATCCGAGCCTGATGGCGGCCGACATCCTCGTCTACCGCGCCACCCATGTGCCGGTCGGCGATGACCAGAAGCAGCATCTGGAGCTGACCCGCGACATCGCGCAAAAATTCAACAACGACTTTTCGGACCGCATCGCCGGCCTTGGCGTCGGCGTCGAGATGAAGGTCGGCGAGGAGACGGTGAACGGCTATTTCCCGCTGACCGAGCCGATCATCGGCGGACCGGCGGCGCGCATCATGTCGCTGCGCGACGGCTCGAAGAAGATGTCGAAGTCGGATCCGTCGGACCTGTCGCGCATCAATTTGACCGACGATGCCGACACCATCTCGAAGAAGATCCGCAAGGCCAAGACCGACCCGGAGGCGTTGCCCGGGGAATTGGACGGCCTTGCCGGCCGGCCCGAAGCGGAAAACCTCGTCGGCATCTATGCGGGTCTCGCCGAGATATCGAAGGAGGCGGTGCTGAAAGAGTTCGGCGGCCAACAGTTCTCTGTGTTCAAGCCGGCGTTGGCCGACCTTGCCGTGGAAAAGCTGGCACCGGTCGCCGGTGAAATGCGCCGCATTTCCGATGACCGCGCCTATGTCGACGCAGTGCTCAGGGATGGTGGCGAGCGCGCCGGACTATTGGCCGAGGCGACGATGAAGACCGTGCGCGACATCATCGGCCTGCTGCAAGGCTAATCTGCCACCTGATACCGCTACATCCGCCGGTCGCTTGCGGCCGGGCTGTGGCGGTGGCAGATTGCGAACCGAAACCGTCGAACAGGGTGAATATGGTCTCCAAACGCCTCAGCCGCGAAGCCGGCCACCGCCGTAAGTTCCTGGCGATCATCGACGACACGCCCGAATGCGAGCGGGCCGTCGTCTACGCCTCGAAGCGCGCGCAGAGCACCAACGGCGTGCTGGTGCTGCTCTATGTGATCGAGCCGGACGATTTCCAGCATTGGCTGGGTGTCGAGAAGATCATGCGCGAGGAGGCTACAGCGACGGCTCGCGCGGCCCTGGACAGCTATGCCAACAAGGTGCGCCAGAAGCTCGGCATCGAGCCGGAACTGGTGGTGCGCGAAGGCAAGCCGACGGAAGAGATCCACAAATTGATCGAAGAAGACCAGGATATCGCCATCCTCGTTCTGGCGGCCGGCGCCGGCAAGGAGGGGCCGGGACCGCTGGTCGGCGCGGTCGCCGGCAAGGGCGCCGCCTTCCCCATCCCGGTGACGGTGGTGCCGCAGAACCTGTCAGACGAAGAGATCGACAGCCTGGCCTGAGATGTGCTGATATTCAGGTGATGCCGGCCTGCAAATGGCGGCTTCCTGCGCTTCCGGTGCTCACGTACTTTAAGTGCGCTCCGCTCCGGTTCTCGGAAACCATCATTGTCGGCTCGGCCTGACCTGAATCTCAACACATCTCAAAGCGTTTCAGGGCGCTAGCAAAACATTCCGCCAGCCAGCCCGTTCCAGCGATGGCTTTCGCTTGAATGTCCTGCCGATAAGGCCTATTTAGAATTATTCCAAACTATCTGCCCGAATGGGCACGGAGACGTCCATGTTCATCCAGACCGAATCGACACCAAATCCGGCGACATTGAAATTCCTCCCCGGCAAGGAAGTGCTTGTCGAAGGCACCGCAGATTTCCGCGATGCCGACAGCGCCGCCTCAGCTTCGCCGCTGGCCGGCCGGCTGTTCGAGATCCCGGGCGTCACCGGCGTCTTCTTCGGCTATGATTTCGTCACCGTGACCAAGGACGGTCCCGACTGGCAGCATCTGAAGCCGGCGATCCTCGGCGCAATCATGGAACACTTCATGTCCGGCGCGCCGGTGATGGCCAAGGCCGGTCCCGCCGCCGAGACCAGCCAGACCGGCGAATTCTACGACAAGGCCGACGAGGAACTGGTTATCACCATCAAGGAACTGCTCGACACGCGGGTGCGCCCGGCCGTCGCCCAGGACGGTGGCGACATCACCTTCCGCGGCTTCGAGAACGGCACCGTGTTCCTGCACATGAAGGGCGCCTGCGCCGGCTGCCCGTCATCGACGGCGACGCTGAAACACGGCATCCAGAACCTGCTCCGGCATTTTGTGCCCGAGGTGCAGCAGGTCGAGCAGGTCTCTTAAGGACTCCATTCGCCTTCGCGCGACAACAAAAAACCGGGCCAAAGTGCCCGGTTTTCTGTTCTGCGACGTCCATTGTTGCCTAGACGGTCCGCGTATGAAAGTCTTCTTGTCTGACCATGATCTTTTCCGAAAACCGGTTTCCCCTTTTCGGGATCATGGTCACAAAACTATAACCTTGGCGCCGACCGAGGTGCGGTCGTAAAGGTCGATGATGTCCTGGTTCATCAGGCGGATGCAGCCCGACGACATCGCCTTGCCGATCGAGTTCCATTCCGGGCTGCCATGCAGGCGGTAGCCCATGTCGCCGCCCTTGTTGAACAGATACAGGGCGCGGGCGCCGAGTGGGTTCGTCAATCCAGGCTCCATGCCGCCGGCAAACTTGGCGAGCTCCGGCTGGCGCTTGATCATTGCCGAAGGCGGCGTCCACGTCGGCCATTCACGCTTCACCGCGATACGGGCGGTGCCGCGCCATTCAAAACCCTCGCGGCCGACGCCGATGCCGTAACGCATCGCCTCGCCGCCGCCCATGACGTAATAGAGAAACTTGTTCTGCGTATCGACGACGATGGTGCCTGGCTTTTCATCGGTGTCGTAGCTCACCACCTGCCGGCGGTACTTGAACGGCACCTTTTCGATCGGAATGCGCGGCAGTTGATAGCCCGCATCGGTTATCGGGCCATAGTTGTTGGTGAAGATTTGCGAGCCGATGGTGCTGCAACCAGCGATAGCGGCCGACAGCGCAAACGCAGCGACGATTGCAAATGGCTTCATGCGCATGAAAAGGTCCGATGCCCCGCCCAAAATAGTGCGGCTCGAGTCGGCCGCTTTGTCGTCATCATTCATGCTGGCATTTGCTTTGCTTGCCAAGCGCGCGATGCCTATATGCAGGGGCTTACGCGCCGGTAAGTGCGTAACTGTGGCTTTTCGGCAACGGCCTTCGCTAGATTGTGAAGGAAATTCAATGGGGCGGCTCGCCGGACCGCCGAAAGTCGAGGAACTGTCATGAATGTCGGAGATGCCGCCCGCCGTTCCGGCCTGCCGGCCAAGACCATCCGCTACTATGAGGAGATCGGCCTGATCCGTCCTGCGCGCGCAGGCAACGGCTACCGCGACTATTGCGGCGACGACATCCACCGGCTGACTTTTCTGCGCCGCGCGCGCAATCTCGGCTTTTCTATCGACGACTGCCGTCAATTGATGGCGCTCTACCAGGACGGCAGCCGCGCCAGCCATGACGTGCGCGAGATCGCCGCCGCGCATGTGACGGCAATCGAGGAGAAGGTGCGCGAGCTGCAGTCGATGCGCTCGACCTTGCAGAAGCTGATCCATGCCTGCCACGGCGACGACCGGCCGGACTGCCCGATCCTGGACGATATTGCAGGGGCTGCGCTGACTGGAGATAAAATCGCCTCCGCGGCGGCATGAGCGACCAGCCTCCGACACTCCGCGAGGCCGCAAACGGGCGGCTTTTATGACCCCGGCGGGCGATACCGGATCGACTTCGCCTTCCCAAGCGCTTGCATCGTCTCTTCGACGCTTAAGAGAACGGTGGTCTCGTACGAGCTGAGCGCCCCGCCCGCACCGATAGCCAGCATGACAGATGCCATCGAAACATTGTCTGGAGCCTCCCACAGATTCCAGCCATCGTGCTCTCCGAAGGCGTACCAGAACCCGTGTAGCTTTCCGCCCACCGATTCGATGTAGGAACGGGCCGCCTCGCGGCGATCCTCGGGGTTTTCGATCAAGCGCGCCCAGGTTTCGGGCGTATAGCTGAATTGCGTGAGATACATCGGCATGGTTCGTCTCCTCCCAGAGCTGCCCCCAACGAATGTAGTAAAACGCCCGATACGGGAGAAGGCGAGTCGTTTCCGGGGCGTAGTACCGCTGGCTTAGTTGCGGGGCCGCTAATGGAGGTGCTTCATGGCCTTTTCTTCAGGGAGTAAGGTCAATGGCAGCCTATCTTATTGCTGATGTCGACATAACCGATGCCGCCGTTTTCGAGGAATACCGCCGGGATGTACCAGCAACCGAGGCGCGCTATGGGGGAAGGTACATCGCCCGCGGCGGAGCCACCAAAGTGCTGGAAGGCGATTGGGAACCTCATCGCCTGGTCATTGTCGAGTTCCCGGACATGGCTTCGCTCATGTCATGGTACGACTCTCCAGAATACGGTCGGCTCAAAGCTATCCGCAAACGCTGCGCAAGGACGAGGATCATTGCTCTGGAGGGCGTGCCGCTCGCCGGTTAAAAGGCCGGGCTGCCAACCGGATAATCGCCTAGGAAAGGCCATCCGGGGGTCGACAGGTTGACTAACCGCTGATGGATTAGGCATAGAGGCGCCAAGGTCTGAGGGCGAGACGGTGACGCATCGGTCTGCAAAACCGACGTAGTGGGTTCAATTCCCACTGGCGTCTTTGGACAAGATCGTCCATGCACAGAAACTCACTGCCGAACAGATAAAAGAACTGGTGCGCAGGCAGCGTAAAGAGACTAAGGAATGACCGGAGGGCTGAGATCACTTTAACGTGTCAGACTTCTTGGGAGTCTCTGGCATGCTGAAACCCTTCAAGAGCAGCAAAATCCTCATCGCCCGCGCACTCGAACACTTCAACCAGTTCCAGCATGTCGAGCGCGGAATTCTCGCCAAAAAGCCATACAGTTTCTTTACCGACATCGATCCAGAGACCGGCGAGACACGCTGCAAGGTCAAAGTCGTCACCGATCTTGGCGACAAGCTTCCTGTGATCGCCTTCGATATTGTCAATTGTCTGCGGTCTTCCCTTGACCACGCTGTCTACGATAGTGCTCGGGCACTCGGCGGCAACCCAAAACCGAGCGGGACCAAGTTCCCCTTTGGGAAGACCGCCGCTGATGCCCGCGCCGATCTGGATCGATACAAGGGGAATGAGGTTCCTGTAGCGATTCGACCGTTCCTCCTCGCTTTCGAGCCATACCAGGGAGGGAAAGAAGCCATCTGGGAGCTTAACGAGCTTCGTAATCAGAAGATTCATCGGATACTTCAGGCCGTGGCAGTCGGCAGCGGCGGCGTCGGCTTTGGGAATGGCTACATCGCCAATGCCACGATCTCTACCGCCTCTGAATGGGAACACGTGAACGGAGAACTGACGTACATGCGGCTTCAGCCCGGTGCGAAAATGCAAATTCAGGTAAACCCCACCATCAGCATAGGCTTTGGCGATATCGGTCTTTTCGGCACGAAGTCGGCCGTAGAAATCATTGGCGATTTCCTTAAAATAATCGAGCGCATCGTTCTCGCTATCGAAGTGGAGACGAAGCGCCTCATCGTCTAACCGCGAAAGCGCATCAGCAAAAACATCAGCCGGCCTGTCGGGGATCATTCCTATTTCCTTCGCGGGTTTGTCAGCCAGATAATCGCCTAAAGAAAACGGGTTCAAACCGTGAACAGAATCTGGCATGGTGCCTCCATGCCAATCATCTCGCCTGTCCCCCTCAACCCGCTCATCGACGGCCGCCAGTCGGAGCGCGCCATGCTCGTGCGGCGCGGCGTGCAGCGGCTGCTCAAGGAAATGGGCGCGCATATGCTGCCCGAACTGGCGCTGGCGACCGGGCGCCGCGCCGACCTCGTCGCACTGACCCGCCAGGGCGACATCTGGATCATCGAGATCAAATCCTCGATCGAGGATTTCAGGGTCGACCGCAAATGGCCTGACTACCGGCTGCACTCCGACCGCTTCTTCTTCGCCACCCATCCCGGCGTGCCCTCGGAGATCTTTCCGCAGGAATGCGGTTTTATTCTCTCCGACGGCTACGGCGCCGAAATCCTGCGCGACGCGCCCGAGCACCGCATGGCGGCGGCGACGCGCAAGGCGCTGATGCTGAGGATCGCGCGGGCCGGTGCATCGCGACTGCTGGCGGCGGAACTCGCCGGCGTCTCGGTGCCGGCGCTGGAGGGCGAGAGCGAGTAGCTGGCGGTTGGCGAAAGCCGAAGCGACATCCGATCTCCCCCAAGGGGGAGATGTCCGGCAGGACAGAGGGGATGCGAAGGATCGCCAATTTTGACTTAAACCCCTTCCGAATCGGGAGCTGGCTGAGGACGTGGTTGCGGTTGGCTGGCAGGCCGGCGGGACAGCACCCCCCCTCTGCCCTGCCGGGCATCTCCCCCGCAAAGGGGCAGGGGAATCGCATATGGCGATTTTGGGGTTGAGTTTAGGCTGAGAAAGGAT
>NZ_SUEO01000162.1 GCF_004962925.1 Mesorhizobium sp. | reverse complement strand
TCAACCGTCTTGGCGCTGCGCGCCAATCCACCTTCTCCCACAAGGGGAGAAGGAAGAGCCACCTACTGCAAACTTGACCCGAAATCCTCGTTTTCGCGCGCCAGCGCCATTTCGGTGATGGCGATCAGCGTTTCGGCGCGTGTCTTCAGGTCCGCCGCTTCGAGCAGCGCCTGTTTCTCGGCCGGCCCGTAGGGAGCCATCATCGACAGCGCATTGACCAGCATGGCATTTTCGGCGCGGCTGACGCTTTCCCAGTCGGCTTCAAGATCGTTAGCCTGCAAATAGGCGCGAAATGCCTTGAGCAGCGCCGGCCGGTCGATCCCGGCCTCTGCCTGATCTTCGTCGAGATCGGTGAGGAAGGGCGCAAACCGGCACTGGCGGAAGGGCGTCCTGACCGCGAGCTCCTGCACGATGCGGAACCGGCACACACCTTGCAGCGAAATCAGGTAACGACCGTCACCGCTCTCGGAAAGCGCGATGATGCGTCCGGCGCAGCCGACATTGCAAAGCTCCGGCTCGCCATCGGCACGCCGCGCACCGTCGAGGCTGGGCTGTATGACGCCGATCAGCCGCGATCCGGCGATCGCCTCATCCACCATCTCCAGATAGCGCGGCTCAAAAATGTTGAGCGGCATGCGGCCTCCCGGCAGCAGCAATGCACCCTCAAGCGGAAAGATCGGCACCGTCGACGGCAAGTCCGTATCGAGCCGGTAATGCGCGTTTCCCGCCTGCACTTCAGTCCTCCGCTCGCTTCATTGAGAAGCGCATCAAATCCGTCCACCCCATCGCAACCTGACGTCTAAATCTTCAGGAAGCGAAAAACGGATCGGTCTGGCCCCTAATCTGGCGCAGCCGTCGCCGACCGCAAGGCCATCAGGCAAAAACAGTCCATGCCGCGCGCTCAGGAAAACAGCAGCGACGACAATTTGCGCCGCGCCGCCAGCGTTGCTTCGTCGGTCATGCCCCATGCCTCGAAGAATTGCAGCAATTGCGTCTTGGCGCCGTCGTCGTTCCACGAGCGATCGGCCTTGACGATCGCCAGCAGATTGTCGGCCGCCGCCATGCGCTCGCCATTGGCGTTCTGGATCATGGCGAGATCGAACCGTGCCTGGTGATCCCCGGGGTTCTCAGCCAAGCGTCGCTCGAACTCGGCCGGATTGCCAAGCGCTGCTGCCTGCGCGGCAAGCGCCATCTTGGCGCGCACCGCGGCGAGCGGCGGCGCATCCTTCTTTGCTTCCGGCGCCCGCGCCAGCACGGCTTCGGCGCCCTCGGCATCGCCGGCCTCGAACAGCAGATCGCCAAGCCCGGCAATGGCCTCGATCGTCTCCGGCGCCTGTTCCAGGACCGCGTCGTAGATGTCCGCCGCGGTCTGCACATCGCCGGCGTCGCGCGCCTCCGCGGCCGCGGCAAGCGCCTCGGCCACCTGCGGCGCACCATTGGTCTTGCCGCCGACCTTCTCGATGAACGCGGCGATCTGGCTCTCGGGAATGGCGCCCATGAAGCCGTCGACCGGCTGGCCGTCCTTGAAAGCGATGACCGCCGGGATCGACTGGATGCCGAGCTGTCCGGCGATCGAAGGATGGTCGTCGATATTCATCTTGACCAGCTTGACCTTGCCGCCGGCGGCCGTGACCGCCTTTTCAAGCAGCGGCGTCAGTTGCTTGCAGGGTCCGCACCAGGGCGCCCAGAAATCGACCAACACCGGCTGACGGCGTGATTCCTGGATGACGTCGGCGGCAAATGCGGCGGTCGTCGTGTCCTTGATCACGGCGACGGCGACCGGCGGCTCGCCAAGCGCGACTTTCGCGGGGGTGGCCTCAGTGCCGCCATACTGCACCGTGGTGGCATACTGCCCGCCATTGCCGCCAAATGGGCCGCCAAATTGATTGTTGTCGCTCATCTCGCCACCCTTTCGGTCGCGCCGCCGGCCACCGGCCCGGCGCGACGTCTATATTCCTCACTCAGAAGTCGGTTTTATCGCCATCCATGTGGCGATCATGCCGTGACTTTCAAGATAACAGCATCATGCCCGGTTGCCTCGACGAATTTGACGAGGTCGGCGGCGGCGATCGATGTCGTTGCCTCGTTGGTCAACGGATGCGCGTTGATGATGGCATGGTCCATCAACTCCTGGTCGAGAACGACCTTGACCCGCCGTTCCGTATCGTTGATCACGCCGAACACCGTGACAGCACCGGGAATGACGCCGAGAAGCTCCATCAGCATCTCCGGCTTGCCGAAAGACACGCGCCCGGCAGCGCCGATCACGTGGTGGATCTGCTTAAGATCGACCACTGCCTCCTCGTCGACGCTGACCAGGAAGAAATTGTCCTTCTTGTCCTTGAGGAACAGGTTCTTGGTGTGCCCGCCGGCGATTTCTCCCCGCAGCGCCTGCGAATCGGCGACCGTGAATAGCGGCGGATGGCGCAGGGTCGAGACCTCGATCCCGAGATCGGCGAGAAAGGCAAAAAGATCGGCTTCGGTTTTCGGCATGTTATTTCTTGTGGTACTGCTTGTTGTCGCGGTTGGATCATGCCGTTTACGGCCAATGACGCGGCCGAGACAAGACCGTTGCGCAGCGAGGCCGCCGATTCCGTTCCTATCTACGCTACGGAAGGCTCGTTTACGTCGCCGGGTGCGGCCAAAAAACCTGCGATTTCCCTGTTGCAATCGCCGCGCCCTTCAGCCATATAGGCGCGGCTTGCGGCCCAAAAAGCCGCGCGAGCGGGTGTAGCTCAGGGGTAGAGCACAACCTTGCCAAGGTTGGGGTCGAGCGTTCGAATCGCTTCACCCGCTCCAGTTCTCTCAGGGGAATCAAGCATTTAAATCGGCCGCCTTCGGGCGGCCGATTTGCTTTGTGGCCTGTGTCGCGACCATGTCGCCACCGTGGGCTTTTCGTGCCAAAATCGGCCGACGGCGGCTGCAGTATCGTCATCCATTTTTCGCCTGGGACCAGTTCAATCAGATAGATTGCCTTCATCTGAAGATGAACCGTTAGTCTCACGCGGTGATACTTTTTCGTTGACAGCCCGGAACGTGTCGCATAATGATACGTTTAGCGGGGCAGCAAGTGATACGGTCTTTCAGGAACAAAGTTACCGAGGCCGTCGCTGGTGGAAAAAAGCTCAAAGGCTTTCCGTCCGATCTCGTTCGCGCTGCTCAAAGAAAGCTGTTTATGCTGGATAACGCCTTAGTCCTGAACGACTTGAACACGCCGCCCGGAAATCGGCTTGAAGCGCTGAAAGGCGACCGCGCCGGACAGCACTCAATCCGCATTAATGACCAATTCCGTGTCTGCTTTCGGTGGGTAGACGGCAACGCTGAGGACGTTGAAATCGCTGATTACCATTGACGACCAAGAGTGGGGACGACCAAGAGTTGGAGATCTGCAATGCTACACTTTACCTCGCCGATCCACCCTGGCGAAATCTTGCGGGAGGAGTTTCTTGTCCCTTTGGGTCTGAAGCCTTACACCCTCGCCAAAAAGCTTCATGTGCCACGGACCAGGATTGAGCGCCTTGTAGCTGAAGTGACACCCGTCACTCCCGACACTGCGCTTCGCCTTGCCAAGTTCTTCAATACGACGCCTCAGTTCTGGATGAACATGCAGGCCGCGTTTGACCTCACTATGGAAGCTGACGCGAAAAAGGAAGAGATCGCAGCGATTGACAGCTACGTCGAAGCGCCGCTTGCAGCTTAGCAGCAGGCGGACATCTTCGGCCGCCATACGTCACTGATGAGAACCCGCTCGCCAGCTTGGGAACCGCATCAGTAGTCGGTCATTATATCGAGAGCCGGCGGCTCCCCCGCCCCGTTCGGATGGAGAAATTATGCTGCGGATACTCATGGCTTCGTCTTTTCTTCTTGCCTTCAGTGCACCCTCGACCGCGTTGGCGCAGGACCCTTCCAACAGCATAGAGAGCCAAACAGGCCGCATTGCGGTCGAGACCTTTGCCGAAGGGCTCGAACATCCCTGGGGCGCGGCCTACCTGCCCGACGGCACGCTGCTGATCACCGAGCGTCCGGGGCGCCTTCGGCTCGTCTCGACCGACGGGGCCGTTTCCGATCCGATCGACGGAGTGCCGGACGTCCTCGCCGACGGACAAGGCGGCCTGCTGGATGTGGCGCTCGATCCGGACTTTGCCAACAACCGGACGGTTTATCTCTCCTATTCGGAGCAACGGAGCGGCGGCGCGGCCACGTCCGTCGGCCGTGGACGCCTGGACGAGAACGGGAGCGCGCTTTCGAGCTTCGAAGTGATCTTCCGGCAGGAACCAGCCGTCTCGAGCCGGCACCACTTCGGTTCCCGCCTGGTATTCGCGCCGGACGGCAAGCTCTTCGTCACGCTCGGCGAGCGCGGCAAGATGCAACAGGCGCAGGACGCGAGCAATCATCTCGGGACGGTCGTCCGCATCAATCCCGATGGTTCTGTGCCTGACGACAATCCCTTCGTCGGCAAGGACGGCGCCGACGAGATATGGTCTTACGGCCATCGCAATGTGCAAAGCGCAGCGATCCATCCCGAAACCGGCGTGGTCTGGACGGCGGAAATGGGACCGCTTGGCGGCGATGAGTTAAACATTCCGGAGGCAGGCAGGAATTACGGCTGGCCCGTGGTCAGCTGGGGCCGGCACTATTCGGGCGAACGCATCCCCGATCCATCGACTCGGCCGGAGTTTGCCGGCTCCATCCATAGCTGGACGCCGGTCATCTCGCCTTCCGGCATGACCTTCTACACCGGCGACATGTTTGCCGATTGGCGAGGCGACCTCCTGATTGGCGGACTGTCGGCGGGAGGCATCGTTCGTGTCAGGCTTGACAGCAAGCAGTTCGCGGGCGAGGAAGTCCTCGCTCTCGGCAGGCGCATCCGAGACGTGGTGCAGGCTCCCGATGGGGCGGTAATGGCGTTGACCGACGAGCCAGCGGGAAGGATATTGCGACTGTCGCCGGCAGCGTCGCAGTGACAGGCCGGCGCCGTTCGGTGGGAGGTTGACTGAAGGCGCCGGCCAGACGGGCCATCAGGTCCGCCGCGCCTTTAGCGATAGTTGAGTCGCGGCTTCGATGTGTATGGCGTGATCGCGGAAGACTGCGCATGGGCGCGCCCGTCGTTTTCGATCTCCTTGTCCATCGACAGAACCGGCAAGATAGCCTTGCTTTCCAGCCGCAGCACGATTCGGATGAGGTCTGTTCGGCCAATCATCCAGCAGCTATGAAGTTCAGAGCGTGCTCAATTGCCGGTTCCAGCGGCACGTCAGAGACGTTGTGAGCACCAACGCTCCGCGGCGAACGATAGTCTGCAGGTTCATGCGCAGGCGCGCTATCTCGCTTTGCCAGCTGCCTTGTGACCAGCAGGCGTTTGTTCG
Organism: Mesorhizobium sp.; assembly: GCF_004962925.1. Classification (GTDB taxonomy): domain Bacteria; phylum Pseudomonadota; class Alphaproteobacteria; order Rhizobiales; family Rhizobiaceae; genus Mesorhizobium. The sequence goes on along the minus strand of NZ_SUEO01000162.1, from coordinate 9,377 downwards.
CCGCGCCCAATACGCCCCGGATAGAGTTTAGGACTTTTGCTTTTCGATCTCGGACCAAGGTCCCTTGCGGTCGGCTTTATTTAAACGAAACTGGCTAAATAGCGGACCTTCATATTAGAGAGTCCTCACATTTATGATCCAGAACCAACCTGGCGGGGACGGCGATTCGTAAGGAGAAACCATGAAAACTCGAACCAGTCTGTTCGCAATAGTCGCCGCTCTCGCCCTTGTCGCGTCTCCAGTCTTCGCTGGACCCGGCGGCAATGGCGGCGGGCACGGTAATGGCGGGAGCAACGGCAACGGCGGAAACTCTGGCGGGGCCGGATCGCAGGGACACGGAGCCGCAACTTCTGCGGCGGCTAAGGATAAGTCGACGAGCGGAATTGCTCATGCGATGGCTGTCGTTTCGACGACGCCGGCCTCACCGCAGGCCACCCTGTCCTTGCAGGCAGCCTTGGACAAGTTCCTGGCAAGAGAGGCCGACCCGGCGGAGGCTTCCGACGACACATCCGGCGAAGTTCCTGACGCAGCCGAATAAATAGCATTGCGTGCGCTGCGGAGCTGCGCACCGCACCATCGAGATTCTTGCACGGCTCCTTCATCTGTTTGGCCGATGCCCCAGGTCGAGGAAGAGCCGACATTGAGCCAGATCCTCAGGGATCGCTGGACGGTCCTGCCCCTACAGACTGTCCAGAGAGCACCACCGGCTCCGGCCGGTGGTGCGTTTTTGCGTGGGCACCCAACTGCGCCAGACGTCGACGCCGACATATCCGCCGGGAAGAACATCCGGCCACAGGTGAAAAACCATGACCAGAGCGACCGCGAGACCACGCAGCCCCTGTATATCCGGCCGAAACCCACGCACCTCGCGCATTGGCTGAAAACTGTCCCGCAATTCCGAACGGCCTGTCTCAAGAGAAATATCGGACCGCAAACGTCAGGCCACATCACGGGTTACTGGACGATATCAAAACCCGCTGGCGGCCACCATACCGCCGCACGCACCAATTCCGCTCGGTCGCATTGCTGTGGCGGCATCGAGCTCGAAGGCCGGCTTCGCAAGGCGGGCCGTTCGGCGGGATGACTTACCGCGCCCTGTGCCGTGATTGTCCCCCGAAAACGCGACGCGCTGGAAGGACCGGCGCATCAGTTCCGGGGAACCGCGAACATGTCGAAATTCTTCTTCCTGCCGAGATCGTTTTCGGTGAGCTTCGGACCGAACAGTGTCGTCGGCCCTGCTAGGTGGACATCGTAACCCTTGTCGGCAAAGAACCGGTGCATCCGCACCCGCTCGCCCATCGAAAGGTTGTGATTGACTTCGGATTTGATGTAGGGTCGGCATTCGTCGATCAGCGCGCCCATCGAGATCAAAACCGACAGATCATGCTGCTCCACGTCGGTCTTGATGTAGCGCAGACGCTCGATGCGGCGGCCGAGCCGGGCGCGAATCAACGGTTCGATCCGCCGTCCCTCGACCGGGATACTGAAAGCGCTCCCGTGTTTCCACCGCGACACCCCGGTGTGGTCGCCGCCGTTCTCAAATCCCGGATTGCCGTAGTCGAAGACGAACGACCCATCTTCCGGTGTCGCCGCATAGGGGATCGGGAAAATATTCAATCGGGAAGGATTGAGCGCGGCATTCGCTCCGAGGAGCGCGAAAGCAAAAGGGTTCGGCTCGAAAGCGAGGACCAGGCCCTGCGGCCCGCAGGCGAGGGCGATCGGTACCGTGCTGTCGCCAACCTGGGCGCCAACGTCGATCGCCACGTCGCCATCGCTCAGGAACCGCCGGAGGTCATCGACTTCGCCCTGGGTGAGGTCGAGGTCTGCCCCGCGCGGGTTTTTCCAGCGAGCGAATTCAATCTTCCCGTCTTTCGGGAGGTTGATGACCTGTATCGAGTGGCCGTAAACGCGTGTTCTCGGCTTCAATCCAAGCAGATAGAAATATTCTTTTAGCCTCACCCCTTGCTGATAGCGCAAACCATGACGGCATTTCAACCCGGGACTATCTAACGCTCGCGCCTCTGCGAAAATCCGACGGCGACATGCCGGCCAGCTTGCGGAACGACTTGTTGAAGGCGCTGAGCGAGCCGAAGCCGGAGTCCATGGCGACGCGCAGCACGTTGGCGTCCTGGTGCATCAGCAGCGCCTGGGCGTAGCTGAGCCGCAGCAGGTTGACATATTCGTTGAGCGTCATACCGGTCGATTTCTTAAAAATGCTCATGGCGTATTTGGGATGGATGTCGGCCGCCGCCGCGATGTCCACGCAGTCGATCTCGTAGAGGAAATTCTCCGCGATGAAGTCGCACATGCGCCCGACATTGCGCAGGGATTGCTGATCGAAGGGATTGCCTGCTTCCTGCTCGATCGAGGTTTCGGGTGCGAGCCGGTAGGGCTCGAACCGCACCCGCTCCAGCCGCAGCAGGAGCTCGTTCACGGCGTGCTCGGCCTTGGCTGGATCGCCTGACCGGACGTAGCGGTTCCAGCGCTCGAAATTGTCGCTGTCGGACCGGTCGGTGGCATCGGTCACCAATGTCGCGCCCGTCATCAGCCGGTTGCGGACATCGGCGGGAAGATGCAGTCGGAAGAAGTGCACCAGCGGCAGATGCGCGCCGGCGAAGACGGCATCGTCCGACGCATCCACCATCTGATGCGGCAGGCCGCCCCAGAACAGGCACATGTCGCCGGCCGAAAGCGAGATCTCGTGATCGTTCATGCGGTAGTGCACCGCGCCGCACATGATGAAGTTCACCTCGACCTGGGCATGCCAATGCGGCTTGAGCATCACCAGGGGGTGATTGTGAAACGTCTGCAGGAGCAGCGGCAGACCCTCCACGCTGCTGGCGCCAGGCTGGTAAAACGGCCTTTCCGGCATCTTACTTTCCGCCAATTCTTTATTCCCTTTGTCGCGGACAAGCCTTCCCCGGTGCCTAGTCTAGGCACGCTCACAGTGAGAGAGCAAACGAAATGGGAGGATTTCAATGCGCACCATACTGACCTGCGCCGCGTTCGCGCTTGCCCTCGGCTCAGCCCCGGCCTTTGCGCAATCCGGCGAAATCACGATCTGGAGCTGGAACGTCGCCGCTTCATCGCTGAAGGCCACCATAGAAGGCTTCAATAAGCAGTTCCCCGACATCAAGGTCACGGTCCAGGACCTCGGCAACCAGCCGACCTACGACAAGTCGATCGCCGGCTGCGCCGCCGGCGGCGAGGGGTTGCCGGATATCGTGACAATCGAGAACGGCGAGGCCGAAAACTACTGGAGCCAGTTCCCGGACTGCTTCGTCGACCTTCACACGCTGGGCTATACGGCCGAAGACCAGGCAAAATTCCCCGATTTCAAGCGCACCGAACTCGAAGTGGAAGACAAGGCCTATGCGATGCCATGGGATTCGGGCCCGGTGGCGATGTATTATCGCCGCGACTTCTACGAGAAGGCCGGAGTCGATCCCGCGTCGATCAAGACCTGGGACGATTTCATTGCCGCCGGCAAGAAGATCCAGGACGCCAATCCCGGCGTGACGATGACCAACGCTGATTTCAACGGCGACTCAGAATTCTTCCGCATGATCGCCAACGAGCAGGGCTGCGCCTATTTCGCCGCCGACGGGCAGTCGATCACCGTCAACCAGCCGGCCTGTGTGGCGTCGATGACCAAGATCAAGGAGATGAAGGACGCCGGCATCATCACCTCGGCGGACTGGAGCACCAAGATTACCAACAACACCGCCGGCACCGTAGCCACCCAGATGTATGGCGGCTGGTATGAGGGCACCATACGCACCGAGTCGCCCGACGGCAGCGGCAAATGGGGCGTCTATCTGATGCCGAGCCTTACCGCCGACGGCCCGCGCGCCGCCAATCTCGGCGGTTCGTCGCTCGCTATCACCTCGGTGTCCAACAACAAGGAGGCCGCCTACGCCTACCTGAAATACTCGCTTGCGACCAATGAGGGCCAGATAGCGATGCTGAAAGGTTTTGGCCTCGTGCCATCGCTGATCTCGGCCCTCGATGACCCCTATGTCTCCGAAGGCCAGCCCTATTGGGGCGGCCAGGCGGTGTGGAAGGACATTCTCGGCACCTTGCCCAAGGTCGTCCCCAGCCGCGGCACGCCGTTCCAGAGCGACGCGGAAATCATCGTCCGCGCGGTCCAGACCAAATATCTGGGCGGCGGCTATCCCGATGCCAAGGCGGCGCTCGACGATGCCGCAAGCCAGATCGCCTCGGCGACCGGCCTGCCGGCCAAGGAGTGATCTTCACGCGGCTCTTCCTTCTCCCCTTGTGGGAGAAGGTGTCGCCGAAGGCGACGGATGAGGGGTGCTCCAGCTTGGCATGGAAGGCGCTCCGTCCAGCACCCCTCAACCGTCTTGGCGCTGCGCGCCAATCCACCTTCTCCCCTTGTGGGAGAAGGCAAGAGAAAGCGGCGCCGGCTTCGACAGTAGGCCGGTAAACCAGAAACGGGAGGCGAAGGAGGCAACGATGCGCTATCAGAATGCCACGGCGTATCGCTTCCTCGCGCCCTATCTGCTGATCTTCTCGATCTTTTGGCTGTGGCCGATCATCAACTCGTTCCTGATCTCCTTCCAGGCGACGCGCACCGTGCCGTGGCGGTTCGCGCCCACCTTCAACTGGGGCCGCTTGATCGGCGACCCCGCCTTCTTCAACGCGTTGAAAAATACGCTGCTCATCCTCGTCATCCAGGTGCCGGTGATGATCACGCTGGCGATCGTGATGGCCGTGCTGCTCAATTCGCCGCTGCTCAAGGCCCGTGGCCTCTACCGTTTTGCCTTCTTCGCCCCGGTCGTGGTCGGCGAAGTCGCCTATTCGGCGGTGTTCCGGCTGCTGTTCAATCTCGATTACGGCATCATCAACAAGCTGCTCAACAGCGTCGGCCTGCCCCGTATCGACTGGTTTTCCAACGTCACGCCGGCGATGGCGGTCATCATGATCGCGGTGACTTGGCGCTGGGCCGGCTACAACGCCATCATCCTGCTCGCCGGCCTGCAGTCCATCCCCCAGGATGTCTATGAGGCGGCGACGCTGGACCGCGTCAGCAAGCTCAAGCAGTTCTTCTACATCACCCTGCCGCTGCTCAAGCCGATCATCGTGTTCTGCGCCGTGCTGTCGATCATCGGCACCATGCAGCTGTTCACCGAGCCGTTCCTGATCACCGAGCGCGGCGGACCGGGCGGCGGCACCGAAACGCTCGGGCTGCTGCTTTACCGCCAGGGTTTCAGATCACTCAATTTTGGCTACGCCTCGGCCATTGCCTATACAATGGCCGGGCTGGCGATCGCCATCTCGCTGGTGCAACTGTGGCTGACGAGGGACCCGAAATGAGCTCGCGTTCCTCTTCAAAACTGGGGCGCAGCATCGCGCTGCATCTCTTCCTGACGCCGCTGGCGCTGATCTGGCTGTTTCCGCTGTGGATGATGGTGATTTTCTCGACCATGCCCGACAGAGGCATCTTCAGCCCCAGCATCGAGCTTTTGCCGCACGGCAGTTTCCTCGACAATGTCAACAATTTGCAGCGCGGCACCAATTTCATCGGCGCCATTGGCATCTCCGTCTCGGTGGCGGTAACCTATACGTTCCTGTCGGTGCTGCTCACCTCGATGGCCGGCTGGGCGCTGGCGCGCTACCAGTTCTTCGGCAAGGGCGTGGTCGTCGCGATCATCCTCGGCACCATCACGCTTCCCTACGCCGTCGTGCTGATCCCGCAATTCATCATGGTGGCGCGCGATTTCAAGCTCGCCAACACCTGGGTGGCGCTGATCGTGCCGCCGCTGTTCAATTCGCTCGGCGTGCTGTTCATGCGGCAGAGCTTCTCGATGATGCCCGGCGATCTGTTCGACGCCGCCCGGGTCGAGGGGGTCAAGGAGTGGCGCATCTTCCTGTTCGTAGCACTGCCGCTGGCGCGGCCGATGCTGGCGGCGCTCGCCATCATCCTCTTCCTCGCCTCCTGGAACAACTATCTCTGGCCGCTGCTGATCAATTCCAAGCCCGGCGCGATGACGGCGCCGGTAGCGCTCGGCACGCTGATCGGCCTCACCAAAGTGTCGTGGGGCGGCATCATGGCGGGCGCCGTGATGCTCACCGTGCCGATGCTCGTCGTGTTCGTGCTCTTGCAGCGCCATTTCGTCGCCGGCATTGCCGCCGGCGCCATCAAATAGGATCAGCATGGCAGCGGTTACACTCAAGAACGTCGTCAAGCGCTTCGGCGGCTTCCAGATCATTCACGGCGCTGACATCGATGTCAATGACGGCGAATTCGTCGTCTTCGTCGGCCCCTCAGGCTGCGGCAAGTCCACGCTGCTGAGGATGATTGCCGGGCTCGAGGACATCAGCGGCGGCGAGATCGCCATCGGCGGCAAGGTGGTGAACGATGTCGAGCCGGCCGACCGCGGCATCGCCATGGTGTTCCAGTCCTACGCGCTCTATCCGCATATGAGCGTCGAGCAGAATCTGAGCTTCGGGCTGAGGATGAACGGCAACCCGAAGGCCGACACCGAGCGGCGGGTGAAGCGGGCCTCCGAAATCCTGCGTATCGCCGAGCTGATGAAGCGGCGTCCGCGACAATTGTCGGGCGGCCAGCGCCAGCGCGTCGCTATCGGCCGCGCCATCGTGCGCGAACCGCAGGTGTTCCTGTTCGACGAGCCGCTCAGCAACCTCGATGCCGAGCTCAGGGTGCAGATGCGGGTCGAGATCTCGCGCCTGCACAAGGAGCTCGGCGTCACCATGATCTATGTGACGCACGATCAAACCGAAGCGATGACGCTGGCCGACAGGATCGTCGTGCTCAACGCCGGCAATATCGAGCAGATCGGCGCACCGCTCGATCTCTATGACGACCCGGCCAACCGTTTCGTCGCGGGTTTCGTCGGCTCGCCGAAGATGAATTTCATGGCGGCGAAAGTGGTCGGGAACGACGACGATGCAGCGGTCATCGAACTCGCCAACCATGGCGGCGCCAGGTTGCGGAAGCCGCTGTCGGGTGCCCGGCCCGCGGTCGGCGCCGATGTCGTCCTCGGCGTGCGGCCAGAGCATTTCTTCGAGGCCGGCGAAGGCGATTGCGACATCGCCGTCAAGGCCGATGTCGCCGAGCACCTCGGATCGGTGAGCTACGTTTATGCCAGTGCCGGGACCAATGTCGGGGCCGGACCAGAGGAACTTATCATCGAGCGCGAGGCATCGCGGCAGCGGGCGAACGGCGATCACATGGTGGTGTCGATCAAGGCCGGCCGGTCGCTTCTCTTCGACGGCACCGGCGCACGCATTCGCTAATGCATGTCACCCAAAAGCATTCGCTCGGGCGTGAACCGAGGGTGCGCAGCGGATTTGGGACAACAACATGCACAAAACCAAAGACACGCCAATTTTTCTTTTACCAACTCGCGACGCCGAGGCGACCCCAAGGAGATTTGAGATGACTTCCGAACCACGAAAAATCCGCTGGGGCATTCTCGGACCCGGCACCATCGCCAAGGCCTTTGCCGGCGGCGTCGCACATTCGCGCACCGGCACATTGGCCGCCATTGCGGCACGCAATCCCGGCAAATCAGGCCTCGCCGACAACTTCCCCGGCGCCCGCATCCTCGACGGTTACGAGGCTCTGCTCGCGGACCCTGACGTCGATGCGATCTACATTTCGACGCCACATCCCAGCCACGCCGAATGGGCGATCAAGGCGGCCGAGGCCGGGAAGCATGTGCTTTGCGAAAAGCCGATGGGGCTGACCGCCTTCGAGGCCGACGCGATGATCCATGCAGCGCGCAAGGCCGGCACCTTTCTCGGCGAAGCCTTCATGTACCGGCTGCATCCGCAGACGGCAAAACTGGTCGAGCTGGTCAGGTCCGGCGCGATCGGCGAGGTGCGCATGGTGAAGTCGAGCTTCGGCTTCGCCATGCCTGGCTTCATGCCGGAGCACCGGCTCTACGCCAACGACCTCGCTGGCGGCGGCATTCTGGACGTCGGCGGTTATCCTGTTTCGATGGCGCGGCTGATTGCCGGGGCCGCATTGGGAAAACCCTTCGCCGAGCCGGACAAGGTGGTTGGTGCTGCGCATCTCGGCCAGTCCGGCGTCGACGAATGGTCCTCGGCGCTGCTGCATTTTCCCAGTGGCATCGTCGCCGAAGTCTCCTGCGGCATCTCGCTCGCCCAGGACAACGTCCTGCGCATCCTCGGCACCAAGGGCCGCATCGAGGTCGCGGACTTCTGGTATGCGAGCGGCAGGGAAGGCGGCACCGGCGAAATCCGCATCATCCGTCCGGGCGCAGACGAGGTGGTCGAGGTCAGGGAAGACCGCTGGCTCTACGCTTTCGAGGTCGACGCCGCAGGTGAGGCGATCCTGGCCGGAAAGCAGGAGTTTGCCTGGCCGGGCATGGGCTGGGCCGACAGTCTCGGCAATCTGCGCGTGCTCGACAAATGGCGCGCCGCCATCGGCCTCGAATACGAGATCGAGAAGCCCGAAAAACGCCTCAACACCATCTCCGGCCGACGGCTGCGCTCCGGCAGCACCATCCGAAAGCGCGAAATTCCGGGCCTGCCGCGGCCAGCCTCGTGCCTTGCGCTCGGTTTCGAGGATTTCCGCACGTTCTCCTCGGGCATGATCCTGCTCGATGCCTATTTCGAGGCCGGCGGCAACGTCTTCGACACCGCCTATATCTATGGCAGCGGCTACACCGAAACGCTGCTCGGCCAGTGGCTGACGAACCGTGGCGTGCGTGACCAATCGGTGGTCATCGGCAAGGGCGCGCACACCCCGCTCTGCTATCCCGACGTGATCGGCAAGCAGCTCACCCAGTCGCTCGATCGGCTGCAGACCGACCATGTCGATGTCTATTTCATGCACCGCGACGATCCGGACGTGCCGGTCGACGAGTTCGTTGACGCAATGGATCGAGAGGCTCGGGCCGGCCGCATTCGCGGTCCGTTCGGCGGCTCGAACTGGACAAGGGAACGCATGGACGAGGCTATTGCCTATGCCGAGCGGACCGGCAAGCAAAAGCCTGGCGCGCTTTCGAACAATTTTTCGCTGGCCGAAATGCTGGTGCCAATCTGGCCGGGCTGCGTCACATCGTCGAGCGATGAATGGAAGGCCTGGCTGACCGCCCGGCAGATGCCCAATTTCGCCTGGTCGAGCCAGGGCCGGGGTTTCTTCACCGGCCGTGCCGGGCGCGATCAGCGCGACAATGAAGAGCTGGTTCGGGTCTGGTACTCGGAAAAAAATTTCGGCCGCCGCGACCGGGCGATCGAACTCGCGAACCGGCTGGGCAAGAGCCCGATCCATGTCGCGCTCGCCTATGTCCTGGCCCAGCCATTCCCGTCCGTCCCGCTGATCGGACCGCGCACGCTCGACGAACTTGAGGACAGTCTGCGGG
>NZ_SUEO01000161.1 GCF_004962925.1 Mesorhizobium sp. | reverse complement strand
CGACGACAGTCTTCGCGAGGAGGAATGCCGCGCCAACATCTTCCACACCATCCCGACGCGCAGCATGCTGGCTGACGGGCTGGCGCAATATCTCATCTGGAAGCAATGGCGGCGCTGGGTGCTGATCTACGGCTCGCACGAGCGCGACCAGCTTTTTGCCGAGGCGCTGCGCCGGGCGGCGACGCGCTTCGGCGGTGAGATCGTCGGCGAAAAGGAATTCAAGGACACCGGCACGGCACGGCGGACCGACGTGGTGCTGGTTGCCGACGAAAGCGAGGTGTTCGGCACCTATGTTCCGTTCCGCACCTGGACTCCGCGGCCGGTCGCCGGCACCGCCGGCCTCACCCCGTCGGCCTGGCATCCGGCCAGCGAGCAATGGGGCGGCACCCAGATCCAGAACCGCTTCGCCAAGGCAAACGGCCGCCGCATGGTGTCGAAGGACATGGCGGCATGGACCGCGGTGCGCATTCTCGGCGAGGCGGCGACCCGCACCCAGGGCGCCGACCCGCGGAAGATGGCCGATTTCATCCGCTCTGACGATTTTTCGATTGCCGCCTTCAAGGGGCAGAAACTGACTTTCCGCAAGTGGAACCAGCAGTTGAGGCAGCCGATCTTCCTCGGCGACGGCCGATCGGTCGTCTCGACATCGCCGCAGGAAGGTTTTTTGCACCAGGTGTCGGAGCTCGATACGCTCGGGGTCGATGAGCCGGAAACAAAATGCGTGCTTAAATAGAACCAATTGGGAGGGAGTTTCAGTGCACAGAGGAGCTTACGCGCTCGCCATTCTGGCGACCGGCTTCATGGCCGGCCCGGCGTCGGCCTACATGGCCTATGTTTCCAACGAGAAAGACAACACGATGAGCGTCGTCGACACAGCGACGATGCAGGTGGTGAAGACCGTCAATGTCGGGCAGCGTCCGCGCGGCATCACCATCTCGCATGACGGCAAGCACGTCTATCTCTGCGCCAGCGACGATGATTCGATCGAGGTGATCGACACGGCAACCCTGGAGATCGTCGATACCTTGCCTTCCGGACCCGACCCGGAACTCTTCGTGTTGTCGCCTGACGGCAAGACGCTCTACGTCGCCAATGAGGACGACAATCTCGTCACCGTCATCGACATAGAGAGCAAGAAGGTGTTGTCTGAGATCCCGGTCGGCGTCGAACCGGAAGGCATGGGCGTCAGCCCGGACGGAAAGACCATGATCAACACGTCGGAAACGACGAACATGGCGCATTTCATCGATACGTCGACCCACGAGATCACCGACAACGTGCTGGTGGATGCGCGCCCGCGCTTCGTCGAGTTCACGCCCGACGGCAAGCAGGCCTGGGTGAGTGCCGAGATCGGGGGCACGGTTTCGGTAATCGACAATCAAACGCGCGAAGTTGTCCAGAAAATCACCTTCGAGGTTGCCGGCCTGAGGGCCGAATCCATCCAGCCGGTCGGTTTGCGCATCACCGCCGACGGCAAGAAAGCCTATGTGGCGCTCGGACCGGCCAACCGCGTCGCGGTGGTCAATACCGAGACATACGAGGTCGAGAAATACGTGCTGGTCGGCCAGCGCGTCTGGCAGCTCGCCTTCACCCCGGACCAGAAGACCATCATCTCGACCAACGGCGTCTCGAATGACATCACCTTCATCGACGTGGCAACCGACGAGCCCGTGCAGTCGGTGACCGTCGGCGCGCTGCCGTGGGGCGTCGTCGTCTCGCCCAATTGAACCAATGAATCAAACAGACAGAAAAACAGCATAAGGGCATGACATCATGCGGAAATTTCGGGTGCTCGCTTTCGCGGCGCTGGTGGGCATGGCACTGACGCAAGGCCAGGTCTTGGCGCAGGACAACGACGGCGATGACGACGACGCAGCCGCCGGTGCGGCCACCAAAACGGATGCCAGTCCCGAGGCCGAGAAGGCAACCCGGGCCAGCAAGGACGTGCCGGAACTTATCCTCGGCACCAAGGAAGACCAGTTCACCGCCAACCAGAAGGACTTCCAGCTGATCGCCGGCCAGGGCTATCGCTGGAAGATCACGGCGGCGGGCGGGCTGGAGTACAAGTTCCATACAGACCTGTTCCGCAATGTGTGGAACAACCAGATCGTCATCAACGACCTCGAGGTGCACATGAACGGCGCACCCGCATGGCTCGAATTCGACGCCGACGGCACCATCCAGGTACAGTTCACCACCGTGAGGCCCGGCATCTACACATGGTCGGTGCCCGACCTTGCCGACAGGGGCATGAAAGGCACGATCACGATCAAGTAGGGTCACCGGAAAGCAGGACCTGTGCGAGCGGGCCCGGTGCGCCAGACTGCCGGTGTGCCAGACTTCCGGTGTGCTAGACTATCGTCGACGACAGGGAGCGAGCCGGCGTGCAGCATGTGAGGACAAGCGGGTCAGGAGATGAGGGGGCGGCGCTCGATGTCGCCGGCGTCAGCCATTCCTATGGTCCGAAGCGGGCGCTCAACGACGTCTCATTCTCGATCGCGCCGGCGACGTTCACCGTTCTTCTCGGCCTCAACGGCGCCGGCAAGACAACGCTGTTCTCGCTGATCAGCCATCTCTACGACACGCGCCGCGGATCGATCCGCATCTTCGGCCATGACGTCAGCCGCGCTTCGGGCGAGGCGCTCAGGCGTGTCGGCATCGTGTTCCAGGCCCGCACGCTCGACCTCGACCTCAGCGTCCACCAGAACCTCTCCTACCATGCCGCGCTGCATGGCATCGGAGGACGCGAGGCGCGGCAGCGCATTGCCGCGCTGCTCGATATTGTCGACATGCCAGGCCGTCAGCATGACAAGGCACGCAGTCTTTCCGGTGGCCAAATGCGGCGCATCGAGATCGCCAGGGCGCTGCTCCACCGCCCTGCCCTGCTGCTGCTCGACGAGGCGACCGTCGGTCTCGACATCCAGTCGCGCGCCGGCATTCTCGCCACCATCCGCAAGCTCGTCGAAACCGAAGGCATTGGCGTGCTGTGGGCGACGCACCTGATCGACGAGGTTGAAGACGGCGACCATGTCGTCGTGCTGCGGCAGGGTGAACTGGTCGCCAGAGGCAAGGTGGCCGATGTCGTCAGGACGAGCGGCGCCAGTTCGATCCGCGACGCTTTTTCGAAGCTCAGCCGCATCGAGGCAGCCGGCACCGCGGAGATATCGCCATGAGTGCTCCCGCAATGCCCGAAAAAGTCGCAGGCGTCATGCCGGTGAGGTTCGAGAAATTCGGCCTCGGCAACTATCTCATTTGCCTCAAAGGCGTCGTCCTGCGGGAGTGCCTGCGCTTCCTGCACCAGCGCGAGCGCTTCATATCCTCGCTGGTTCGGCCGCTTATCTGGCTGTTCATCTTTGCCGCCGGATTTCGGCAGGTGCTCGGTGTATCGATCATCCCGCCCTACAAGACCTACGTGCTTTACGAGGTCTACATCACGCCTGGCCTGTGCGGCATGATCCTGCTGTTCTCGGGCATGCAGTCTTCGCTGTCGATGGTCTATGACCGCGAGATGGGCAACATGCGCACCTTGCTGGTCAGCCCCTTCCCGCGCTGGTTCCTGCTGGTGTCGAAGATGCTCGCCGGTGTCGCCGTATCGATCGCGCAGGTCTACGCGTTCCTGATCGTTGCCTGGTTCTGGGGCGTCAAGGCGCCGCCGCTCGGCTATCTCATGGTGCTGCCGGCGCTGTTCCTGTCGGGCATGATGCTTTGCGCGCTCGGCATGCTTTTGTCCTCGATGATCAAGCAGCTCGAAAACTTCGCCGGCATCATGAACTTCGTCATCTTTCCCGGCTATTTCGCCTCTCCGGCGCTCTACCCCCTGTGGCGCATCCAGGAGGCGAGCCCGCTGCTCTACAAAATCTGCCTCGCCAATCCGTTCACCTACGCCGTCGAACTGATCCGCTTCGCCTTTTACGGCCAGATTGACTGGCTGTCGCTGGGCGTCGTTGCCGGCTGCACGCTGCTGTTCCTTGCCGCCGCCATCATCGCCTACGACCCTTCGCGCGGCCTGATAAGCCGGAAACAGGACACGGGAGGAAATGCCTGATGGCACGAATGAGTCTTGTTCGCAGCCTGGCTGTGGCTGCCATGCTCGCGCCGAGCATGAACGCTAGGGCGGCGGCGAACAACGATCCGGACTGGCCCTGCATACAGCGCAAGGTGCCGCAGCTCTCGCTCGGCCAGATCTGGAACGGGCCGGAGCTTCCCCCAGCGGCGAAGGACCTGTCGAAAGACCCTGCCGTCTCCGCCCTGGTCGAGGAGGTGGCAGCCCGCAGGATGCCGATTGCCGAAGCCCAAAAGAAGATCAAGGATTTCGCCGCCTCGTTGCCGGCCGAGCAGCTTGCGCCGAAAATGGCGATGCTGGTGCAAGGCATGTTCGATCACATGGACACCGAGCGTTCGCACGTGATCTCAGGCATTTCCCGTTACGCCCACAAGCAGCTCGAGATGGCCGCCGCCTTGCGCAAGGAAGCGTCCGACGTCGATGCGTTGCGGGCAAAGCCCGATGCGGATCCCGACGAGGTCGAACGGCGAACCGAACAGCTGAAATTCGCAACGCGAATTTTCAACGAACGCGTCCAATCGCTGACTTACGTCTGTGACGTGCCGACGATAATCGAGCAGCGGCTATATCAACTGTCCAAGGTCGTTTCGGAAACGCTCGCCGCGAAGAAGTAGAACCTCATTCGATCTTCGCGGCGGATCTCACGATTCCCGGCCGGGCAGCACGCGCCAGCGCCGCACGAAATAACCGGGATGCGTCTCGATCCACTGGGCCACCAGCGGCTGCGCCTGCATGAAGGCGGTCCCGGGATTCATAGCCAGGCCGTCCACCATCTGTTCGCGTTGTTCACAGGTCTGCGGCACATCCGTCAGGCAGACCATCATAACGAGCGTGTAAAGCATTACCCCTTGTCCCCATCGAATTCCCGAACCCCATGCCCGGGAGGTTTCCGAAATACCGACCAGTCTGCAGGGGTTGCACATACAGATCGCTTACGGGTGGAAAGGACGTGGCCCCTGTTCTTTCGCACTGCAACATAACATATCGCTTATCTAACGCCAACGGTCGTCGGGCGTTCTCCACTCCCTTCTCGGAGCTATCTCGCGATCTCTGGCGTTTGGTCTGTCGGTCGTTCGGGTCGCCCGTCCAAGGTCATCCCGCTCTGGCATGCGGATAGAGCTTGCCGAACAGGGGCAGGTACATCGCGCCCTTGCGCATCAGGAAATCGTGGAATGTCGCCATGGCCGGCGAGATCGCGTGATCGCTGCGCATCACCGAAAACCATTGCCGGCGGATCGGCATGCCGACAACGTCGAGGATGACCAGCCGGCCAGCTTCGGTTTCCGCGGCGATGGTGTGGGCAGAGATGAAGGCGATGCCGAGCCCGGCCATCACCGCTTGCTTGATGGTTTCGTTCGAGCCCATCTCGACGCCGAGATCGTCGATGCGCCCGGGCACGTCGCTCAGGAATATTTCCAGCGAGATACGCGTGCCGGAGCCGGGCTCGCGAATGAGGAAGTGCTCTTCGGCGATCCGCTCCTTGGATATCTCGCGCGCCGAAGCCAGCGGGTGGTCGGGCGGCGCAATGATGACCAGCGGGTGGTCCCCGAAGACCGAAGCACGCACCGGGACTTCCTTCGCCGGGCGTCCCATCAGTGCGATGTCGATGTCGTGGTTCTTCAGCCTGTCGATCGTTTCGGCGCGGTTGCCGATGGCAAGCCGCATGTCGATGTCGGGATGTTCCTTCATGAAGCCGGCCATGAGCCGCGGCGCGAAATATTTGGCGGTGGAAACGACGCCGAGCCTCAAGCTGCCGATGCGCACGCCCTTGATCGCATCCATCTTGTCTTCGAGCAGGCGAAGCCGCTCTTCGATGGCCTGCGCCGTCTCGACGAAAGCCAGGCCTGCGGCAGTGGGACGCATGCCGTCCGACGTCCGGTCGAACAAGGCAAGCTGGAACTCCTCCTCCACTTGCCGCAACTGGATTGTCACCGCTGGAGGAGACAGGCCTAACACCTTGGCTGCGCTGACGATTTTCCCGTGGCTGATGATTGCCTGGACGGTCTTGAATTGCTTGAGCGTGAGGTTTCTCATATGCCATACTAAATTTTTTTTACTACGGAAGTAAAGTTATTGAATTTTACTTATCCGATGCCGTTTGTTCTCATTTCCCAATCCGGCCGATCCGAGGAGATGCGGCTGGATGGGAGGTCACGATGCCAGCGGCAACGCTCGACGCTTTTCTGAATTCCTATCTCGGCCCACCGGACGAGTTGCGCTCGGCAGTCGTGGCAACCATCCGCCAGCTGACGCAGGCCGCCACCCAGATCCGCAACACCATCAATCAAGGCGTGCTCGGCACCGCCTTTGCCGGGACCCGCGGCGCCAATGCCGACGGCGACATCCAGAAGGATCTCGACATCTTCGCCGACGACATCTTCCTCGACGCCATGCGCCACGCTCCGGTAGCGCTCTACGCCTCCGAGGAACTGGAGCAGCCGGTCCTGCTCGACAGCAAAGCACCTCTCGCCATCGCCATCGACCCGCTCGACGGCTCCTCCAACATCGACACCAATGTGTCGATCGGAACGATCTTCTCGCTCCTCCCTGTGACTGGCGCGCCGGATGAGAATCCGGCCGCCTCTTTTTTGCAGGCAGGCGTGAACCAGCTGGGGGCCGGCTTCTTCATCTACGGGCCACAGCTGGCGCTGGTTCTGTCGCTCGGCAGCGGCACGCATGTCTTCGTTCTCTCGACCAGGCTCGGCACCTTCGTCCAGGCCTACGAAAGCCGGATCATCCCGCAGCGCACCCAGGAATTCGCCATCAACGCCGCTAACTACCGGCATTGGGACGAGGCGGTGCGGCTCTACATCGACGATTGCCTCGAAGGTATCGAAGGCCCACGAGAGAAGGAGTTCAACATGCGCTGGATCGCCTCCCTGGTCGCCGACTGCTACCGCATATTGATGCGCGGCGGTGTATTCCTGTATCCCGGCGACAAGCGCAAGGGTTATCGCCAGGGCCGGCTGCGCCTCGTCTATGAGGCTAACCCGATCGCCTATCTCATCGAACAGGCGGCCGGTGCCGCCACCGATACGATCACCCGCATCCTCGAAATCGAACCCGAGAGCCTGCATCAGCGCGTGCCCGTGGTGTTCGGATCGGCGCGGGAAGTCGCGCGCATCACCCGCTATCACACCGAACCCAGCGCCATCGGCGAGCGTGCGCCGCTGTTCAGCCGCCGCGGCCTGTTCAGGGCCTGAGCACCATGTCGGCAAAGCACCCCATCATCACCATCACCGGGTCGTCGGGCGCAGGCACCACCTCGGTCAAGCGCATCTTCGATCTGATCTTCCGGCGCGAGAATATCGAGGCCGCTTTCATCGAAGGCGATGCCTTTCACCGCTACGATCGCGCCACGATGAAGACAAAGGTGGCCGAGGAAGAGAAGGCGGGCAATCCGAACTTCACCCACTTCAATGCCGAGGCCAACGAACTCGCAATCCTCGAAGAGGTGTTTGAGGAATATGGCCGCCGGGGAACCGGAAAGACCCGCACCTACATCCATGACGAGGACGAGGAGAAGCAATACGGCACGCCGCCGGGACATTTTACCGAATGGCGCGAATTCCCACCGAGTGACCTGCTCTTCTACGAGGGCCTGCATGGCTGCGTCGTCACCGACAAGATCAACCTAGCCAAGCACGCGGACCTTAGGATCGGTGTGGTGCCGGTCATAAATCTCGAATGGATCCAGAAGATCCACCGCGACCGCGCAACGCGCGGCTATTCCACCGAGGCGGTGATGGACGTGATCCTGCGCCGCATGCCGGACTACGTCCGCTACATCGTCCCGCAATTCTCGCAGACCGCCATCAACTTCCAGCGCGTGCCGATCGTCGACACGTCCAACCCATTCATCGCGCGCTGGATTCCGACGCCTGACGAATCGATGCTGGTCATCCGCTTCGCCAATCCCCGCGGCATCGATTTCCCCTACCTGCTTTCGATGATCCACGACTCGTTCATGTCGCGGCCGAATTCCATCGTGGTGCCAGGCAACAAGCTCGATCTTGCCATGCAGCTGATCCTGACGCCGCTGATCCTGCAATTGATCGAACGCAAGAACCGTGTGTCGTGAGGAGGACGCCATGAACAGCCAAGCCGCAGCATTGAAGCCCGTCGCCGCCGTCTCGGAGCGCGACATGGCGAACGCCATTCGCGCACTGGCGATGGACAGCGTCCAAAAGGCCAATTCCGGCCATCCGGGCATGCCGATGGGCATGGCCGATGTCGCAACGGTACTGTTCAGCCGCTTCATCAACATCGATCCGTCGGCGCCCAACTGGCCCGATCGCGACCGCTTCGTGCTTTCGGCCGGGCACGGCTCGATGCTGCAATATGCGCTGCATTACCTGCTCGGCTTTGAAGACATGCCGATCGAGGAATTGCAGCGGTTTCGCCAGCTGGGCAGCCGCACCGCCGGACATCCGGAATATGGCCATGCGCTCGGCATCGAGACGACGACCGGTCCGCTTGGACAAGGCATTTCGACCGCCGTCGGCATGGCCCTGGCGGAGCGCATGCTCGCTGCCCGCCACAGCGCCGACCTCGTCGACCATTTCACCTACGTGATCGCTGGCGACGGCTGCCTGCAGGAAGGCATCAGCCACGAGGCGATCGACCTTGCCGGTCACCTGAAGCTCTCCCGGCTGATCGTCTTCTGGGACGACAATGCGATCTCGATCGACGGACCGACGTCGCTGTCGACATCGATGGACCAGCCGGCACGGTTCAAAGCCGCTGGATGGCACGTCCAATCGGTGGACGGCCACGATATTGAAGCCGTCGCTGCGGCAATCGAAACAGCACAGCAGTCGGACCGGCCGTCCCTGATCGCCTGCCGCACGGTGATCGGCAAGGGCGCGCCCAATCTTGGCGGGTCGGAGAAAACGCATGGCGCGCCGCTGGGCGATGCAGAGATCGCCGCGACACGCGAAAACATTGGCTGGACCCACGCGCCGTTCGAGGTGCCGGACGACATCCTTTTCACTTGGCGCGAAATTGCCGATCGCGGGCAAGCGGCGCGCCACGCCTGGGAGCAGCGGCTTGCCGCCTCGCCGCGGCGCCAGGCCTTTGAGAGCGCGGTCGCCGGCAACCTGCCCGACGCGGTCTTCGAAGCGCTCGGCGCGTTCCGCAAGGAGCATGTCGAGAAGGCAACCAAGGTTGCAACGCGAAAAGCCTCCGAAATGGCGCTCGGCGCAATCAATGCCGCAACCGACCTGACCGTCGGCGGCTCCGCCGATCTGACGCATTCCAACCTGACGATCACCAAGGGCATGGATCGCATAGCGCCTGATGACTATGCCGGCCGCTACATCCACTACGGCATCCGCGAGCACGGCATGGCCGCGGCCATGAACGGCATCGCACTGCATGGCGGCTTCGTGCCTTATGGCGGCACGTTCCTGTGCTTCGCCGACTATGCGCGCGGTGCGATGCGGCTCTCGGCGCTCATGGACCAGCGCGTCATCTATGTGATGACGCATGATTCCATCGGTCTCGGCGAGGACGGCCCGACCCACCAGCCGGTCGAGCACCTGGCGATGCTGCGGGCCACGCCGAACCTCAACGTCTTCCGTCCGGCCGACATCATCGAAACGGCGGAGTGCTGGGAGCTGGCGCTGAAGAGCGAGAACCGACCGAGCGTGCTGGTGCTCTCGCGCCAGAACCTGCCGATGCTGCGCCAGGCACATAGCGACGAGAACCGGACCAGCCAGGGCGCCTACGTCCTGCGCGAGCCAGCCGAGCACCGCGCCGTGACGCTGATCGCCACCGGCTCGGAGGTCGAGATCGCGGTTGCCGCCGCCGAACGGCTGGAGACCGAGCACGGCGTCGCCGCCGCGGTTGTCTCGATGCCGTGCTGGGAACTATTCGAGGAACAGGATGCAGACTACCGGAAGTCCGTCCTCGGCTCGGCGCCGCGCATTGCCGTCGAAGCCGCGGCACGGCTCGGCTGGGACCGCTGGATCGGCGACACCGGCGCTTTCGTCGGCATGGCCGGTTTCGGCGCCAGCGCCCCTGCCCCGGATCTCTATCGGCATTTCGACATCACGCCCGAAGCCGTCGCCGCAGCGGCGCTGAAGCTCATCATCTAGCCCAACTTCCGCAGCTAAGAGGACCCGACAATGGCCCGTATCACCCTTCGCCAGCTTCTCGACCATGCCGCCGAACATGGCTACGGCGTTCCGGCATTCAACATCAACAACATGGAACAAGGCCTCGCCATCATGGAGGCGGCCAAGGCCTGCGACGCGCCGGTCATCATCCAGGCCTCACGCGGCGCCCGCTCCTATGCCAACGACATCATGCTGGCCAAGATGATGGAGGCGTTGACCGAAATGCATCCGGCCATTCCGCTATGCATCCATCAGGATCACGGCAACAACGAAGCCACCTGCCTTTCGGCGATCCGCCACGGCTTCACCTCGGTGATGATGGACGGCTCGCTGATGGCGGACGCCAAGACGCCGGCGAGCTACGATTACAACGTCGCAATCACCGAACGTGTCGCCCGCATGGCGCATTGGGTCGGCGCTTCCGTCGAAGGTGAGCTCGGCGTGCTCGGCTCGCTGGAAACCGGCCAGGGCGAGGCCGAGGACGGCCATGGCGCCGAAGGTGCGCTTTCCCACGACCAGCTTTTGACCGATCCCGATCAGGCGGTCGACTTCGTCACCGCCACCCAGGTCGACGCGCTGGCGATCGCCTGCGGCACCTCGCACGGCGCCTACAAATTCAGCCGCAAGCCGGACGGCGGCATCCTCGCCATGCAGGTGATCGAGGCGATCCACGAAAAGCTGCCCAACACGCATCTGGTCATGCATGGCTCTTCCTCCGTGCCGCAGGAACTGCAGGACATCATCAACAAATATGGCGGCGAGATGCCCCAGACCTTTGGCGTCCCGGTCGAGGAGATCGAGCGCGGCATCCGCTACGGCGTGCGCAAGGTCAACATTGATACCGATTGCCGTATGGCCATGGCCGGGCAGTTCCGCCGCGTCGCCACGGAGGACCCGCGCGAATTCGATCCGCGCAAATTCCTGAAACCCGCCATGGACGCCTTGCGCGACCTTTGCCGCGATCGCTTCGAACGCTTCGGCACCGCGGGCAACGCCTCGAAGATCAGGGTTATCGCCATGGACGAGATGGCGAAACGTTATGCCGCGGGAAAGCTCGACCCGCAAATCGCAACCGCGAAAGCCGCCTGAGCGGCAAACAGGAGACCTGTCATGAACAAGATCGACATGCCATCAGCAGGCACGCTCAAGGAAGGCAAGGAACGCTACAAGTCGGGCGTCATCCCCTACAAGAAGATGGGCTACTGGGAGCCGGACTACCGGCCCAAGGAGACCGATCTGATCGCCATGTTTCGGATCACGCCGCAGCCCGGCGTCGACCACGAGGAGGCGGCCGCCGCCATCGCCGGTGAATCCTCGACCGCGACATGGACCGTGGTGTGGACCGACAGGCTGACCGCCTGCGAACTCTACCGCGCCAAGGCGTTCAGATCCGAGCCGGTGCCGAACACAGGTCCCGGCACCAAGACCGAGCAGCAGTACTTCGCCTACATCGCCTACGACCTCGACCTGTTCGAGCCGGGCTCGATCGCCAACCTGACTGCATCGATCATCGGCAACGTGTTCGGCTTCAAGGCGGTCAAGGCCTTGCGGCTCGAGGATATGCGCGTCCCGGTGGCTTACCTCAAAACCTTCCAGGGCCCGGCGACCGGCATCGTGGTGGAACGCGAGCGGCTCGACAAGTTCGGGCGGCCGCTGCTCGGCGCGACGACGAAGCCGAAGCTTGGCCTGTCAGGCCGCAACTACGGCCGCGTCGTCTACGAGGCGCTGAAGGGTGGCCTCGACTTCGTCAAGGACGACGAGAACATCAACTCGCAGCCCTTCATGCACTGGCGCGACCGCTTCCTCTACTGCATGGAGGCTGTGAACAAGGCGTCGGCCGCCACCGGCGAAGTCAAGGGCCATTATCTCAACGTCACCGCCGGCACGATGGAGGAGATGTACGAGCGCGCCGAATTCGCAAAACAGCTTGGCTCCTGCATCGTCATGATCGACCTCGTCATCGGCTACACGGCGATCCAGTCGATGGCCAAGTGGGCACGCCGCAACGACATGATCCTGCACCTGCACCGCGCCGGCAACTCGACCTATTCGCGCCAGAAGAACCACGGCATGAATTTTCGCGTCATCTGCAAATGGATGCGGATGGCCGGCGTCGATCACATCCATGCCGGCACGGTGGTCGGCAAGCTGGAAGGCGACCCGCTGATGATCAAGGGGTTTTATGACACGCTGCGCGAGGAGCGCATGCCGCAGAACCTCGAAACCGGGCTGTTCTTCGATCAGGACTGGGCCTCGCTCAACAAGGTGATGCCCGTCGCCTCGGGCGGCATCCATGCCGGCCAGATGCACCAGCTGATCCATTATCTCGGCGAGGACGTCATCCTGCAGTTCGGCGGCGGCACGATCGGCCATCCGGACGGCATCCAGGCCGGCGCGACGGCCAATCGCGTCGCGTTGGAGGCGATGATCCTCGCCCGCAACGAGGGCCGCGACTATCTGCGCGAAGGGACCAAAATCCTCGAACAGGCGGCCAGATGGTGCACGCCGCTGAAGGCGGCCCTGGAGACCTGGAAGGACGTCACCTTCAACTACGAATCGACCGACACGGCCGACTTCGTGCCAACCGCAACGCCCAGCTTCTAGACGAAAGGAACCGTCGCCATGATGACCAATCCGGGAAACAAGGTCACGCAGGGACAGTTTTCGTTCCTGCCCGACCTGACCGATGAGCAGATTTCGGCGCAGATCAAATACGCGCTGAAAAACCACTGGGCTGTCAGCGTCGAGTACACGGACGATCCGCATCCGCGAAACACCTATTGGGAAATGTACGGCAACCCGATGTTCGACCTGAAGGACCCGGCGGGCATCCTGCTTGAAATCAACAATTGCCGCAAAGCCATGCCCAACATGTATGTCCGGGTCACCGCCTTCGATTCGACCAAGGGCTGGGAAGCGCCGCGCATGTCGTTCATCGTCAACCGGCCGCCCAACGAACCGGGGTTCCGGCTGCTGCGCCAGGAGCGCGACGGCCGCAGCCAGGGCTATTCGATCGTGCCTTATGCGACCGACAGGCCCGAAGGCGAACGGAGCTAGCCGAACCATGCTGGACGCCATAGCAAAGGGCGCTGCCGCGCAGGACGAATCGGTCGATCTGCAGGCCGAGTTCGAGGCGTCCAACATCGATGAGGTGATGGACAAGCTCGACCGCGAACTCGTTGGCCTGAAGCCCATCAAGACCCGCATCCGCGAGATCGCGGCGCTGCTCCTGGTCGACCGGCTTCGCCGCAGGTTCGGGCTGACCTCGGGCGCGCCGACGCTGCACATGAACTTTACCGGAAATCCCGGCACCGGAAAGACCACCGTGGCGCTGAGGATGGCCGAAATCCTGCATCGTCTCGGCTATGTCCGCGAAGGCCACATGGTCGCGGTGACGCGAGACGATCTCGTCGGCCAGTATGTGGGTCACACCGCGC
Organism: Mesorhizobium sp.; assembly: GCF_004962925.1. Taxonomy (GTDB): domain Bacteria; phylum Pseudomonadota; class Alphaproteobacteria; order Rhizobiales; family Rhizobiaceae; genus Mesorhizobium. The sequence goes on along the minus strand of NZ_SUEO01000161.1, from coordinate 1,259 downwards.
CCAAGACCCGCGAAGTGATCAAGCGCGCCATGGGCGGGGTGCTTTTCATCGACGAGGCCTACTATCTCTACAAACCCGAGAACGAACGCGACTACGGCCAGGAATCGATCGAAATCCTGCTGCAATGCATGGAAAACAACCGTGACGATCTGGTTGTGATTCTTGCCGGCTACAAGAACAAGATGGACCGCTTCTTCGACAGCAATCCCGGCATGCGCTCGCGCATCGCCCACCACCTCGATTTTCCCGACTACGGCGTCGGCGAGCTCAAATCGATCGCCGAGATCATGCTGGCGGAACAGAATTACCGTCTCAGCGAGGCGGCGGCCAAGGCGCTCGAAGAGTATCTCCCGATCCGCATGCGGCTGCCGCATTTCTCCAACGCCCGCTCGGTCCGCAATGGGCTCGACCGGGCGCGGCTTCGCCAGGCCAACCGGCTTTTTGCGTCGCGCGACCGGGCGTTGACGAAAACCGACCTTATCACCATTGAGGAATCCGATATTCGCGGCAGCCGCGTGTTCGCGGAAGGTAAGCTCGAAGGCGAGCCGGAGACGAAGGCGCGCTGACAAGATGACGCCGGTTGGTGTGCAGCGACAGGAAACGGAAGACAGGATGGGAGCCGACGACCATGGGTACTAAGACAATCATTGCGCCCTCGGTGCTTTCTGCGGACTTCTCGCGGCTCGGCGACGAGGTCGAGACGGTTGTCCGGGCGGGTGCCGACTGGATCCATCTCGACGTGATGGATGGCCATTTCGTGCCCAACATCACCTTCGGTCCGCCGGTGATCAAGGCGATCCGTGACCGAACGGACAAGATCTTCGACTGCCACCTGATGATCGCGCCGGCCGACGCCTATCTCGCCGCCTTCGCCGATGCCGGCTGCGACATCATCACCGTGCACGCCGAGGCCGGGCCGCACCTAGACCGTTCGCTGCAGGCAATCAGGAATCTCGGCAAGAAGGCCGGCGTGTCGCTGAACCCGTCGACGCCGGAAAGCGTCATCGAATATGTCCTCGACCGGCTCGATCTGGTGCTTCTGATGACCGTCAATCCGGGCTTCGGCGGCCAGGCTTTCATTCCGGCGGTCATCGACAAGGTCAGGCGGGTCAAGGCACTGATCGGCAACCGCCCGATCGACATCGAGATCGACGGCGGCGTCACGCCCGAGACCGCTCCGCTGGTCACCGCCGCCGGCGCCAGCGTGCTGGTCGCCGGTGCGGCGATCTTCAAGGGCGGCAGCGTCGAAGCCTATCGGG
>NZ_SUEO01000160.1:5613-14886 GCF_004962925.1 Mesorhizobium sp. | reverse complement strand
GTAGAAGCCATGCAAGACGCCTCATTTGAGGTCACCTGTCGTATCTAGCTGCTTGCCGGACCACTATGTGAAGCGAGCGCTATTGGCTGCCTCTGCGATGCGGGAATTGGCAGCGGACGTCTCACGATCAAACAGGCATCTGCTTGTAGAATTCTTTTAATCGTGAAGCGGCGCGAGTGCGCTATCCGTTGAGGTGAGCAAGGCCGGCGCCCTGGGTGAGCGCTGGTGTCGGGTGGTGGAAAGTACAGGGGGAGCTGTGTGGCCCCCTCTTTCTCGGCCTCGACGATGTGCGAAGGAGCCTGTGCGGCGAACGGGCCGACGCCCCAGGCTCAGAACCTGGGCGAACCTAACTCCCGCCAAAGGACAGCCCAGAGCTGGATACACGAAAGAGATACTGAACCCGCGAATCAGATTCTGATCAATCGTCGTGTCTGAGCTCCGCTCGGCTCTTACGGAGATAATCGCGCGGCCCGGCAACGGCCGCGCGTGCCGCGGGCGTGAGCTTTGCGCTTCGTCAGAAGTGCCTCGAGCGTGACGACGATAATTGACCAGCCATATGGAACGCATTCGCCCAGTTATCCAAAGCGTGGATACCTTTCATCTAAACAAAGGATTTTACCGTTTTTGCTGCAGGTCCCATAGAAGCGCTTCAAGTTGGAAAGATAGGTAGTTCCGATGGTTGCGTTGGATCCGAGGAGCATCATCTGGTGTGCGGGGCGTACAAAGTCAGTCGCATCTGCATTGCGGCTTGGTCTTTCGGCGGTCTCCACAAGTTACGCCCCGTTGGCGCGACGCCAATTATTTAACCAATGCTTGGACATTTATCTCAACCAGACAGCTACAAGGTGAGGTCTTCCATGCGCCCGAATGTCGAGTGGAAGTTGTGCTGGGAAAATGAGTTGCAACTGGCCGACCATGTCGAACTCTCCGACTTTTTTCGAAAGACCTATGGACGGACTGGCGCCTTCAACGCGGAGCCATTCGAAGGCGGCCGCAGTTGGGCCGGCGCGAGGCCGGAATTCCGCGCAATCGGCTACGACGCGCATGGGGTAGCGGCTCACATCGGCATGCTGCGGCGCTTCATCAAAGTTGGCGAGGTCGACTTGATCGTCGCTGAATTGGGCCTGTACGCGGTTCGTCCGGATCTTGAAGGGCTCGGAATCGGTTTTTCGATGCGCGTGGCGTACCCAGTGCTCCATCAGTTGGGTGTTCCATTCGCTTTCGGCACGGTTCGGCACGCGCTGCGAAACCATGTCGAAAGATTCTGCAGAGCCGGCCTCGCGAACATTGTGTCGGGCGTTCGCGTACGGTCGACCCGTCCAGATGTGCATCCCGACCTGCCGCCCACGCGCCTGGAAGACGTACTCGTGTTGGTTTCGCCGATCGGACGCTCGATGGACGAGTGGCCGTCCGGTACCCTGATCGACCGGAACGGTCCGGAACTATGAAGCCTCTGGACTACATATGCGAAGGGCAGAGTGACAATGCCGATGGCATTGCAGAGCGCAGCGTCTATCTGACGTTTGACGACGGTCCCAATTCATTTTTCACACCGCAGATACTCAATGTGCTGGCGCAACATCAGGTGCCGGCGACCTTCTTCGTTGTTGGGGCCTACGCGGCCGACGAGCCGGAACTCGTTCGCCGAATTATTACAGACGGGCACGGTATAGCCAACCACACGATGACTCATCCGGACCTGGCTAAATGCGGGCCCGTCGAAGTCGACCGCCAGATAGTTGAGGCAAACAGAGTCATAGGGATGGCTTGCCCGCAGGCCATGGTTCGGTACTTTCGTGCACCGTATGGCATCTGGACCGAAGAAGTAATCGCTGCATCAGCGGGTGCGGCATTGGCGCCCGTCCATTGGTCCATTGATCCACGCGACTGGTCTCGCCCCGGCGTTGACGCCATCGTCGACAGAGTGCTCGCCGATATCCGGCCGGGCGCAATCGTGCTGTTGCACGACGGGTGCGCTCCCGACGAATTGCAACCAGGCAATCAAGCCAGTCTGCGCGACCAGACGGTGACAGCGTTGTCACGCCTAATTCCAGAATTGCACGGCCGCGGATTTGTAATCCGATCACTTCCTCAACATCCCTGAACAAACAGAGATCCTATGGACCTTCTCACCACAGCCAGTACTGTTGCCGTTTCGTCTTATGCGGTGCTCTCGACTGTTTACAGAGGCATGCAAGCGGTCTACTCCCAACCGGAAAATGTTACGCCGCCGTCGGAAAGCTTGTTCGGATCCGACCGTTGGCCGAGCGTGGATGTCATCATCCCCTGCTACAATGAGGACCCGCGCACACTCGCGGCGTGTTTAGCTTCCATTGCAATTCAAGATTACGCCGGAACATTTCAGGTCTATCTGGTTGACGACGGTTCTGGAAATCGTAATGCCGTCATCCCGGTACATCACGCCTACGAGGGCGACCCGAGATTCAATTTCATTCTGCTCCGCGAGAATGTTGGCAAACGCAAGGCGCAGATCGCCGCCATCCGCCGCTCATCTGGAGATTTCGTGCTCAGCGTCGACTCTGACACGACACTTGCGTCCGACGTCATCACGAAGCTTGCAGTAAAAATGCGGGATCCCATGGTCGGAGCGGCCATGGGCCAGCTGACGGCATACAACCGCAGCGACACTTGGTTGACCCGATTGATCGATATGGAATACTGGCTGGCTTGCAATGAGGAGCGCGCGGCGCAAGGTCGCTTTGGTGCGGTCATGTGCTGCTGCGGCCCATGTGCAATGTACCGCCGGTCTTGTCTCCTTTCTCTGCTGGATCAATACGAGACGCAGCTGTTCAGGGGGAAACCAAGCGACTTCGGTGAAGACCGTCATCTTACGATCCTCATGCTGAAAGCAGGCTTTCGAACCGAGTACGTTCCAGGTGCCGTCGCGGCGACAGTCGTTCCGGACAAGATGGGACCTTATTTGCGCCAACAACTCCGCTGGGCACGAAGCACTTTCCGGGACACGATGCTTGCGCGAGGTCTACTGCGTGGCCTGGATCGCTATCTAACTTTGGATGTGATGGGAGAGAATCTCGGCCCATTGTTGCTCGGCATCGCGGTAGTAACGGCGCTCGGTGAGCTACTATTTTCACATACAGTAAATTGGTGGACGGTGCTGGCTATTGTCACGATGACCATAATCAGATCTACAGTGTTATCTTTCCGCACTCGGCAGCTTCGATTCATCGGCTATTCAATGCACGCGTTAATCAGGATATTCCTGTTGATCCCCTTGAAGGCTTACGCCCTGTGTACATTGAGCAATAGCGATTGGCTGTCGCGTAAAAGTGTTCCCCTGCCCAACAGGAGCACAAAGGAAATCACAAGCGCGATGCCGCTTGCCGGAGCAAATGCTGCGGGCAATTCTGGAATTGCGGAGTCACTTCATACTGCAGATCTTTCGCTCACAGCTGGTGAAGTCTGACGGCCTTGCAGCGCCGAGTGACCGAGTAAGTTGTGTCAGTCGACACGGGGTGAAGCTTGTCGAGTTACCTATGGTCAGATCGGGAACTATCTGGAAGCGACACCTGGCACCTTGACGTTAATTCTTTGGCGGAAGCGATACACGCGTCGCTCCGGCCGCGACTTTCCAAAGGTGCCATCTCAAGGCGGTGGCCTGCTCTGAACCAGAATTCGTAAGTAAGCTGCCGGTGGCCAATCGGACTCATTCCGCTTGAGATAGACGCATGTCCAATGTAGCAATCGACCTTACCGGCGTAACCAAATTATTCGGGAACAAGCTCGTTGTGGACGGGCTGTCCTTCACCGTTGCATCGGGAGAGTGCTTCGGTCTGCTGGGGCCGAACGGCGCAGGCAAGAGCACGATTGCGCGTATGCTCCTCGGTATGACCCGGCCTGACGCGGGTGACATAACAGTCCTCGGTCTACCAGTGCCGGCACGCAGCCGCTTGGCCCGCAAGGGCATAGGCGTGGTCCCGCAGTTCGACAATCTCGACCTGGAATTTACGGTACGTGAGAACCTGTTGGTGTTCGGGCGCTACTTCGGCATGAGTACAAGAGAGATCAACGCCGTCATCCCACGGCTCCTCGAGTTCGCTCGCCTTGAGAGCAAGGGGGATTCACGTGTCGGCCTGCTATCCGGCGGGATGAAGCGGCGCCTGACGCTGGCACGTGCTCTGATCAACGACCCCCAGTTGCTTGTGATGGATGAGCCCACGACCGGCCTCGACCCGCATGCCCGCCATCTGATCTGGGAGCGACTTCGTTTCCTGCTGGCGAGCGGAAAAACGATCATTTTGACCACCCATTTCATGGAAGAGGCTGAGCGGCTTTGTGATCGGCTGTGTGTTCTCGAGCGGGGACGCAAGATCGCCGAGGGCAGTCCTCATGCGCTGATCGACGAGTACATTGGGTGCAACGTGATCGAGATCTTCGGCGGCAATCCACAGGAGCTGATTTCGCTGATCAAGCCGTACGTTCAGCGTATCGAGGTAAGCGGCGAGACGCTCTTTTGCTATGCGCCTGATCCGGAGGATGTGCGCATCCAGCTTCGCGGTCGAGCGGGTCTGCGTATTCTGGAGCGTCCACCCAGTCTGGAGGACGTTTTCTTGCGGCTAACCGGACGTGAGATGGAGAAGTGAGCAATGGGTGAACGTCTTGCGGCCGCTCTACCCGCCAACGCCTGGAACTGGATCGCGGTGTGGCGCCGCAATCATTTGGCATGGAAGAAGGTGGCATTTGCTTCAATGCTCGGCACCCTTGCTGATCCGATGATTTACCTTTTCGGGCTCGGCACTGGCCTTGGACTGTTGGTAGGCCGCATCGAAGGTGCATCCTACATCGCTTTTCTGGCAGCCGGCATGGTTGCGACAAGCGCGATGACAGCATCGACCTTCGAAACAATTTACGCGGTTTTCGGTCGAATGCGGGATCAGGGCACTTGGGAAGCAATCTTGCACACACAACTTACCCTCGGCGACATCGTTCTCGGTGAATTGACCTGGGCAGCCACAAAGGCCTTTCTGGCCGGTACGACAATTGCGATTGTTGCCGCCGCGCTAGGTTATGCCGCGTGGACGTCGGTTCTCTACGTGCTGCCGGTCATCGCTCTCACCGGGTTCGCCTTTGCGAGCCTGGCCATGCTCGTCATCGCGCTCGCGCCCAGTTATCACTATTTTATTTTCTATCAGACGCTTGTCATCACACCCATGCTGTTCCTTTCGGGCGCGGTTTTTCCAGTCGGCCAATTGCCAGGAGTGTTTCAGCAGATTGCGGCCTTCTCGCCGCTGGCGAATTCTATCGATCTAATCCGTCCGGTGATGCTCGGCCGCCTGGGCGACAATGTAGGGCTGCATATAGGCGCACTTTGCATGTTCGCTGTATTGCCTTTTTTTCTGTCGGCTGGACTGTTTCATCGACGACTAATGCGTTGACGCTTACCTACGCCCATCAACGAGAAGGAGGTCCGCAATGCCCGATTGCAAACTGCCCACAGCGGCCCGGAGGCATGCGTGTGCCAGGAATCGCGAGTGGTACAACAACGCCGAAGCCGGGCGCCACCCAGCCGCTGCAGGCACGCGCCCATCTTCGCGACCACACCTCGGAGTACAGGCTGAGTGGTGAGGCGCGGACCCACCCGGAGCGTTCAAGCGATAGCAGCCAAGCTTCTTGTGCGCGTCCCCAGACCGTCGCGGCCATTATTTAGTTGGATAGACATGCAATGACCCACAACGAACCAACTCCTGAGCCTTTTGTGATCCTTGCTATGCCAAGGACCGGAACACACTATTTAGAAGAATTGCTAAACGAGCATCCGACCGTTTTGAGTAACGGTGAGTTGCTAAACGAATATGATCCCAATTGGCCCAGCACGGATCGCCTGCTAGGCACGGATCGCGAGCTTCTTGAGCTTGCCTATGTGCGCTGCCCTATGCGCGACTACAAGAATGTGACGCATCTTGGCTGCAAGATCAATGAACCTCAGTTTCGCGAGCGTCCAGCATTCTTTGCGGAATTAGCTCGTTGGCCAGCACTCAAGGTCATCCTCGTTGTTCGCCGAAACGTATTGGAATCGCTCCGATCCTTTGTGCAGGCCAGGGAAAGCGGTCAGTGGCTGAAGTTCAGGTCGGACAACGATACCGCTCGGCCACCGAGCGTCAGGTTGTCAATCGCTGACTGTGAGGCTTATTTCAAAGCCGCCGACGATTTTCACGCTCGCGTTATGGAATCCTTCACGTCGACCAACCTGCTTGTAATGGAATACGAGAGCCTTCTTCACGGACCTGCCCAATGCTTGGGAGCGGTTTGGGATTTCCTGGGCGTTCCAGCGCTTGAGCCATCAGATAACGCCATCCTGCAGCGCCAGGAAACGCGACCGCTGGATCAAACGGTGGAGAACTTTGACGAGTTGCGGATTCACTTCGCACGGGGACCTTATTCAAGATTTTTTGACCTCGGAGATTCAATGCGCTCCTACGCTTAATCGCTTGTACCGCGTGCTCTGATGGGCGTGTAGGATATCCTGCAGTTTGCGCGCATTCCGTCGCAAAACTGACAAACCAAAGTCACCAAGACGACAGAGATATCGGCCGGCAGTCGATCTGCGGCAGACATCAAAGACACGGCCGCAAGGCGACCTGGTCAATTCCCTCTCTGGCGAAGCACTTCTTCAGACGCGATCTTTGGCGAGCCTTGAGTGCAAATTCCGGCAAAGGTGGAGGGTTCCAGTGCGCAACCCGCACCAATCTCGCTGGACGGGACAGGCCTCCAGTTGGCACGGCGCTTGCTCCGAGATGGCAGCAGCGCTCGACCGGAGCGCAGCATGGGAGAAGGAGGAGCCCCCACCCCGATCCGGTCAGGGAGAGAGAAACGGTGTTGGTTCCAAGAGTCCCCCGCGCGATCGCAGCGCCCCGCAAGCCCCATTTTGCCCGGACCTACGTGCAGGTGCTTGCCGCCATAGTCCTGGGAGCCGCAATTGGCTACCTCTATCCGGAAACCGGCCAGAGCCTGAAGCCGCTCGGCGATGCCTTCATCAAAGTCGTCAAGATGATTATCGCACCTGTCATCTTCCTGACAATTGCGACCGGCATTGCCGGCATGAGCGATCTGCAGAAGGTCGGCCGAGTTGCCGCCAAGGCGATGGTTTATTTCCTCACCTTCTCGACACTTGCACTCGTTGTCGGACTGATTGTCGCGAATATCGTTCAACCTGGCGCCGGCCTCAACATCGATCCGGCCTCGCTCGATGTCCAAGCCGTTAAGGGCTATGTGGCCACGGCTCACGAGCAGTCCGTGACCAGCTTCCTGATGAACATCATCCCGTCAACGATTGCCAGTGCCTTCGCGGAAGGCGACATCCTGCAAGTCCTGTTCTTCTCGGTCCTGTTCGGCATTGCTTTGGCGATGACCGGAGAGACGAGCAGGCCGGTCGTTACCTTTCTCCAGGCGCTTACCGCCCCCATTTTTAAGCTCGTCGGCATTCTGATGAAGGCTGCACCCATCGGCGCCTTCGGCGCAATGGCCTTTACGATCGGCAAATACGGAATCGGTTCGGTGGCCAACCTCGCGATACTGGTCGCGACGTTCTATCTTACCGCCTTCCTCTTCGTGTTCGGGGTTCTCGGCGCGGTCTGCCGCTACAACGGCTTCTCGATCTTTTCTCTCGTCCGCTACATCAAGGACGAGCTGCTGCTTGTCCTGGCAACGTCCTCCTCGGAGGCCGCGCTGCCCTCGCTAATGGAGAAGATGGAGAAGGCCGGCGCCGCCCGTTCGGTCGTAAGTCTCGTCATCCCTACTGGATACTCATTCAATCTGGACGGTACCAATATCTACATGACGATCGCCGCCCTCTTCATCGCCCAGGCGACGAACACAGATTTGTCAATTGCCGATCAGATCCTCCTGCTGCTAATTGCGATGCTTTCCTCGAAGGGTGCGGCAGGCGTCACCGGCGCCGGCTTCATCACATTGGCCGCTACTCTCTCTGTCGTGCCGAGTGTTCCCGTTGCCGGAATGGCTCTAATTCTTGGCGTGGACCGCTTCATGTCGGAATGCCGCGCGCTGACGAATTTAGTCGGTAATGCGGTGGCATCGCTCGTTGTCGCTCGCTGGGAAGGCGAATTGGACCAGTCACGGATGGAAACCGCTTTCCGCGGTTAGGGTTACATCAAACTGGCTCCCCGCAAGCAAGATCGCAACAGCGCGACGTGTAAGTAGCGGCCCTGACACAACAGTCGAATTGCCAGCCTCCAAAGAGCGCTGGAAATAGAGTACTAACGCAGTGAGTAATACAACACCATGAAGCCCCTAAGCAAACGAACGGTTCACGGAGACTCATCTGGGTGCGCATGGAGCGCTGTTCGTCGAATGCGCTATCCGCGGGGTGGGGGAACTATTTCAGCTTGCCGCCCCAAGCCGTCGCGGGAGCGCACCGGATGATGGAGGACCGGCCGATCAGAATCGCTAGGGGAAAGCGCGTCACAATAGCCGATCTCGCCCGCGAAGCCGGAGTCAGCGTAGCAACAGTCGATCGGGTTCTGAACGTCCGCCTTCCGGTGCGAGAGGAGACCGCCCAGCGGGTCCATGCGGCCGCGCACGCGATCGGCTATCATGCTGCCGGTCTCATCAAACAGCGCTTGCAGCAGCACCTGCCGCACTACAAGCTGGGCTTCATCTTGAGAAAACCTACCCACGATTTCTACCAAGATTTCGCTCGCAAGATCGAAGAGTCGGTCAGTATGGCTAAATCCTTCCACGGCCTTCCGATCATCGAGTTCGCGCAGTCACATTTGCCGCGTGACCTGCTCCCGCTTCTTAAGGACCTTGGGAGCCGCTGCCAGGCGATCGCCATGGTGGCGGCCGATCACCCGAAAATCACAGCATCAGTCGAGGAGCTCAAGGCGAAAGGTATCCCGGTATTTTCGCTGCTATCCGACTTCGCCGATGGCGTGCGCGAGGGCTACATCGGCCTCAACAACAGCAAGGTCGGACGGACTGCCGCTTGGGTGTTTTCCAAGGCCGCAAAACGGCCCGGCAAGGTGGCGGTGTTTGTCGGAAGCCATCGCTTCCAGGCGCATGCGACGCGGGAAACGGCCTTTCGTGCGTATTTTCGTGAGAACGCGCCAAAATTCGAGGTGCTTGATGCGCTCGTGAACCTTGATGAACGGCAGCTCACTTACGAAAAATTGCTGGATCTTATGCAGCGGGAACCAGAGCTCGTCGGCTTCTATATGGCCGGCGGGGGGATAGAGGGGGCAATTTCCGCGCTCCGAGAAGAGGGGAGCGGTCAGGATC
>NZ_SUEO01000160.1:0-5603 GCF_004962925.1 Mesorhizobium sp. | reverse complement strand
TCGTGAGTGAAATGACGCCGCAGTCACGTGGGGCGCTTGCGGATGACATCTTGACGATGGCGGTCGGCACGCCAATGCGCCGACTTTGCCAGGAGCTGATAATGGCAATGGAGCGGGCCATCAAAGCCGGCGTCGCGGAGAGCCCGGGGCAGACATTTCTGCCGTTCGACATTTATCTTCCGGAAAATATTTGACCTTGATGGATTTCTATCATGAGCGCCCATTTTCCTTTCACCGATGAAAGGAAAGCTCGATTGACTCGGCCGTCTCTGTCCGATCTGTGAACCGGCGTGGTTCCGTCTTGAAAGAAGCCGGATGCCGAAATGGCAGCCGCGCTTCATGGAAGGAAAGTCAAGCAATGCGCCAGGTATCGCCCCGCTTTGCACTCGATCACATGGCGGCGCCCCGCCTTGACGTCAGTGCGCTTTTCGCGCTTGCCCGTGACCAAGGCCTGACCGACGTCCAAATCCGTTACCCTCATTTCAGCAATCCTGTCGCACGCGGCATTCCGGCTGCGGACGTTCGGTTTGCCGCTACCGAAGCGGGCGTCACGATCATCTCTGTCAACGCCTTGCAGCGGTTCAACGACTGGACTCCAACGCGTCAGGCCGAGGCAAGCAACCTCGCCGATTATGCGACGGCGTGCGGGGCGGAGACGCTCGTGTTGGTGCCGGCCAACCGCAGCTCGTGGCCCACCAATAGCGAGCGCCAGGACAATCTTCGTTTCGCTCTAAACGAGATCAAGCCAATCCTCCAGTCGCGGGGTCTGATCGGTCTCATCGAGCCGCTGGGTTTCCGAACCTGCTCGCTTCGATCAAAGAAGGAAGCGGCCGAGGCCGTTGCCGCGGTTGATGGCCAGTCCGTCTTTCGCCTCGTGCACGACACGTTCCACCACACCCTGGCCGGGGAGACATGCCTGTTCTGCGAGCTTACCGGCCTGGTGCACATTTCAAGCGTAAACGACCCGACCTTCTGGATTTACCCCGATCGCTTTCTTGCAGGTTCCGACAATGGCAGCCAGATTCAGGCGCTGCTGGATGGCGGCTACGCGGGACCTTTCTCGTTCGAGCTGGTCGAGGAAGTCCATTCTCTGGACGATCTCGCAGGCGCACTTGCCGCCAGCATCGACTTTATCCGGCGAGGGCTATTGTCGTCAGAGTAGATGGTGACAGCAGTAGTGACTATAGGTGCGCCTGAATTTTCCGTGGGTTCACAGCGGGGCAGCCATCCGAGATGCCTCCTGTATCATTATTTCCCGCATCCAGATGCTTGCCGGATCGCTATTGTGGAGGGCCGGCCATTGGAGGGTCTCGGTGAATGTGGGAAATGGCAGCGGAAGTTCGATAACCCGCAGGGGGAACGTTTTTTCGAAATGCCTGACCAGCCGTAAGGGCATGGTCGCTATACGAGCTGTGCCGGACACCATAGGTGGAATCATGCTGAAGCCCTGCACGGCGACCTCGACACGTCTCTTAAGGCCATGCTCAAGCAAAAACCATTCCTCGATAGACGGCTTCATCGTACGCCCGAACCTGACCGCGACGTGCCTCATCGACATGTATCTCTCGAATGTAAGCTGCTGTGGCAGCTGCTTGTTTGTGGGACAGCCTACGCACACGAGCTTCTCGTCAAACAGCGCAACGCTTGAATGCACACTCGACGTGAACATATCCGGTAGAATTAGAAAATCGACGTCACCGCGCCGGAGAAGCTCATCGGGGCTATCGTCGACAGGCAGCAGTTCGAAGCTGACGGCGGGGGCTTCCCGTGAAATACGCTCCACAAGCTTTTCGAAAAACACGAGCGTGACGAAATCGGAAAGAATGATCCTGAAGAGGCGATCGGCTCGAGCTGGGTCAAACGGATCCGAAGAAATAATCGAGCACTGGATGTGCTGGAGAGCGTCGCGAACTGCGGGGGCAAATGCTGCCGCACGCGGGGTTAGAAATCGTTCGCGACCTCTTATCGTAAACAGTTCATCGCGGAAATAATCGCGCAGTCGGGCGACGGCCGCACTCATGGCGGGCTGACTCAGGTTGATCCTGCGTGCCGCCGCCGAGAGATTACGCTCCGTCAGGAGTGCGTCAAGCACAACGAGGAGATTTAGATCAAGTCCTTTGAAACGCATGTCATCAGCCATCCATGGGATGGATGCCTTTAACCGAAACAAACGACTTTAACAATTTAGCATTCTTGCAATCTTTTGTCGCAAAAAGTTTATGATGGATGACGTTAAGGTCCGACATATGAGCCGCGTGATCTGCCGAAGCGAGCAATCGTTCGTACTGTGCAGGTCAGAGATTGGCAGTTTGAAACGCCGGGCCGATGGCGCCGGGCTATCAACCAGCGTCTTCGGCGGCCCCGACCTAGCTAGGCGTGGAACCTAATAGGGTTCACCCTTCCAGTCCGAGGCGACTGATGGGCGGTTTGATCCTAAGCTGCCGTGAGGCCTGTGCCAATTGTATCGGCGAAGCCAATGCAGCAGTCCGGCAGCGTTTTTGAGAGCTGTTGTAGGCTCGGCCTAAGCCCATTGGCGCAAGCCTGTCTGAACGAAGCGCTTGGCCTTGCCGCTATCCGGTATGTGATCTGTGGTGCCTTTTCGTCCTGCTGTTCTGGTTTTGGACCCTTATGGTGAGCCCATCCGGGACGTGGGGCACCGGGAGCACAAAGGTGCAGGCAGGCCGTCAATAGACCGTGGGCTGAGAGCCCGAACTCGTTACATGGCCGCCCCTCGCGACTTTCCCGGATGCGCTGCGAGCGCGGATCAGTAGATGTCGTGTTGCCCGCCAGCTCCCGTCTTTGACCGAGCCAAGAAGGAGGAACGGGCATGCTTATCATCGGACTGGATATTCACCGCGCCTTCGCCGAAGCAGTGGCATGGGAGGAGGGCAGGCTCAGGCGACTCGGCCGCGTCGACATGCGGCGCGATCTGCTGGCGGCGTTCGCCGCGAAGCTGTCGCCGAACGATGTCGGGGTGATCGAGGCCACCGGCAACGCGACGTCCGCTGCAGCTGTGGTTGCGCCGCATGTGAAGAAGGTGGGGATCGCCAACCCGAAACAGGTGTTTATCGTTGCCTATGCCAAGATCAAAACGACGATCGACGCCGACGTTCTTGCGCAGCTCTATGCCAGCGGCTTCTTGCCAGAAGTCTGGATTGCGGACGAGCCGACGCAGGCTCTGCGTCGACAGGTGACACGGCGCAATCAGATTGTCCGACAGAGATCTCGATTGAAGAGCGTCATCCAGTCGATCCTTCATAGCCACCTGATCCCGTCCTGCCCGCATGCCGACCTGTGCGGCGCCAAGGGTCGGACCTGGTTAATCGAGCAGGTCGTACCGCAGGACGAGCGCCTCGCGATCGATGGGCATCTGCGCGAGTTCGACCGATTGGGCGAAGACCTCCAGGTCATCGAACGCGATCTTGTCCGCTCGGCTCTCGAGGATGAAGGCGTGAAGCGGCTGATGACCATTCCCGGCGTCGACATCACCGTCGCGCTGGCGATGAAGGCGGCGATCGGCGACGTGTCGCGCTTCGACGATCCGCAGAAGCTCGTGACCTATCTCGGGTTGAACCCAAGCGTCCGGCAGTCCGGCCAGGTCCGGCCTACCATGGGCGGATCACCAAGCAGGGCCGTGGTCATGCGCGCGGCATGCTCGTCGAGGCGGCCTGGGCGGCCGCTCGTGCTCCCGGACCGTTGCGAGCCTTCTCCCTGCGGCGTGCGAGCCCGGCGCGGACAGCATGTCGCGGCCGTGGCAACCGCACGCAAACTCTCTGTCGTGATCTGGCATCTGTTGAGAAGGGCGAGAGTTACGCGTGGGCTCGACCCTCCCTGCATGCCAAGAAGCTTGCGCGATGTGGAACTCAAGGCCGGGAGCAAGGCTGTGCGCGGCCAAAAGGGAGCGCACGCCTACAACATAAAGAGCCACCGGGAAGAAGAGCGCCGCTGGGTGGAGCAGGCCGAGGGCGCCTATGCACGCCTCGTCGCCGGTTGGAACCCACGAGGTCCGAAGAGGGTAGGCACGGATGCCGCAAACGAGGCGCGACGATAGAAGCTGCGCGGCAGGGCTCTCATCTCGGACCCTGCTCTTCGCCACGCGGTCGTCCGTGCGCGACAGGAGAATAGCGCAGATTTATCAAAAAGGCTCTTGTCGATCACATCAGTGGTCTTGGGCGCTGTACGGCCGGGTGAAGACTTTGCAGGTGGCCCGGAAAGCGTTTGACCTGTAGCGAAGCAATTGTCGTCATTACGCGCTCGACCCGGGCGCCCAGCTTGGCATAAGGGCTACGTGGCCTCAGGAAGCGTCGCCAATGCAGACCATGGACGAATTCCCAGCCGATGCCGAGATGCCGGTCGACCGTGCCTGTCGCCGTCCGGTGATGCGATGCCCCCGAGCGGATGAGTTCGCCCCGGATGCTCCCGGTCACGACGCACGGGTTCGGGTTCCAAGGCGCTCAGTTTTGTTCGCGCCCAATCGGTGTAGGACGCGGCAGAAATACGAGCGTGACGAAATCGGAAAGAATGATCCTGAAGCGGCGATTCGGTAGAGCCGGGTCAAACTATCCGACGAAATAAACGAGCACTGGATGGGCGGGAGAGCGTCGCGAACTGGAGGGCAAGAGCTCCCGGACGCAGCGTTAAGTTTGAATACCTCCGCGGACATGGTCGCGAGCTCATCGCGCAAATAATCGAGCAGCCGAGCGCCGGCCGCACTCATGACCGGCTGGGCTCGGTTAATCCTGCATGCCGCGCCCATGAGGTTGCGCTCTGTCGGGAGTGCGTCGAGCACAACGAGGAGATGTAGTTCACGACCTTTGAAACGCGTGGTCAACTATCCAAAGTGTGGATGCCTTTCATCGAAACAAACGATTTCATCAATGTTCTGGAATCCTGCATGGGCAGAAGCACCTGACGGACACCGATGCCCCACTGCCTCATAGCGTGGCGAGCGTCTTAAGAAACCGCCCGAAAGGGGATTTTTCATGCGCTCTACCGGGCAGTGGAGTGCTGGGAAAGGGAGTTGCAACTGACCGGCCATGTCAAACTGTCCGACTTCTTCCGAGCCTATGGACAGACTGGGAGACGCGCACGGTGTAGCGGCTCACATCGTCATACTGCACCTACGCCACACACCGGCCGGACCTGATCCGGCTTTATGAGCATTGGGCTTTGTCAGTTGCCCAAGCGTGATGGCTTTCGCGACGCGGCGCGCCTTAGGAACTGAGCCGCGTCCAGGTCGAAACGCGGGAAAGAAAGACAGGAAACAGAATGGCCGATCAATTCGCAACGGACGTCATTGCCCTGATCAAGAAACGCGCCGAGTCGGAGAGCGGTGAGGGAATGCCTGCGTCATTCGTCGGCGAGATAACAATCGCCACGGAACTGGACGCGCTCGGGTTCGATTCGCTGGGTTTGGCGGACGTCCTCTGGGATGTGGAGCAGGCCTACGGCATCAAGATCGACATGAACACGGCTGATGCCTGGTCCAATCTCAAGAATGTCGGCGACGTCGTGGAAGCCGTCCGCGGCTTGCTTGCGAAGGAGGCTTGAATGGACAGGCGCGTCGTTATCACCGGAGTGGGCGGCCTGTGCGGACTGGGCAC
>NZ_SUEO01000015.1:49676-51246 GCF_004962925.1 Mesorhizobium sp. | reverse complement strand
ATTCAGCGTCAGCTCGTACTGGCCGGGCGCGTATTCGGAAATGACCGTCTCCGCCGGGATGCCTTGCACCTTGGCCGCGGCATAGATGTCGGAAAACAGCGGCTCCATGCCGTGCAGGTGGTCGACGGAATAGACCTCGGTCTTGGCCGAGCGGCGACCGTCGAGCACGGCGTTGGCGGGCCGCACCTTGCCGTCGGCATCTCGTTCATTGGCGAGCAGGAAGAATTCGAGCTCGAAGGGCCCGGCAGGATGCAGGCCCTTGGCCGCCAATATCTCCACCTGCCGGGCCAGCGCCAGCCGCGGATCGGAGGACATGGGCTGACCGTCGAGATGATACATCGCCATCAGCACCTGACCGCGCGGCGGCTGTGTGCCGAACAGCGGCACCAGCGTGCCGGGGATCGGCCATGCGCGCAGGTCGCCGTCGCCGGTCGTCCAGATCAGCCCGGTCTCGTGAACGTCCTCGCCGGTGATATCGAGGCCGAGGATGGATATCGGCATGTGCCGGCCGCCCTCGAAGATGCTCATCAACTCATGCCGGCGCACGATCTTGCCACGCCCGACGCCATTGGCGTCGGTCAGCACGATGTCGAACGCTTCGATCTCGGGGTGGGCGTCGAGAAAGGTTTGCGCCTCGGCGGGCGTCGAGCCAGAAGGGGAGGCGATGATGGCGTTCAAAGTTTGTTTGCGCGCGTCTCTCATGTGCAAGCTTGTCTCATGCCGTGAGCCTTGCCGCAACCGCATCGAAGGCTGTGATCAGGCGGTTGACCTGGCTGGCGCTGGTCGCCGGCGAGATCAGCATCATGTTATGGAACGGCGCGATCAGCACGCCGCGGTTGACCAGCGCGACATGGATAGCCGCTTCGAGCTCCGGCGCGTGCGCTGTTTCCGCCTCGCCGCCATTCCTCAGCGGGCCGGGTGCGCAGATGAACTCGACGCGCGCGCCGACTCGGGCAACATGCCAGGGCAGGCGGTAGCGGTCGATGACGGCGGTCAGCCCGGCGTCGAGCCGCCGCGCCAGATGGTCCATATGGTCATAGTTCTCTTCGGTCATCACTTCTTCCAGCGTGGCGCGCATCGCCGCGAATTGCAGCGGATTGGCCGAGAGCGTCGTGCCCATGCCGGAATAACCGGGCTGTTTCTGGCTATTATAGGCAGCATAGCGCGCGGCGACGTTCTCGCTCATGCCCCACACGCTGGCCGGCACACCGCCCGCGATCGGCTTGCCGAGCACGAACAGGTCCGGCTCCAAGCCGTGTTTCCTGGCGTAGCCGCCTGGACCGGTCGAAACCGTGTGCGTCTCGTCGATCAGAAGCAGCGTGCCGGCTGCGCGGGTGAGGCGTCGCAGCGCGTCGTGGAAACCATGATCTGGCAGCACCATGCAGGAATTGGTCAGCACCGGCTCGGTGATGACGCAGGCGATATCCCCGTCCCGGAGCGCGGCCTCAAGCGCCGGCACATCGTTGAACTCGATGATATCGGTTGCCCGGGTCAGGTCGCGGAACTCGCCGGCCAGTCCAGGTCGGTTGACCGGTCTGCCGTCGACCAGCCGCACCATCGTCTCGTCGAC
>NZ_SUEO01000015.1:35998-49666 GCF_004962925.1 Mesorhizobium sp. | reverse complement strand
CGTCGACCGAGCCGTGATAGCAGCCGTTGAAGACCAGGATCTTTTCCCGGCCGGTGATGGCGCGGGCGACGCGCAGCGCAAAGCGGTTGGCGTCGGTCGCCGTCGTCGCGATCTGCCAGAACGGCAGGCCAAAGCGCTGTTGCAGCAGCGGGCCGATGGCGAGTGCATCCTCCGAAGGCAGCATGTAGGTGAGGCCGCGCCCAGCCTGCCGGCGGATGGCGCGGGCGACCGGCGGCGGCGAATGGCCGAACATCGAGCCGGTATCGCCGAGGCAGAAGTCGTCGAGCCGGTTGCCGTCTATATCGGTGATGGTGGCGCCCTTTGCGCTGCCGACCAGAATCGGGAACGGCGTCGGCCAGTCGTTCATCCAGTGCATCGGCACGCCGCCGAAGAAGCCCGGCAGACCATTGCCGGCCTTCGCTGCCGATTTCGGCCGTGCCTTGCGGAAGGCTTCGGCCTCGGTCTCGCGCAGATCGGCGATGCGGGCAGTGCTGATGCCGCCGATGGACGTCTTTGAATGGTCGATTGTATGCATGAAGGCCCCTCTCGTAGGTCACTCTAGCCAATCGGCGTCCGAGACCGCAATTGGCCGCGCGGCTACCCTGCATTGGTTCAGCGGCCACGATAGAAGAGGACTGGCGCTTGACCTCAGGGCATCCTCCAGCATCAGTGGGGTCTGTGGCTTGGGGGAAAAGATGCGGACGATCTTATGTATAACAACGCTGCTGCTGTCGGCCGGCACGGCCTTCGCCACC
The DNA here is from genome assembly GCF_004962925.1 of Mesorhizobium sp. Classification (GTDB taxonomy): domain Bacteria; phylum Pseudomonadota; class Alphaproteobacteria; order Rhizobiales; family Rhizobiaceae; genus Mesorhizobium. The sequence continues at coordinate 48,911 of NZ_SUEO01000015.1, read as the reverse complement.
GGCGGCATCTGGTGCTCCGCCGAGGATGCCGCAGTGAAATTCGAGGTCGAAGCCGGCGTCACCAGAGGCATGGGCGGTCCGACCTTCAATTTTCGCGGTGACCTCGAAATTCTTGGCAGGCCCGTTGACGACGATTTGCGCAAGACAGTGTTCGAGGATTCCAACCTGACGCAATATTGGCTCGACGGCAAGGAACTGCGGCTGCTCGTCTATCGTGAGCACGAGGTCGCAAACACCTATAGCTCAGTCGAACTGACGATCCTGACCAAGGTCAGCGAAGAAGGCATTTATGACGGGCGCTATTCGCTTGCGATCTATGGCGGTACGGCCGACGCCGACAAGGACGGCGAGCCTGCCGCCTTGACCGGCAAGGTCACCTGCGGGGCCGAGTAGAGACTCCCGCTTATGCCGAAATGTCGATGACGCCGCAGTCGCCGGCCGCGCTGCCGAAGGCGACGCGGCGCTCTTCCTTGTCCCACATCATCGAGGTGATGGCGCCCTTGCCCGGTCGGCGCAGCAGCACCTCCTTGGCGTCGGCGAAACGCACCGCCATCACCATGCCGTCATCATAGCCGACGGCAACGACATCCTGGCTCGGATGGCAGGCGACCGAGGTCACCATGGCGTTGCCGCGCGTGCCGAGCTCCAGCGGCGCCTTGCCCATCGGCCCGTCCTTGCCCGAAAACGGCCAGACGATCGCCGCCGGCGCGCCGGAACTCGCCAGCCATTTGCCTTTGGCGCTCCACGACAGGCTTTTGACCTTGCCGGGATAGCCGCTCATGCGCATGTGCTTGCCACCGGCGAGTTTCCAGCCATGCAGCGCGTTCTCCTGCATGGTGGTGACGAGGAAGGCGCCATCCGGCGAGAAGGTGATGCCGGTGTGGGCGCCGGCCCATTCGAGCTCGACAGGCTTGCCGTCGGCCGCCGGGAAATGCAGCGTCGCGCCATTGTAGCGGGCGACGCCGAAGCGCATGCCTTTAGGCGAGAACGCCAGCCCCTCGACCGAACGCGGATGCGCAAATTCCGTGGTCTTGCCGTCGGCGAAACGCACGAACGCGATTTTGCCCGAGGCATAAGCGACGGCGCCTTGTGGTCCGGCGGCAACGCTGGTGATCCATTTTTTGCCGGCGCTTGCCAGTTCTGCGGCATTGCCGCCGGCGGTAGTCGAAAAAATCTTGCCATCCTCGCCGCCGGTGATCAGCCGATCGTTTGCCGCGTCGTGGAAGGCGGCCAGCAGCCCGTCATTGGCCTGCACAGTCTTGTGGCCATGATCAAGCCGATGGATCGCGCCGTCGGCCAGGGCAAAATGCGGCACGTCGCCAAGGAAGACGGCGGCGATGCAATGTCCCTGGAGATCAAGTGGGGCGACTGTCGGCATGAGAGACTATTCCAAATCGTTAGCGCGGCTAGGTGCGACGCGACCTTCTCCCCTTGCGGGAGAAGGTGGATTGGCTCGCAGCGCCAAGACGGTTGAGGGGTGCTGGAAGGATCGCCGTTGGTGCCAAGCTAGAACACCCCCTCATCCGAACCGAGCTTCGCTCGGCCACCTTCTCCCACAAGGGGAGAAGGAAAGAAGGTGCAGCGCTAGCGTTATAAGGCCTGGAAATCAAGCGGCCTGGCAGGCGTCAAAACTCTTCTTCAGCCGGTCGGCATCGAGTTCGCGGCCGATGAACACCAGCCGGCTCTCGTGTTTCTCGCCGTCCTTCCAGGCGCGCTGGTGGTCGCCCTCGATGATCATGTGCACGCCCTGGATGACATAGCGCTCGTCATCGCCCTTGAGCGCGATGATGCCTTTCAGCCGCAGGATGTTCGGGCCTTCCATCTGGGTGATCTTCTCGATCCACGGGAAGAATTTCTTCGGGTCCATCTCGCCGCCGCGCAACGACACCGATTGCACCGTCACGTCATGGATATCGGAAGGGTGCGCGTGATGATGGTGGTCGTGCCCGTCGTGATCATGGTGGCCATCGTGATCGTGATGGTCATGCTCATGATGATCGTGGTCGTCATGCGCCTCGAGGAAATGCGGATCGTTCTCCAGCGCCCGCGAAAGATCGAAGGCGCCGCGGTCCAGCACTTCGGACAACGCCACGCCGGCGCGCGTGGTGCGGTGGATCCTTGCCGCCGGGTTGATCGCGCGGATCGTCGCCTCGACCTTGCTCAGTTCCTCCGGCGTGACGAGATCTGTCTTGTTGAGCACGACGACGTCGGCAAAGGCGATCTGATCTTCGGCTTCACGGGAATCCTTCAGCCGCAATGGCAGGTGCTTGGCGTCGACCAGCGTCACCACCGCGTCGAGCCTGGTCTTGGAGCGCACATCGTCGTCCATGAAGAAGGTTTGCGCCACCGGCACCGGATCGGCGAGGCCGGTGGTCTCGACCACGATGGCGTCGAAGCGGCCTGGCCTGCGCATCAGCCCCTCGACGACGCGGATCAGGTCGCCGCGCACCGTGCAGCAGACGCAGCCATTGTTCATCTCGTAGATTTCCTCGTCGGATTCCACGATCAGCTCGTTGTCGATGCCGATCTCGCCGAACTCATTGACGATGACGGCGTAGCGCTTGCCGTGGTTTTCCGAAAGGATGCGGTTGAGCAGCGTGGTCTTGCCGGCGCCGAGATAGCCGGTGAGAACGGTTACGGGGATCTGCATCGTCTGTGCATCGCTCATGTTGGGCCTCGAAAAGGATTGTTGGCTCCATATAGGATGTGCGCCTTGCTTTTGCACGCAGCAAACCGATGGGCCAAACAGGCGCCAACATTGCCGAACTTTCATTAGTGCTGGCTGGCCTCACTGCCTAGATAAGAACTAGGTGAGTTGCTCGACAGAATGAAAGAGGCGCCGGATGTCCGACAAACCGTCCTCATTTCCATTGAACCGACGTCGGGCGCTCGGTCTCATCGCCGTCACTGCCGGCGGCGGTATTTTCCTTCCAGCGGCAGCAAGGGCCGAAGAAGCCTCGCCCTATGCCGGACTTGCCCTGTTCGATAGCGGTGCCGGCGTCTGCGCGATCACGCCGGAGGCGACCGAGGGACCGTTCTATTTCGACCCGAAGCTCGAGCGCGCCGATATCACCGAAGGCAAAGCGGGCATTGCCCTCAATGTGCGGCTGCAGGTGGTCGACGCGGGCTGCCGGCCGCTTCCCGGCGCGCGCGTCGACATCTGGCATTGCGACGCGCAAGGGCATTATTCGGGCTATCCGGGACAAGGCGATGGCCAGGATGTCGACACCTCAAGCCAGAGTTTTCTGCGCGGTTGGCAAAAGACGGACGCCACCGGCATCGCTTCCTTCGCTACCATCTATCCCGGCTGGTATCGCGGTCGCACCACCCACATCCACTTCAAGGTCTTCCCGAACGACAATTCGGTGATGACCGGCCAGCTGTTTTTCCCCGACAACCTCAGCGAGCAGATATTCACCACTGTCGCGCCCTACACCGACCGGTCCGGCAAGCGGGATACGTCGAATGCCAGGGACGGTATCGCGCGGCGCGCCGGGCCGCTGTCGCAGGCAGCCCTGCGCGAGGTGGCGGACGCCTACCAGGCCTTGATGATCGTCGCGGTAAAGGCTGATTGAGTCTCGTTTCGTATGTGCGGCGCTCCTGCCCGCAAGCTTCCACCTGCACTGAAAAGTCGTTTGTCATCTAACTGAAATAAACATCTGGCATTAGCCACGGCGGACATCGCATTGCTTGCCGGCAAAGCTGTTTTGCAAAGCCGGATCTTTTTGATCGTCGATTGCCAACCGGGCGGCTGCTTCTATGCTGTCCGCACACCGGTTCGGCCGAAGAGGTATGACCATGGCCAAGGCGGACAAGACTGCGACAATGAGCCGGCTGCATTCGGCGGCGCGGCTGGCACGTACTGCGCTGGCGGCGCGGCTTCTAGGGCACGGCTTTTATGCCGGCCAGGACCAGATCATGCTGGCGCTCGACCGTGAAGACGGGCAGACGCCCGGCAATCTTGCCGGCCGCCTCGGCGTGCGCCCGCCGACAATCACCAAGACCATCAACCGGCTGCAGGCGCAGGGCTTCCTGGAAAAGCGCGCCTCTGTCGCCGATGCTCGTCAGGCCCATATCTTCCTGACCGACACTGGCCGCGAAATCATTCACGCCATCGAGAAATCGGTGAAGAAAACCGAGAAGCAGGCGCTGAAGGGTCTCGACAAAAAGGACCAGAAGGCACTGTTCAAGCTGCTCGCCCGCGTCGAGGCGAACCTCTCGAACGGGGAGATGGTTCTCGTAGACGACGAGATCGACGCCGACGAATGATCCGCGGCTGATGCGATCAGGCAGCTGCTGCCGACGATCCATGGATCAGGGTCGACCAGCGGCCCGGCGTGACGCCGAACGCCTTCTTGAAGTGTCTGATAAAATGACTTTGGTCACTGAAGCCGGCCGCTATCGCGATCTGCGCCGATGGTTCGTTCGCCTCGATCATGCGGCGTGCTCGTTGAAGCCGGCGCATCAAGAGAAAGCGATGCGGGCTGGTGGAGAAGGCGGCACGGAAATGCCGCGATAGGGCGTAGCGATCCAGCCCGGTGATCGTCTCCAACTCCTCTGAACGGACGATACGGAAAACATTTTCTTCCAGATAGTCGCGTGCCAGGCTGGCTGCCCGCCACGCTGTCCTTGGGATCGGCTTCGCCGGCAGGCCTGCATGCCGTGTCAAGCTTTGCATCAGCTGCGCAATGAAGTCGGCGACAAAAAGATCGTCCAGCTTCTGGTCCAACGGCCCTAGCGCCGAAAGCAGCCTCGTGCGGAAAACTGGATCCGTCACCACAGCATCCCTGACGAAAGGCAGCGATGCGCCGACCGTATCGAGGCAGTCCAGCACGACGGACGGCTCCAGATAAAGCATCCTGTAACGCAGGCCGTCTTCGGTCCCGGCGCCGCCGTCGTGCAATTCGTCGGGATGGAGCACGATGATCTGGCCGGGCAGGCTGTGATGCGTCGCGCCGCGATAACGGAAACGCTGCACGCCATGCAGCGTCACGCCGATCGCATAGGTGTCGTGACGATGGAGATCGAAGGCGCTGCCGTGGAACCGTGCCTCGATACGCTCCATGCCGACGGAATCGGGGGCCGAGATGACGCAGTTCTGAGCCACGTCAACGCACAAACGTCCAAGACCCTGAAAGGCCTCGCCATCTAGACCATGTGACATCGTTTTCATCCACGAACCAACGGCAAATGTCTCATGTTCGACACCAAATTTGCAATCGTGCTGCAGGACGACCTTCCCGTCTGGCAAAAACTCAATGTCACCGCCTTCCTGACCAGCGGCATCGTCGCGCAGTATACCGACATCATCGGCGAACCCTATCGCGACCGCGCCGGCAACATCTATAACCCGCTCTCGATTCAGCCGGTCATTGTGCTCTCGGCCGACCGCCCAACGCTCAGTGCGATCCACCGGCGGGCGCTGGACCGCGGCGTGACGACCTCACTGTATGTCGAGGATATGTTTTCGACCGGTCACGACATGGCGAACCGCGCCGTCTTTGCCGAATTCGCACCCGACGACGCCAAGGTCGTCGGCATTGCGCTACGCGCCGAAAAGAAGCTTGTCGACAAGATCATCAAGGGCGCGCGTATGCATCCCTAGCGCATCGGCCCGAAAATCGTAGTCGATTTTCGGAAAGCACGATGCGTAGATTAAAAGTGTTAGAGCGTACTTTGTGCGTCCAAGTGGACGCACGTCGCTCTAGGTCAAAACTCAATCAGCGGCTTCCGCCAACGGCTGAGATGGGTGGATAGTGTTGAAAAAGTCCGCGACCAAGCCCATTGGGACGCTCGGGTAGAATTTGTTTCGCAAGGAGTCTGATTGCGAATCGAGATTCCGGAAAAAGGCCTTGCCAAGAAATGGGATTCTGTTGTCGGTGCCTGCTTCACAACCCGTCGGACTTTTTCAACACTATCGGTGGAAACGGACATTACCCTCCCGTCGAGAGGCGGCTCCGCAGCACTTGCATCTCTTCTCGCGAAATGGGCGCACTCTCGTCTGACAGGAAGATCAGAACCTCCGAGACGCTCTCGTCCCCAAAGTCGAAGTGATCGCTCATGATCAGCGCATCGGCGATGTAGGCGACTGCTTGGACCGGTAGTATGCCGTCCGCCAGCCCACCAACCAACACTTCCACATGCCGACGATCAATGATCGTATCCGGCCCGTCAGTGATGATGACATGCCCCACGCCGCCAAGCTTGGACGCGGCAGCTACGCATTCGTTCACCTCGGCTTCAATCTCCCGCCAAAGCTCGGCGGGCGTTTTCTCGGCGTTGAGGAAGGATATGAGGGACGAGTGTTGCATTGGCGGAGCTTATGATGACGGCTCCAAGCTCCGCAATGGGTGGAAGGCGGTCCCTTAGTTCTCGACGACAAAGGTGCCGTCCGTGTCTACGTAGACGAACAACTCGACGGCATCGTGTTTTAGGCGGTCGATCGAGATCGCGACGAAGTCATTCCCTCCCAAGTGAAGGGTAATTTCTTGATCGGTGGATATAACGCGTTCGATGTACGATCCGCTTGCTGCGTCACTCATTCGCAGTGACACTTCTGTATAGACAGTAAGCCCGGTGCCGTCGGAGAGAAGAACGTCAATTCCGTACCCTGCTTCACTTCTTCCAACGGAGCGTATCGACTTGCCGATTATTCTTTCAGCGAAGGTTCTCACAGTACTCCTCCCGATCCGTCGCTAGCCGAAACAGGATCGGTCGTCGGCAGGCGAACCTTGGCTTTGGCGATCATCCATTCGACTACCTCAACAGGCACCCCAGGTTGACCTAAGGTAATCGTCACCCTCCCATCAATGTCCGAGAGAAAAATCTCGCCCACTATGCGATTGTCCTGGTCGACAAGCCCCAGATACATGCCATCACGTTGGACATCATGCCAATCGTGGCTTCATAATTCCGTCCGGCCAGTTCATGGATCGAACTCCGTCGTTCAGCGTGATTGGGTTTTGATCCTAGTGCATGTCGTCCAAAAGTGCGTAGCGGTTTCGGGAAACCGACATGCAGAAACAAGGACCAAGCCTGTGGCGGCTGGTTGTTGTGTCAGTCTTTTTTGGCTTGCCGGCAGGTGGCAATTCCCGCAAAGGTGGCTCCACCTCACTATCCGGCCTGAAATTGAGTCCTCCCCCAAAACAAGACGAAAGAGCGACGCCTCCGACGGCGATCCTTTGCATGCTTTGCGTCTATGTGTTTTTCACCTTCCTCGACACCAGCAGCAAATATCTCGTCCTGGCAGGCGTCTCGGCGCTGATCGTCGCTTGGGCTCGCTTCGCCGTCCATGTCGTGCTTGTCGGTATCTTTCTGCGCGGATGGCGCGAGCCGGCGCGCTTTCGCGCCAACAAATCTGCCGGCGCATATCCTGCGCGGCGCCTTCCTGTTCGGATCGACCATTTGCAACGTCATGGCGCTGCGGACCCTGCAACTGGCCGAAACCACCTCGATTTACTTCTTCGCACCAATGGTGATCACAGCACTCGCCGGTCCGCTGCTCGGCGAATGGGCCGGCTGGCGGCGCTGGCTGGCGATCCTGAGCGGCTTCGTCGGCGTCCTCATCATCACCCGGCCCGGCGTCGGCGTCTTTGGCATAGGTCACCTCTTCGCGCTCGGCTCGATGCTGTCGAACTGTTTCTACGTCATCATGACGCGGCGCATGTCGGCGACCGAAACCTCGGAGAGCCTCATCCTCTTTTCGGCGCTGGCGCCGGCCGTACTGCTCTTGCCGATGCTGCCGTTTTCACTCTCTCTGCCGCAGGATGGCTGGCATTGGTTCATCCTGATGATGCTTGGCGTCTTCGGTGCGATTGGCCACTGGCTCCTGGTGCAGGCCTATCGTCTCGCCACCACCACGGCACTGGCCCCCTATCCCTATTCGCAGATGATCTGGATGATCATTGCCGGCTGGATCGTCTTCAATCAGTTTCCCGACCGCTGGACGCTCGTCGGCGCGGCCGTCATCGTCGCCAGCGGCCTTTATATCGTCCATCGCGAGCACCGGCTTCGCGTGCGCAACCGCGCCGCCCTCGACGTCGAGATGGAAGCGCTGGCAAAAAAACTTTGATTTGTTCCGGAAGGGTGGCATAAGGCCGCGTTTAAACTGTTTAGATCATGATCCCGAAATTGGAATCCGGTTTTCGGAAAAAGATCATGGATCAGCTCTAGATCGTCGGGGGAGCGCAAGGCGCTGGCACAGAAGATCAAGCTTTCGACGATCGCGGATGCGCTCGGCGTGTCCACGGCCACGGTCTCGCTAGCCCTGCGCGACAGCCCGCTGGTCGCCGGAACCACACGTGACCGTATCAAGGAACATGCCCGCGCCATCGGCTATATCTACAATCGCCGCGCCGCCAGCCTGCGCACCTCGCGCTCGGGCATCGTCGGCGTCGTCGTCCATGACATCATGAATCCCTTCTTCGCCGAGATACTGCGCTCGATCGAAAGCGAGCTCGACCGCAGCCGGCAGACCTTCATCCTGTCGAACCATTACGACCAGCTCGAAAAGCAGCGCACCTTCATCGACACGCTGCTGCAGCTTGGCGCCGACGGCGTCATCATGTCGCCGGCCATCGGAACGCCGCCCGAAGACATCCTGATGGCCGAGGAAAACGGCCTGCCGGCGGTGCTGATCGCGCGCACGGTCGAAGGCGCTGACGTGCCGGTGTTTCGCGGCGACGATGCTTACGGCACCGGGCTTGCCACCAACCATCTGATCTCGCTCGGCCACAAGCGCATCGCCATGGTCGGCGGCACCGACCAGACCTCGACCGGCCGTGACCGCTACCAGGGCTATGTCAACGCTATGGAGGCGGCCGGGCTGGAGGTCAGGCCGTCCTGGCGCATCGCCGGCCCGCGCACCAAGCAGGCCGGCTTCGAGGCCGCTGGGCAGTTCCTGGCGCTGAAGGACAAGCCGACTGCGGCCTGCTGCTGGAATGACCTCGTCGCCATCGGCCTGATGAACGGCATTGCACGCGCCGGGCTGGTGCCGGGCATTGACATCTCTGTCACCGGCTATGACGATCTCGAGGAAGCCGCGATCGCGACGCCGGCGCTGACCACCGTCTGGAACGGCCAGCGCGAGGTCGGCCGCCGCGCCGCCAGCGCGCTGCTCGACAAGCTCAATGGGCAGATGGTGCGGCCGTCGCAGGAACTGATCAAGCCGGAACTGCATGTGCGCCAGTCGACCGGCAAACCGGTGGAACGTGCATGACAAAAGCCGAACAGCAGCAAGCAGTCGCCATTCTGGTGCCGGGCCAATTCAACGACCACGCTGTCGGCCGCATCGACCGGACATTCAGCCGCGTGGGGATCGAACGGGCCGATGCGTCGCTGGTCACCGACGAACTGCGCCGGTCGGTGCGCGGCATTGCCGCTTTCGGCGGCATAAATGCCCCACTGATGGATGCGTTGCCGAATCTCGAGATCATCGCCAATTTCGGCGTCGGCTATGATTCGGTCGATGTCCGCCACGCCGCGCAGCGCGGCATCATGGTGACCAACACGCCGGACGTGCTGACCGAAGAGGTCGCCGACACGGCGCTCGGCCTGCTGATCAACACCGTCCGCGATCTGCCACGCGCCGAGACCTGGCTGCGCGACGGCAATTGGAAGCGCAACGGCAACTATCCGCTAAGCCGGCTGACCTTGCGCGGCCGCAGCGTTGGCATCTTCGGCATGGGCCGCATCGGTCTCGCCATTGCCCGGCGGCTGGAGGCCTTTGGCCTGCCGATCGCCTACCACAACCGGCGCCAGGTCGAAGGCCTGCCCTACGACTATCATCAGAGCCTGAAAGGCCTTGCCGAGGCGGTCGATACGCTGATCTCGGTAGCGCCCGGCGGCGCTTCGACCGAAAAAGCGGTCAACGCCGAGATCCTGTCGGCGCTCGGCCCCAACGGCGTCTTCGTCAACATCGGCCGCGGCAGCACGGTGGACGAGGCGGCACTTGCCGCAGCCCTTGCCGATGGCACCATCGCCGCCGCCGGGCTCGATGTCTTCGCCGACGAGCCGAATGTGCCGCCGGCGCTGCTCGCCGCCCCCAACACCTCGCTTTTGCCGCATGTCGGCTCGGCATCGGACCATACCCGTCGCGCCATGGCCGATCTATGCGTCGACAACCTGGTTTCCTGGTTTTCCCGGGGAAAGGCGCTGACGCCGGTGCCGGAGACGGAAAAGGTAAAGGCGCGGAGCTGAGCGGCGACCTTTCATATTTATTAACGTCGGCTTAACGCTTTGAAATCATTCTGTATCTCTCGCCAACTAAGCAGAGAATACAGGATGAAAGCACTTGCCGCATTGATGGCGGTCGCCGCGCTGTTCGGTAGCGTTCAGCTGCTTCGAGGTGGCAATGGCGAAGCAGCCAATGAGCCAACGCCGCCGTCCGGCAGCTACAGGCTGGTGGCCAATGGCGACGAAGCGTCCTGCGCGGTCAAGCGCGGCGCCGAAATTTCCGATGGTCTGTCGCTGTTGACGGTCGCTGCGAATTGCCGTCGGATTTTACCCGGCGTCGAGCGCGCGAAATTCTGGCGGGAGCAGGATGACGGCACGGTCGCCTTCAGCGCGAACGACATCGACCCGATCGTCACTTTCGCCGTCGCCGACGGCGACGGTTATGAATCCTACGCGCCGGCCCTCCCGCTGCTGTCGCTGGCAGCCAGCGCCCCCTGATTTCGGGCGATTGAGTTATCTATTCAGCGGCGGCGCGCGCGCCGGATTTTGCCGCGGCGTGCAGGCGCACCGCGTCGCCGAAGGCACGGAATATCTTTGCCGAGACGCTGTCCGACTTGACCCAGTATTCGGGATGCCACTGGACGCCGACGGCGAAGGCGCGGGCGTCCCGCACCGAAACCGCCTCAACCGTGCCGTCGCTGGCAACCGCCTCTATTTGCAGCTTCGGGCCGAGCCGGTCGACTGCCTGGCGATGCACCGAGTTGACCATTAGGTCGCCCGCCCCGAACACTCCAGCGAGGCAGCTTCCGGGCTTGATCGAAATGGTCTGGCGGATGGCGAAGCGTTCGTCCTGATTGTCGCTCGCCGGCGCGCGATGGTCCAGCGAACCCTCGCGCTCCTGGATTTCGGTCGCCAGCGTGCCGCCCAGCGCCACATTCATCTCCTGAATGCCACGGCAGATGGCGAGCAGCGGCACGCCGCGCTCAACCGCCTTGCGGATCAACGGCAGCGTCGTGGCGTCGCGGGCAGGATCGTAGGGACCATTGGCCTCGCTGGCTTCGCCGCCATAGAGGGAGGGATGCACATTGGACTTCGAGCCGGTGATCATGACGCCGTCAACCGATGATAGGAGCTCATCGAAATCGAGCCGGTCGCCGAAGGACGGCACCAGCACCGGGAACACGCCGGCGGCCGAAAGCGCTGCCTCCAGATATTGCTGCGGAGCAGCATGCCAGGTGTAGTTGTCGAACTGGCGGACGTCGGTCGATATGGCGACGAGCGGCTGCTGCATTTTATCCGGGTCCATTCAGTGCAGGGACATATTCTGCCTTTAAAATAGGCGATCCGAACGCGCTTTGCCATGACAAGTTTCGGCATGTCGAATGGGCCACAGAGCGGTCGTTAGACTATAGTTGCAGGAGACGCGTTCACCGCGCGAATTTCGTGAAAACGCCGCCAGCAAAACCGGCTGCTAAGCTGGACTCGACTTCTTGCCCGTGTATTGTTTCCGCGAAGCCGATCCGGGGAACGGAGCATTTCCCGTACGTCGGTCTGTTGATCCAATAGGGAGGACTTCATGGATCGTCGATCATTCATCCGCAAGGCCGGCGCGACCGGTGTGGGCGCCGCAGCGGCTACAGCAGCGCTTGCCGCACCGGCCATCGCTCAATCCAATCCGAAAGTGACATGGCGCCTGGCGTCGTCCTTCCCGAAATCCCTGGACACGATCTATGGCGGCGCCGAGGTCTTTTCCAAGATGCTTTCGGAGGCGACCGATGGCAATTTCCAGGTCCAGGTCTTTGCCGCCGGCGAACTCGTGCCCGGCCTGCAGGTTGCGGACGCCACCACCGCCGGCACCGTCGAGGCCTGCCATACGGTGGCATATTATTATTGGGGCAAGGACCCGACATGGGCACTGGGCGCTGCGGTTCCGTTCTCGCTTAACGCGCGTGGCATCAATGCCTGGCATTACCACGGCGGCGGCATCGACCTGTTCAACGAGTTTCTGGCTACGCAAGGTCTTTTTGGCTTGCCGGGCGGCAATACCGGCGTGCAGATGGGCGGCTGGTTCCGCAAGGAGATCAACACGGTTGCCGACCTTTCGGGCCTCAAGATGCGCATCGGTGGCTTTGCCGGCAAAGTGGTGCAAAGGCTCGGCGTCGTGCCGCAGCAGATCGCCGGCGGCGACATCTATCCGGCGCTGGAAAAAGGCACCATCGATGCCGCCGAATGGGTCGGCCCCTATGACGATGAGAAACTCGGCTTCTACAAGGTTGCGCCCAATTATTATTATCCCGGCTGGTGGGAAGGCGGGCCGACCGTCCATTTGATGTTCAACAAGGCGAAATACGAAGAGCTTTCGCCGGCCTACAAGGCGCTGGTGCACACCGCCGCGCAGGCCGCCGACGCCAACATGCTGCAGAAATACGACTATCTGAATCCGGCGGCCGTGAGGCGGCTGGTGTCCGGGGGCGCCAAATTGCGCCCGTTCAGCCCGGAAATCTTGGCAGCCTGCTTCGAAAAGGCGAACGAGGTCTATGCCGAGATGGAAGCCTCGAACGCGCCGTTCAAGAAGATCTGGGACTCGATCAAGGCCTTCCGCAAGGAGCACTATCTCTGGGCGCAGGTGGCCGAATACAATTACGACACCTTCATGATGGTCCAGCAGCGCACCGGCAAGCTCTGACAACAGTTACGGCGCCACGCGTTCTTCGGACGCGTGGCGCCGTAACATTTCGAT
>NZ_SUEO01000015.1:0-35988 GCF_004962925.1 Mesorhizobium sp. | reverse complement strand
TTTGCCGATCAGCGCGGCACCACCAGCACCTTGACTTCACCTGGCGCAGGCGGGTTGGCGATCACCGCGGCCGCCTCTTCAAGCGTTACCTGCCGTGAGATGAGCTTGTCGATCTCGATCGCACCCGAGGCGATGAGATCGGCGGCCCGGCGATGCGTAAACGGATTGAGGAACGAGCCCAGAACCTTCAATTCCCGGAACAACAGGTCGAAAGGTTCGAATTCCGCTTTGATGCCTTGAGGCGTCACGCCGACGATGACAACCGTGCCGCCGGCCCTGGCGAGCCGCATCGATTGTTCGACCGTCTCTCTTACGCCAGCACATTCGAACACCACATCGACACCGCCCGGCAGCAGACCCGACGGGCCGCCGACCGTATCGATGATATCGCAAGCGCCGGGGTCGACCGTCGCTGTTGCGCCCAATTCTTCGGCGAGGGCACGCCGCGAGGCCTGGCGCGTCGACAGGATGATTGTGGTCGCGCCGGCAAGCCTCGCCAGTTGCACGGTGAGCAGGCCGATCACGCCGCCGCCAAGCACAGCGACCGAGGAGCCGGGTTTTATCCGGCCCAGGTCCATGCCATGCAGGCAGCAGCCAAGCGGCTCGCAGAATGCGCCATGCGTCGGCTTCAGGTCTTTCGGAAGGAGGATGGCCTGCTTCTGAGGCAGCACGACATATTCGGCGAAACCGCCGTCGCGGCGGATGCCGATGGCCATCAGATTGTGGCAGAGATTGATGCGACCGGCATGGCAGTGCGGACAGCGCCCGCAGGCAATGTTGGGATCGCCGGTGACGCGATCGCCGACCGAAAAGCCGGACACAGCGGTTCCAATCGCCTCGACGATCCCGGAGAATTCATGCCCGGGCGTCACCGGCGGCGTACAGGGAAATTCGCCATGGAAAAGATGCCGGTCGGTGCCGCAGACGCCGCACGCCTCGATCCGCACCAGGAGGTCGTCCGGTCCTGCGGATGGTTTGCCGACCTCGCGTAGGGCAATGTTGCCCACGCCCTCCAGCCGCACCGCTTTCATGTCTGTTGAGCCTCCGGATCAATTGAAACTCGGTGGCTGGGACAGATCGGGTGCTGGCGCTGCTGGCTTGGCAGGCGGCGTTTCACCGAAATTCGGCGGCTGCGACAGATCCGGTGCAGGCGCGGTCGGCGCCGTGCCGCCATCCGCCGGCGGTGCGCCGAGCGGTGACAGGCCCGGCGTTTCCGGCACCTGGTAATCGATCGTGCCCGGGTCCACTGCCGTGCCTTTGTAGTGCATCACCATCTGCGGGAAGGCGATGGTCAACCCGATCATGATGACCTGGATGCAAACGAAGGGAACCGCCCCCCAATAGATCTGGCCGGTTGTCACCGGCGCGATCTGCTTGCCGGTGAGGCGGTCGAGATAGGGCACGCGGGCGGCGACCGAACGCAGGTAGAACAGCGCGAAGCCGAAGGGTGGATGCATGAAGCTGGTCTGCATGTTGACGCCGAGCAGCACGCCGAACCAGATCAGGTCGATGCCGAGTTTGTCGGCGGCCGGCGCCAAAAGCGGCACGATGATGAAGGCGAGTTCGAAGAAATCGAGGAAGAAGGCGAGCAAGAAGACGAGGATGTTCACCCCGATCAGGAAGCCGACTTCGCCACCCGGCAGCGAGGTCAGGAGGTGCTCGACCCAGATATGGCCGTTGACGCCGTAGAAGGTCAGCGAGAACACCCGCGCGCCGATCAGGATGAACAGCACGAAGGACGACAGCCGCGTCGTCGACGCCAGCGCCTGCTTGATCACATCCAGCGACAGCCGCCCCTTCATCGCCGCCATGATCAGCGCGCCGACAGCGCCCATGGCGCCGCCCTCGGTCGGCGTGGCGATGCCCAGAAAAATGGTGCCCAACACCAGGAAGATCAGCGCCAGCGGCGGGATCAGCACGATGATCACCTGCTGCGCCAGCCGCGACATCATGTTGATCTTCAGGCGCTGGTCGGCGATCGCCACGACATAGAGGAAGATCACGCCGATGGTGGCGCCGAGGATGTCGGCGTTTTGGCCGTGCGACGGCGCAAGATAGCGATACGCCGCGTAGGAAACCACGACTGCCGCCAGCACCGCGAACAGCAGCGACAGGACACCGTGGCCGAGCGTGCGGGCCTCCAGCGGCAGGGCCGGCATCGACTTTGGCCGGACGATCGACATGATCACGATATACATCGTGTAAAGGCCGGTCAGAACCAGCCCCGGGATCAGCGCGCCCGCATACATGTCGCCAACCGAGCGGCCGAGTTGGTCGGCCAGAACGATCAGCACCAGCGAGGGCGGAATGATCTGGGCGAGCGTGCCCGATGCGGCAATGACGCCGGACGCCACACGGCGGTCATAGCCGTAGCGCAGCATGATCGGCAGCGAGATCAGGCCCATCGCGATGACGGAAGCAGCCACCACACCCGTGGTTGCGGCAAGCAGCGCGCCAACGAAGATCACGGCATAGGCGAGGCCGCCGCGGATCGGTCCGAACAACTGGCCGATCGTATCGAGAAGGTCCTCGGCCATGCCCGATCGTTCGAGCACGATGCCCATGAAGGTGAAGAACGGGATGGCCAGCAGCGTGTCATTCGACATCACCCGGCTACCGTAGAAATTATCCGGCAGTGCGTGCAGCAGCGGCCAGGCGAGATTGATCGAGCCGCCCGAATAGGGCGACAGCAGCACGCCGATAAAGAAGAACAGCAGGCCGTTGGCGGCGAGCGAAAACGCGACCGGGTAGCCGATCAGCAGGAAGATGACCAGCGAGGCGAACATGATCGGCGCCATGTTCTGGGCGATGAACTCCATCACGAGCGCACCTCTTCGGCGAGCGCTTTCGCTTCGAGTTCTGCCTGCTCATGCACCGATATGAACGGGGTGGGATCGTCCATGTCGCCGCGCATGATGGCGATCTTCTTGATGATCTCGGAGATGCCCTGGAGCGCGAGCAGGAAAAAGCCCACCAGCAGGATCGCCTTCGCCGGCCAGATGATCAGCCCGCCTGAATTGTTCGACATTTCGCCGCTGCGAAACGACAGCGAAACATAGGGAACGAAGTAGATCACCATCAGCGTCACGAACGGCATCAGGAAGAAGAGGTGGCCGAGAAGGTCGATCCAGTGCTGCACGCGGCGTGAGAACATGCCGTAGACGATGTCGATGCGGATATGGTCGTTCTGCTTCAGCGTGTAGGCGGCGGCCAGCATGAAGGCGGCGCCGAACAGATACCACTGCAGTTCCAGCCAGGCGTTCGACGACATGTCGAACGTCTTGCGGATGACCGCATTGGCGGCGCTGACTAGGATTGCCAGCAGGATCAGCCACGACACCCATCTGCCGATGAATTCGTTCACGCGATCGATGGTTCTGGATAGAGCGAGAAGCCCTGCCATGCATTCCTCCCTTTACGCATCGGCCCCGAAAATCGGTGTCGATTTTCGGAAAGCACGATGCGTGACTCAAATGTCAGCGGCGGCCGATTCCCGCTTGTTTTTCGTCGCGCCGCTGTGGCCCAACGGTATGCCGTGCGTGGCCCGGCGGGTCAACACGGGGCAAGTCGAGTAAAACAATCTTGTGAGATGGGGAAGGGGCGAAACAGCCGCCTGACTAGCGCATGACCCCGAAAATCGAAATCGATTTTCGCTGGGGATGCGCAAAATCAAAGTGCTACAGCGTCCTTTGCGCGTCCGAGAGGACGCGCGGCGCTGTAGACGTCATGCAACCAAAGTCTAGTTAGGCAATCTTGCTCTGGTCGCGGCCGGCGCCGATTAGCACCAGCATGGCGACGAGGAACAGATACATCCAGGCGTCGCGCCACTCGACCGGGAAGTAGCCGGCCCACAGCGATTCGGCCATGCCGAACGCGGCAGCGCCAAGTGCTGCCCGCAACGGCGAGAGATAGCCGCCCACCGCCGTCACAAACAGGATTTTCAGCCCGTAGACCAACCCTGTGCCGAAGCTGATGTTGCCGTAGTAGAAGGCGGCGAGGACGCCGGCCAGTGCCGCGCAAAGGCCGCCGAAAAGCACCGCACGCCGAAGCACCGCGCGAACATCGACGCCGCACATCGCCGCCGCCCTGGGATCGTCGGACACGGCGCGCCAGCGCCGGCCGAAGCTCGAGCGGGCGAACGCCCAGGCGGCGAGCCCGATAGTTGCCGCGACGACAGCGCAGTCGAGCAACTGAATGAGCGTCAGCGTGGCATTGAAATTGGCCCTCCGCGCAAAAATGATGGGCTGGGCCAGCATTGGCGGCAGCCACAGATCATGGGTATCGGCGGCGATGCGGCTGGCTTCCGACAGGGCCAGCAATATGCCGAGCGTCGTCACCACGATGGCGTTGGGCGAGCGGTCGGCCAACGGTTCGAAGATGGTTCGCGACAAGACGCGGCTGAGCAGCGCCGCATAAAGGAACGCCGCAGCTACGCCGAGCGCGACGGATGCAAACAGCGTCAGCCACAGCGCCTGATAGCCGAACGCCGCGGTGAGGATCATCGTATGCCCGCAAAAGGCGAACAGCGCCCCATAGGCAAGATTGGTGCGGTGAAGGATGCCGTTGGTCAGCACGTAGCCGAAGGCAAGCAATGCGTAGAGCGCGCCCGAATGCAGCCCGTTCAGAACCTGCTGGAAGAAATAGAGCATGCAATGTCCTCGATGCATGCCCCGCAATCGGGGCGCAGCGGTTTGGGACGACGACATTCTCAGGACTAGGCTATCGCGATCGCCTCCGTGACGAGCGTTGCACCCGGAATCTAACTTGTCAAATGCGATTTATCGGTTAGATTCGCCATATGGCAGTATCCTGGACTCCGCACCGCTTCACCGGTGGCATGCTTGCGCTCGACACGGCGAACACCGTCGTCTTGCGGAACGATCCGGAGAAAACCTTCGACCGGCTCAAAGATCCGGCCGAGATCGCCCGCTTTGCCGAAGCGGCGAGCGGCTTTCGTGCCGTCGAGGTCGGCGGCAGGCCGCTCGTAGCGCCGGCGCCTGAAAAGATCGCGCCGGTGGTGCTTTCGATCAGGGAGACGACCGATCGGCTGTTTCGCCGTGCGGTTTCGAAAGGTGCGATCGCCACCGGAGACATGCCTGAATTCCTTGAAGCCTGCGCCGACGGACTCGCCCAAAGCCGCACCGAAATCGGGAGGCCCGGAAAACCGTTCGGCGATCCGGCGACGCCGATTGCCTTCGAGGCGGCGCTTGCGATCTCGGCGCTGTCGCTGCTGCGCGGCGACACAATCGCCAGGCTGAGGATATGTCCGAACTGCAGCTGGCTGTTTGTCGATAAAAGCCGCAATTCCAGCCGCCTCTGGTGCGACATGGCGGTGTGCGGCAACCGACAGAAGGCAAACCGATACTATCGCCGCCGGACCGCGGCGAGGGAGATCACCAATGTCTAAGAGATTCTCGCGCGCGATGATTGTCGTCGCGGCGTTGTTCGCGGCGGCCGCGCTCGGCGCCTGCCGTGACTCCGACAAGGACCAGTTTTTCGCCATTTCCGGGAAGCTGTTCGAGTTCAACTACCGGCTGGGCATCGCCACCTATGTCATCACCCTCAATCCGCTGCGGCCGGTGGGTGAGGGACAGGTCGCCGTGGTCTCCTTCCAGAACCCGGCCGGTGGTGATCCGATCATCGTCACCCAGAAAATATGGCCGAAGCTGCCGCATGTGACGCTGACCAGCCCGCCGCTCACCTGCGTCGTCAAGGACAAGCCCTATGCGGTGTCGATCCGCATCGAGGATTCCAGCGGCAAATTGCTGCAGAGTTTCGAGACGACACTGACGTCCTCGCTCGACCAGTCGGTCCTGCCCGACCGGCCTCTCGTGGTCGGGCCAGTCTACGAGCTCAACAAGGACCTGGCCGGCCATGTCGACGGCAAGCTGCCCGGCGAACCGAAGCCCAGTTGCCCAAAGGCCGCATGATGCGTCACCAGCGGCACTGGACCGCCGCCGGAATTTTCGTACTCGGCCATCCTCCCCGAGGCGTTTCGTGGCGTCACACGGCCGCGCACGGGTCATTTGTTGCGCGCCGTCTGGCACCTTCGATTTTGTTTGACCTCCCCGGCAAGGGAAGAAAGACTGTAGGCACTCGACTCCGACGTTGGCTGCGCTCGAACTGCGGCCTCCGCAGAGGAAATGCCTGATGACGCTGCATGATGTCGCGCTCGACGACAAGTTCGACCTGGGAAAGGAGCGCATCTTCCTTTCCGGCGCGCAGGCGGTCATCCGCATGCTTTTGATGCAGCGCGAGCGCGACCGCCGGGCTGGCCTGAACACCGCCGGCTTCGTCTCCGGTTATCGCGGCTCGCCGCTCGGCGGCCTCGACATGCAGCTTTGGAAGGCCAGGAAGCAGCTCGCCCAGTCGGACATCGTCTTTCAGCCCGGCCTCAACGAGGAACTCGCGGCCACGGCCTGCTGGGGATCGCAGCAGGCCGAGTTGCTGGGCGAGGGCACGCATGACGGCGTCTTTTCGGTCTGGTACGGCAAGGGACCGGGCGTCGACCGCTCCGGCGACGTGTTCCGCCATGCCAATCTCGCCGGCTCGTCTAGACATGGCGGCGTGCTTGCCCTGATGGGCGACGACCACATGGCCGAATCCTCGACCAACGCGCACGCCACCGAATTCCTGTTCGTCGACACCATGGTGCCGATCCTCAATCCGGCTGGTGTTCAGGAGATCATCGACTACGGGCTCTACGGCTTTGCCATGTCGCGTTTCGCCGGCACCTGGGCGGCGATCAAATGCGTCAAGGACAACATCGAATCGACGGCTTCGGTCGATGCCGCGCTCGAACGGCTTAGTATCGTCGTCCCGGACTTCGACATGCCGCCCGGCGGTCTCAATATCCGCAACGAGATCGACATGCTCGGCCAGGAGGAGCGGCTGCATGAATACAAGCGCGCCGCCGCTTCGGCCTTCATCCATGCCAACGGGCTGAACCGGATCGTCTATTCCGGCGGACGTGCTCCGAAGCTTGGCATCGTCACTATCGGCAAGAGCTATCTCGACGTCCGCCAGGCGCTGGAGGATATCGGCGTCGACGAGGCCGCCGCCAACCGCATCGGTATCAGGCTGTTCAAGGTCGGCTGCCCGTGGCCGCTCGACCTGCAGCACATTGCCGACTTCGCTCGCGGCCTCGACACCATCGTCGTCGTCGAGGAGAAACGCTCGCTGATCGAGGTGCAACTGCGCGAGAACCTTTACGGCACCGCCACGCAGCCGGTCATCGTCGGCAAGAAGGACGAGCGCGGCGACGGGCTGTTCCCGGCCAAGGGCGCGCTCGACCCCAACGACATCGCCATAGCGCTCGGCGAGAGAATCTTGCGAACGATCGGCCCGTCGGACGAGATTGCCGCGCGGGTGGCGAAACTTCGCCAGTTTCAGGCGATGCTCGCCGACACGTCAGACATCGCCTCGCGCACGCCCTTCTTCTGCTCCGGTTGCCCGCACAATTCCTCGACCAAGGTGCCGGACGGCTCGCTCGCAGCCGCCGGCATCGGCTGCCATTTCATGGCGCTTTGGATGGACCGCAACACCGTTGGTTTCACCGCCATGGGCGGCGAGGGCGCGCAATGGGTCGGCCAGGCGCCGTTCTCGAAGCGCGACCACATCTTCCAGAATCTCGGCGACGGCACCTACAACCACTCCGGCGCACTGGCGATCCGCTTTGCGCTGTCGACCGACGCCAACATCACCTACAAGATCCTCTACAACGATGCCGTCGCGATGACCGGCGGCCAGCCGCATGAGGGCGGCCTGACGGTGGACATGATCGCCAGGCAGGTGCGGGCCGAGGGCGTCGAGCGCATCGCCATCGTCACCGACGAGCCGGACAAATATGCCGGCAAGGTCGAATTCCCCGCCGGCGCCACCATCCATCATCGCGACGACCTCGACCTCGTCCAGCGCGAATTGCGCGCGGTCAGGGGCACATCCGTGCTGATCTACGACCAGACCTGCGCCGCCGAAAAGCGCCGCCGCCGCAAGCGCGGCACCTTCCCCGATCCCGACAAGCGCGTCTTCATCAACGAACTGGTCTGCGAAGGCTGCGGCGATTGCGGGGTGCAGTCGAATTGCGTGTCGATCCAGCCGGTCGAAACCGAATTCGGCCGCAAGCGCAGGATCGACCAGTCGAGCTGCAACAAGGATTTCTCCTGCATCAACGGCTTCTGCCCGTCCTTCGTCACCGTGCATGGCGCCAAGATCAGGAAGGCCGAGGGTATTGCCGGCACGACCGATCCGCTCGACGGCGTGCCCGCGCCCGCCGAATTCCCGCTCGGCGAACAGGGCTGGGCGGCGATCATCGACGGCGTCGGCGGCACCGGCGTCGTCACCATCGGCGCGGTGCTCGGCATGGCGGCCCATCTCGAAGACAAGGGCTGCGGCATGATCGACATGGCCGGCCTTGCCCAGAAGGGCGGTTCGGTGTTCACCCATGTCCGCATCGCGCAGAGCCCGGACGATATCCATGCCATCCGTGTTTCAGCAGGGAAGGCCGACCTCGTGCTTGGCTGCGACCTCGTCGTGTCGGGCGCCCAAAAGGTGCTCGCCGCGGTGCGCGAAGGCCACACGATCTTCCTCGCCAACACCGCCGAGATCATGCCCGGCGAGTTTACTCGTTCGGCGGATTTTTCGCTGCCTGTCGAGCGGCTGAAAAAGGCGATCCGCACTGCCGCCGGCGAGGAAAAGGCGCATTTTTTCGATGCAACTCGCACCGCCACCGCGCTGTTCGGCAGTTCGCTCGGCGCCAACATGTTCATGCTCGGCTTCGCCTTCCAGCATGGCGGCTTGCCGCTGTCGGCCGAGGCAGTCGAAAAGGCGATCGAGCTCAACGGCCAGGCCGTGGCGATGAACGTCTCAGCCTTCCGCTGGGGCCGCCGCGCCGCCCACCAGCCGGATTTCGTGCGTGGCCTCGTTGCCCAGCCGGGCAAGGCTGCACAGTCTGCCGCTGTCGCCGAAACGCTGGACGACATCATCGCCCGCCGCGTCGCCTTCCTCACCGCCTATCAGAACGCCGCCTATGGCAAGCGCTATGCCGACAGACTGGCCGCGTTGCGCCAGGCCGAAGCCAACGCGGTACCCGGTTCGACTGATGTGACCGAGGCCGCCGCGAGGAACCTGTTCAAGCTGATGGCGATCAAGGACGAATACGAGGTGGCGAGGCTCTACACCGACGGTTCCTTCGCCGCCGAGCTGGGCAAGCAGTTCCAGAGCTACGACAAACTCGAATTTCATCTCGCGCCGCCGATCATGGGCAGGCGCGGCAAGGACGGCAAGCCGAGGAAGTCGAGCTTCGGTCCCTGGATGATGAAGGGGTTCCGCCTGCTGGCAGCGATGAAAGGCTTGCGCGGCACTCTCTTCGATGTGTTCGGCTACAGCACCGAAAGGCGTATGGAGCGGCAGCTTCTTGCGCAGTACGAAGTCGATTTGGAGCTTGTCGCCGCAGCACTCGCGCCGGGCAGGGTCGAGGCCGCGGCAGCGCTTGCCTCGGTGCCGGCGCTCATTCGCGGCTATGGTCACGTCAGGCAGGCCAGTGCCGAAAAGGCCGCTGGCGAGCGCCAGAGGCTGCTCGATCGGTTGGCAAAGACGCCGGTGCGGCGGGACCTCCAGGCCGCCGAGTGATCGATATGCCTTGTGTACCTGAAGGATAGCTTCGTTTACCTGAAGAATAGCTTCCCCGGCGTCAACCGACCTGACGGTGAGGCCCGAAACGGCCTCTCTAAATCTTTCTTAAGGCGAATGTGACACAGCTTGGCTCCCCAGGGTGGGATTCAAGCGTGAATCTGAGAAGAAAGAACGAGATCCCGGTCGACGTCTACATTCCGTTCGTGGAAACCCTGTTTCGCGACGGTCTGACGCTTTCGATCGGATTCTTCGCCCAGACCTTGCTGGTTGTGCTGGTCTACTGGAAGACCAAAGATCCGACCTACATCGCCGTGGCCGTCGGCTTGCTTACCGTGGCCTTTCTGCGCCTGCGCAACATCAGGAAATACCGCCACGCCCCGCCGCCCAGGACCTGGGAGGAAGCGCGCCACCGCGAGAATGATTATATTCTCTACGGCTCCATGCATGGTTTCATGCTGGCGGCCTTCTGTTTCGTCGGCATCTATCTCGCGCACGACAATTTCGCCGAGATCGCGGCCGTCTGCGTGACGCTGGCGTCCGCCACGTCGATTGCAGGCCGCAACTATGGCTCGCCGAGGATGGTCATGATCTTCATCGTGGCCATGACGTGGCCCATCTCGCTGGGCTTTATCCTGCGTGGCGATGTCTACCACGTCATACTCGGTCTGATGTCGGCTCCCTTCCTGTTCGCGATCAAACGGTTCGCCGATGTCGTCCGCGAAGTCCTGTTTACCGCTCTGTCCGAGGAGAAGAAGGCTAATCGCATCGCCCAGCGCTTCAACCGCGCCCTCAACACCATGTCGCATGGCCTTGTCATGCTCGGTCCCGACGGCCGGGTGGCGGTGGCCAATGCGGAAGCCGCGCATCTGATGTCGCTCAAGTCCCCCGACGCGCTGCTCGGGCGGTCGATCCACGGTCTGCTGATGCGCGGCGTTGCCGGCGGCATGCTGGCGCCGAAGGACTGCCGCTACATCGAAGCCCAGCTTACGCGCGCCCTGCGCGAAGGGCGCGACCGCAAGGTTCTCGTCTCGCTCGCGAACGGTCAGCATTATGAGTTCTCGGCGCGCGAGGGTAGCCAGGAACTGGGCGTCATCACCTTCGAGGATGTGACGGCCCGCGTCGAGGCGGAAGACAAGATCCGCTTCATGGCGCGCTACGACAGCCTCACCGGCCTGCCCAATCGCGCCTATTTCCACGAGTTGATCGGAGAGGCGATGGCGTCCGGCGACCTTGAGCGCCTTTGCGGGCTCGCCGTGCTTGATCTCGATGACTTCAAAAGCGTCAACGACACCCTTGGTCACCCGGTCGGCGACGGACTGATCTACGCCGTCGCGGAGCGGCTGGCGGCGGTCGCCGGCCCAGGCATCACCATCAGCCGTTTCGGCGGTGACGAGTTCATGATCTTCTTCGACCGCGTCGAAGACGAAAGTCATCTGATCGGCCAACTCGACGAGATTTTCGTCGACCTGCAGGGAGAGGTCGACGTCGCCGGCCATGGACTGCGCATCCAGGCCAGCGGTGGCGCGGTGCTGTCGCGGGTCAAGGATACCGATGTCGACGCCATGATCGTCAAGGCGGACCTCGCGCTCTACAAGGCCAAGGAACTGGGCAAGAACACTTGGCGGTTGTTCGAGGCGTCGATGGATGCCGCTTTCCGCAACCGCCAGCTGATGAAGGCAGATCTGCGCACCGCGGTGGAAAGCAAGGGGCTGCGGGTGGTCTACCAGCCGATCGTGGCGATGAGCACGATGCGCATCGTCAGTTGCGAGGCGCTGTGCCGTTGGGACCACCCCGAGCTCGGGCCGATTTCGCCCGGCATCTTCATTCCGCTGGCGGAAGAAATGGGCATCATTTCCGAGATCAGCACCTTTGTCCTGCATGCCGCGTGCACCGAATGCGCCAAATGGCCCGCGCAGACCAGTGTCTCGGTCAATCTCTCGGCCAAGGATTTCCGCAACCGCGACGTTATCCAGAAGGTTAGCGATGCGCTCGCCAGTTCCGGTCTCGCCGCCGGCCGCCTGGAGATCGAGGTCACCGAGACGGCACTGCTCGACGACAAGTCGCTGACGCGTCAGTATATCGAGGAATTGAAACGGCTTGGCGTGCGCATCGCGCTCGATGATTTCGGTACCGGCTATTCGAGCCTGAGCTATCTCCACAAACTGCCGCTCGACAAGATCAAGATCGACCGTTCGTTCCTTATAGACGTCACCCAGAACAGCCGTTCGCTCGAACTGCTCAAGGGCATCGTCAATCTGTCACGGCCGTTGGGGCTTTCGGTGACAGTCGAGGGCGTCGAAACCTTCGAACAGCTCAAGATACTGTCGTTGCAGGTCAAGCCGGACCTGGTCCAGGGGTTCCTCTTCGGCTCAGCGCTCAGCGCATCCGGCATCGAGACCATGTCGAGCACGGTCTGGCCCTTCGCCAAGGACATCAAGACCGCCAGGAAGGCGACACGCCGCTAATTTCCGACGAAAAATCTCGTACTTTAGTATAATTCTACCTATTATTAAGGTTAATGACTGGTAAATGACCCCTATCCTGTTTTCATCTTTACATCGTACGACCCCGCCGTAGTGTTGATCGCGGCGGCAGTTCCGGGGATTGAGTTTATGGTTGTTGAGTTGATTTCGCCTCGCCAGGCGGCGGGTGCGGACGGGAATGATGCGTCCGACACTATGTCCAGCTTTGCTAGGAATGTCTCGGCGATGCTCGAGCGGACGGAATACCGTCGATGCGACAAGGGCGAAGACCTCGAGGACATTTACCGCCTGCGCTACAAGTCATATCGTCTGAGCGATATGGTCCCGGAAAATCCCGACCATATTGTGCATGACGAGCTCGACGAAGCGGCCAATTGCTCCAAGTTCGGAATCTATATCGACGGTGTTCTGGTCAGCACGTTGCGCATTCACCATGCCTGCAGCGCCACGCCGCAGTCGCCTTCCACGACGGTCTATGGCGACATTTTGCGCCCTATGCTGGCGTCCGGTGCGCATTTTGCCGACCCCAGCCGCTTTGCCGCTGATCCGGACTGGTCACGGGTCTATCCGCAGATTCCGTATCTGACGCTGCGCCTCGCCGGCATGGCATGCTTCTACTTCGACGCGCCTTACTGCCTCTCCACCATTCGCCCGGACCATGCAGGCTTCTACCGTCGCATTTACTGTTCCGAGCAGATTGGCGAGTTGCGCGATTATCCGGGCCTGAATTACAAGGTCGTGCTCTACAGCGCCAACGTCAGCGCCATCCGCGAACGGTCTTTCTCCCGTTTCCCGTTCTTCCGTTCGACGCCGATGGAGCAGCGCATGCTGTTCGAGACACCTAGCGCCGGAGAACTCGCGCCGCTGACCATCCTGCCGACAGCCAAATACTATCGCGAAGCCGCCTGACATTTGGCAATTTTTAGAGCGCGGCTGGAGCTTTCCGGCCGCTTCGGCGTTCTGGCAAGCGCGCCGGTGGCGCACGAACGACGTCGACTGCATAGCGTTGACGGCAATTCTATCGAAAGGAACCGACATGACCATTTCCACGCTCGCACTCACTCCGCTGATCTCGCTGATTGCCGGCGTGCTGATCCTGGTGATGCCGCGACTTCTCAACTACATCGTCGCGCTCTATCTGATCGTCGTCGGCTTGCTCGGGTTGTTTCCACAGCTCGCCGGCTGAAAATGCCGGCTGGCGCGGGCGAGCGTTAGCCGGCAAGCAAGCGCCAGGCGGCAGCCACGGTCGCCTCCGGAGTATCCTCGTGCATCTGGCGGCTTCAATTTTCCTTTGAGGCTGTTGTCTCCGGCGATGCGGCAATAGCGCCATTGCCCTCGGCCCGGCTTTTCGCTATGTGCCTGAAAGATGTCTTCGAAGGGGTATTCCTATGGCTGATCACACGCCGACCGGTCCTGTCGAACTGGGCGCGAAGATGGACTATGCCGAGCATGATCGGACCTATGCAGGCTTCCTCAGGCTCGCGAAATACGGATCGCTCTTTTGCCTCGCCGTGCTGCTGGCAATGGCTTTCGGCTTTTTTGCGGGAGGCTTCTTCTCGGGGTTTATCCTGTTCGTTCTGATCCTCGCCGTCGGCGCCTTCATTCTCCGGTAAATTCTTCAAAACCCCTTGCCCTTCAAAACCCTTGCCCATGACATCGCCGGAAGTCCGGCCGGCGTCCTGCGCAGACAGGTTCCAGCCGAAAGGATCATGCGGTGGGACAGACGGTTTTCATCCCTCGTGAGCTCGATGCGAACGAGCCGCGCGTTGCTGCCTCGCCGGATACGGTGAAGCGGCTGGCGGGGCTGGGGTTCGACCTAATCGTCGAAAGCGGGGCCGGCACTGCCTCGCGCATTCCCGACGAGGAGTTTGCCAAGGCGGGCGCTGCGATCGGTAAGGCCGGCGATGTCGCCAAGGCCGACGTGGTGCTGAAGGTGCGCCGGCCTGATGAAGCGGAGCTGAAGGCCTATCGCCGGGGCACTGCGGTCATCGCCATCATGGATCCCTACGGCAACGATGCCGGTGTCGCCGCTCTGGCAAGGGCCGGCGTCACCGCCTTCTCGATGGAGTTCATGCCGCGCATCACCCGCGCCCAATCCATGGATGTCCTGTCCAGCCAAGCGAACCTCGCAGGCTATCAAGCAGTGATCGACGCGGCTGCCGAATATGACCGGGCGCTGCCGATGATGATGACGGCGGCCGGCACGGTGCCGGCGGCGAGGGTCTTCATCATGGGCGTCGGCGTCGCCGGCCTGCAGGCCATCGCCACCGCGCGACGGCTCGGCGCCGTCGTCACCGCCACCGACGTGCGCCCCGCCGCCAAGGAACAGGTCGCCTCGCTGGGCGCAAAGTTCCTGGCGGTCGAGGATGAGGAGTTCAAGGCGGCCGAGACGGCTGGCGGCTACGCCAAGGAAATGTCGAAGGAGTATCAGGCCAAGCAGGCGGCACTGACCGCCGAGCACATCGCCAAGCAGGACATCGTCATCACCACCGCGCTGATCCCCGGCCGTCCGGCGCCGAAGCTGGTTTCGGCGGCGATGGTCGCTTCGATGAAGCCGGGCTCGGTGATCATCGACCTCGCGGTCGAGCGCGGCGGCAACGTCGAGGGCGCGGCGCCCGGGCAGGTGGTGACCACGGCCAACGGGGTAAAGATCGCCGGCCATCTCAACGTGCCGGGCCGCGTCGCCGCATCCGCCTCGCTGCTCTATGCCAGGAACCTCTTTGCGTTCATCGAGACGCTGGTCGACAAGACCACGAAGACGCTTGCCATCAACCGCGACGATGAGCTGGTCAAGGCGACGATGCTGACCGATGGCGGCAAGGTCGTGCATCCGGCCTTCGCCGGCAAGCCGGCGGTGATGATCGCCTCGGCTGAGCCTGCGAAACCCGCAGTTGCAAAGAAACCGGCTGCTGCAAAGAAATCGGCCGCACCACCCAAGAAACATGCCGCACCCAAATCGCCCGCTAATAAGTCGAAAGGGATCGCGTGATGGACCAGACCTTGCAGAAAGCCCTCGACCAGCTCGACCAGGCGACCGCCGCCGTCCGGCTCGCAGTGCAGGATCTGGCCACTGCGCCTGGCGGCACTGAAGCGGCAGGCGACGCCGCGCATGCGCTGTCCGGCGGGGCGATCGATCCCTTCGTCTTCCGCTTCGCCATTTTCGTCCTGGCGATCTTCGTCGGCTACTACGTCGTCTGGTCCGTCACGCCGGCGCTGCACACGCCGCTGATGGCCGTGACCAACGCCATTTCCTCGGTCATCGTCGTCGGCGCGCTGCTTGCCGTCGGCATCTCGGCGTCAGGCATCGCCACCGGCTTCGGTTTCGTCGCGCTCATGCTGGTCTCGGTCAACATCTTCGGCGGCTTTCTCGTCACCCAGCGCATGCTGGCGATGTACAAGAAGAAGGACAAGTAGAGCGACATGAACGCCAACTTTGCCTCCTTCCTCTATCTGGTCTCCGGCATCCTGTTCATCCTGGCATTGCGCGGCCTGTCGCACCCGACCACGAGCCGTCAGGGCAACATGTACGGCATGATCGGCATGGGCATCGCCATTGCCACTACGTTGGCGCTGGCGACCCCTTCGGCGGGCGGCTTCGGCCTCATTCTGCTCGGTCTTTTGATCGGCGGTTCCGTCGGAGCGGTCACCGCCCGGCGCATCGCCATGACCTCGATGCCGCAATTGGTCGCCGCCTTCCACTCGCTGGTCGGCCTTGCCGCCGTCATGGTGGCCGCCGCCGCCATCTATGCGCCGGAAAGTTTCGGCATCGGCACGGTCGCCGATATCCATGCCCAGGCGCTGATCGAGATGAGCCTCGGCGTCGCCATCGGCGCCATCACCTTCACCGGCTCGGTCATCGCCTTCCTCAAGCTCGACGGCCGCATGTCGGGCAAGCCGATCATGATCGGCGGCCGCCACTTCATCAACGCGGCGCTTGGCATCGCGCTGGTCGTGCTGATCGTCCTGCTGGTCACCAGCGAGTCCAAGCTGGTGTTCTGGCTGATCGTGGCGGCATCGCTTGTTCTTGGCGTCCTGCTCATCATTCCGATCGGCGGCGCCGACATGCCGGTGGTCGTTTCGATGCTGAATTCCTATTCGGGCTGGGCGGCTGCGGCACTCGGCTTCACGCTCGGCAATCTGGCACTGATCATCACCGGCGCGCTGGTCGGCTCCTCCGGCGCGATCCTGTCCTACATCATGTGCAAGGGCATGAACCGGTCGTTCATCTCGGTCATCCTCGGCGGTTTCGGCGGCGAGACTTCCGCCACTGCCGATGATGGCATCGAGCGCACGGTCAAGCAGGGCTCGGCCGACGATGCCGCCTATCTGATGATGAACGCGCAGAAGGTCATCATCGTGCCGGGCTACGGCATGGCGGTCGCCCAGGCGCAGCATGCGCTGCGCGAGATGGCCGACAAGCTCAAGGCCGCCGGTGTCGACGTGAAATACGCCATTCATCCGGTCGCCGGCCGCATGCCAGGCCACATGAACGTGTTGCTGGCCGAAGCCAACGTGCCTTACGACGAGGTGTTCGAGCTCGAGGATATCAACTCGGAATTCGCGCAGGCCGATGTCGCCTATGTCATCGGCGCCAATGACGTCACCAACCCATCCGCCCGCGACGACAAGTCGTCGCCGATCTACGGCATGCCGATCCTCGACGTCGACAAGGCTCGCACCTGCCTGTTCGTCAAGCGCTCGCTCGGCTCCGGCTATGCCGGCATCGACAACACGCTGTTCTACAAGGACGGCACCATGATGCTGCTCGGCGACGCCAAGAAGATGACCGAAGAGATCGTCAAGGCCATGGATCACTGATCCGGCTTCGCGGCCCTGATACGCTGAAGAAGCCCGGCTCCGGGCCGGGCTCTTTCTTGGACCCGAGCATCCTTTGCTCTCATGCAGGTTTCAGAGCTACGATAGGTAATTTCTGGACGGGATTTGCACCAACGGAGGCACTGGTGTCCGACCCTCATCCTGCTGCGTCGCCGGTCACGGCCAGTACGCCGGCCCCGGATAAGGCGCCGCGCAAGCTTAGTCAGGCTGTGGTGATCGTGCATGGCATGGGCGAACAGCGGCCCATGGGCACGCTGAGGGAATTTGTTCAGGCAGTCTGGAGCCATGATCCCGCTCGAGTGCCGTTTTATGCCCGTGTCTCCGATCCGGGCGGGCCCGCCGGCGAGAAGATCAACCAGAGCTGGATTACGCCCGACAGCCGGACCAACTCGCACGAGCTTCGCCGGATCACCACCCCTTACGATGTCGATGGCCGCCGCACCGATTTCTACGAGCTTTATTGGGCCGACATCACCCAAGGCACGACGCGGGGCCGGCTTGCGGCCTGGGTGACAAATCTGCTCTGGCGCAAGCCCGCTGACATTCCGCGCGATGCCCGCGGGCTCTATGTCGTCACGCTTCTGGCCGTCATAACAGTCCTGTGCGCGGCGCTCGTGCTCGCGATGTCGGCCTCGCAAGGGTATATTTCCTGGACCACGGGCACGCTCGTCACGATCCTAGCCTCGTTCGTCATCTGGTTGGTGGACCGGTTTGGCCTGCCTTATTTCGGCGATGTGGCCGCCTATGTGCGTGCCGAAGCGGCAACGGTCGAGAAGCGCGCGCTTGTCCGCGACCGTGGCCTGACACTGCTGAGGCGTCTCATGATGGACGATGCCTACGACCGGATCGTGCTGGTCTCGCACAGCCTGGGATCAATCATCGCCTATGATCTGCTGCAGATATTGTGGGCCGATTTCAGGCCCCGAAAGCTGGAAGCCGTCCGCGACAAGGCGAGGCTGAAAGCGATCCGCGCCGTCGACAAGACCCTGCTCAACGCCGATATTTCTGCTTGGCCCGACAGCTTGGATGATTTTTCCGGATTCCGGCGCGCCCAATGGGAGCTCTACCGTGAGCTCCGCTCCAGGGACGCCGATCATCCATTGCCGTGGAAGATCAGCGATTTCGTCACGCTCGGCAGTCCGCTGACTCACAGCGAATTTCTGGTGACCTACAATCTCGCCGAATTCAGGCGCGGCATTGCTGAGCGGCTGTTCTCGGCATGTCCACCGATCGCCGAGACGGCGGCCGGTGGAACCGTCCTCTACCAGGAAGGGCGCAGCCGTTCGGGCAAGCCACAGCGGGCGGTGCATCATGGCGCGGTGTTTGCAGCGACGCGTTGGACCAACATCTTCGACCGGGGCAATGGCTGGCTGACGGGCGACCCGATCTCGGGACCGATGGCAGAAAATTTCGGCCCCGGCGTGGAGAACATTCAGGTCGAGCTGCGCAGTTCGCTTGGCCGCATCTTCACGCACAGGCTCTACTGGTCGCTGAAGGCTACCGGTGTCGAGATCGCCGCAGCCGCCGGCACGCCGCGCTCGCATATTGACGTGTTGCGCGACGCCGTCGACCTCGGCCGCAAATTCGAGCCAAGTCAGGCAGCGCCGACGATGGACCCCCAAGCATAGAAACGATCCAAAGCGTAAAAACGTGTTGGCGCGCCAGAGCACGCCAACACCTCAAATATCCAGATTGGCGACCGACAGCGCGTTTTCCTGGATGAACTCGCGCCTGGGTTCGACCTCGTCGCCCATCAGCCGCGAAAACAGCGAGTCGGCATCCGTCGCGTCATTGACCTTGACCTGCAGCAGCGAGCGCACATTCGGGTCGAGCGTGGTTTCCCAGAGCTGCTCGGCGTTCATCTCACCGAGGCCTTTGTAGCGCTGCATGGTCAGGCCTTTGCGGCCGGTGGCAAACACGGCATTGAGCAGCGCCAGCGGTCCCGAGATGGTTTCGGCCACATCCTTGCGGCGCAGCACCGGCGGCTCGCCATAGACCTCCGCCAGGCGCGGCGCATAACGGTCGAGCTGGCGGGCGTCGGCGGAATTGATCAGCGCGAGATCGAGATGCGCGAACTCCTTGACGCTGCGCACCGTGCGCTCGAACACATAGCCGCCGATGCCTTCATTCGAGGTCGACATGCGGCCGGTCCAGCCGCGTTCGGTGTCCTCGGCGATGATGTCGAGGCGCCGGGCGACACGCTCGGCCATATCGTTGGCCCGGCCGAGGTCGGCGAAAACGTCCGGGTTAAGCGCGCCCGCGATCGCCGCCTGCTCGACCACGCCTCTGTTGTAACGCGTGTGCAGCCCGTTGATGAGCTGACGCACCGCCAGCGCATCGTCGATGGCGCTGCGCAGGTCCTGTCCGGCCCGCACCTCACCGGTGCTGAGCGTAAGCGACGCCTCTTCCAGCCCCGAGCCGATCAGGAATTCCTCGAAGGCGCTTTCGTCCTTGATGTATTGCGAGCTCTTGCCGCGCGTCACTTTGTAGAGCGGCGGCTGGGCAATGTAGAGATGGCCGCGCTCGATCAGCTCCGGCATTTGCCGGAAGAAGAAGGTCAGCAGCAAGGTGCGAATGTGGGCACCGTCGACGTCGGCGTCGGTCATCAGGATGATCTTGTGGTAGCGCAGTTTGTCGGCGTTGAACTCGTCCTTGCCGATAGAGGTGCCGAGCGCGGTGATCAGCGTGCCGATCATGTCGGAGCCAAGCATGCGGTCGAAGCGGGCCCGCTCGACATTGAGGATCTTGCCGCGCAGCGGAAGAATGGCCTGGTTCTGGCGCGAACGGCCGCCCTTGGCCGAGCCGCCGGCGCTGTCGCCCTCGACGATGAAGATTTCGGATTTCGCCGGGTCGCGTTCCTGGCAGTCGGCCAGCTTGCCGGGCAGCGAGGTGACGCCGAGCGAGCTCTTGCGGGTGATGTCGCGCGCCTTGCGCGCGGCTTCGCGCGCCGCTGCCGCCTGGATGACCTTGTCGATGACTACCTTGCCCTCGGCAGGATGCTCTTCGAGCCAGGTGCCGAGCGCCTCGTTGACGAGTCCTTCCACCACCGGACGGACTTCGGACGAGACCAGCTTGTCCTTGGTCTGCGAGGAGAATTTCGGGTCGGGAACCTTGACCGACAGCACCGCCGTTAGCCCTTCGCGGCAATCGTCGCCGATCAGCGCTACCTTTTCCTTCTTGGTGAGGCCCGAGGAGTCGCCGTAGCCGGTTATCTGGCGCGTCAGCGCGCCGCGGAAACCGGCAAGATGCGTGCCGCCGTCGCGCTGCGGAATGTTGTTGGTGAAGGCCAAAACGTTCTCGTGGTAGCTGTCGTTCCACCACATGGCGACTTCGACGGTGATGCCGTCGCGCTCGGCCTTGATGGCAATCGGCTTGTCGATCAGCGGTTTCTTGACGCGGTCGAGATATTTGACGAACTCCTCCAGCCCGCCATCATAGTGCAGCTCATGGCGCACGACGTCGGCATGGCGGGCATCGGTCAGAACGATGCGCACGCCGGAATTCAGGAAGGCGAGTTCGCGGAGCCGATGCTCCAGCGTGCCGAAGTCGAACTCGACCATGGTGAAGGTTTCGGACGACGGGAAAAAGGTGATCTCGCTGCCGCTGCGCCCCTCATAGGTGCCGGCAACCTTGCGCTGTTCGTAGGTGCCGGTGACCCTCAGTGGCGCGTCGGCATTGCCGTGCGTGAAGCTCATCTCGTAGATCTGGCCGTTGCGTCGGATCTTCAGCTTCAGCCAGGCCGACAGCGCGTTGACCACTGAGACGCCGACGCCGTGCAGGCCGCCGGACACCTTATAGGAATTCTGGTCGAACTTGCCGCCGGCATGCAGCTGCGTCATGATCACTTCGGCCGCCGAAATGCCTTCGCCGGTGTGAATATCGGTCGGAATGCCGCGGCCATTGTCGATGACCGTCACCGAACCGTCGGGGTTGAGCGTTACCGTGACGAGGTCGGCATGGCCGGCCAGCGCCTCGTCGATGGCGTTGTCGACCACCTCGTAGACCATGTGATGCAGGCCGGAGCCGTCGTCGGTATCGCCGATATACATGCCCGGCCGTTTGCGGACGGCATCCAACCCCTTCAAAACCTTGATGGAATCGGCGCCGTACTCGGCCTCAGCGCCGCTAGCGTTGTCGATCTGATCGCTCATAAAAACCTGTCTGATTGATGCCGCATATCCAGCGCTAAAAATCGGCTCCGAATCGCGCGTCCTTGATGCCCTAGATATAGGCGCAAAAGGCGGTTTTTCCAAGGTTTGCAAGCATTTCCGAATGGAGGAAGAGCACGTCTGGCCGGTTGGGGCATCGGACCCGAGAAGTCGAGCCGGTGTTGGGAACAGAGCGGCGGCAACAGGAGCAGGCCGGCCTGTTCCGACAAGCAGGCACTTTGCGGTGCTCCGGTCACATCCCGGGAGCGGGATGCTTCGCCTTTGCCGTTCGGCCGCATGGACGGCTGCCTTGCCAGCCCCTACATTGAGTTCACCAGCGGAGCACGCCATGGACAGTCAGCCCGCCCCCTTCGTCCCGCCGGCGCCGAAGCCACGCACGTCGCCGCCTTCGACGCTGGAGATGATCCGCATCGTCTACCGCAACCCGCTCGAACTGTGGGGCGAGCCGACCTACAACCAACCCTGGATATCGGTGACTGGCATCGGCGGGCCGCTGGTCATCGCCAACGACCCCGGCCTCATCCGCCACGTGCTGGTCGACAACGCCAAAAACTACAAGATGGCGACGGTGCGCCAGATGATCCTGCGGCCGATCCTGCGCGACGGCCTGCTGACCGCCGAAGGTGAGGTATGGAGGCGTTCACGCAAGGCGATGGCGCCGGTGTTCACACCCCGCCATATCTTCGGTTTTGCCGAGCCGATGCTGAGACGCACGCGGGAGTTCGTCACGCGCTACGAGGGCGGCGGCACGTCGGACATCGCCCATGACATGACGCTGCTTACCTTCGATATCCTGGCCGAGACGCTGTTTTCCGGCGAAATATCAGGCGAACCGGGCAGCTTCGCCAAGGAGATCGACCGGTTGTTCGAGACCATGGGCCGGGTTGATCCTCTCGACCTGTTGCGGGCACCCGAATGGCTGCCGCGCCTGACCCGCATCCGCGGCCGCAAGACCATGGCCTATTTTCGCAAGATCGTCACCGACACCGTCAAGATGCGCGAAGAGCGGGTCAAGCGCGATCCGGACAAGGTGCCGCAGGATTTTCTCACGCTTTTGCTCAAGGCGGAGGGTCCGGACGGGCTGACGCGCGCCGAGGTCGAGGACAACATCATCACCTTCATCGGCGCCGGCCACGAAACCACGGCGCGAGCACTTGGCTGGACGCTCTATTGCCTGGCCGAAGCGCCTTGGGAGCGCGAAAAGATCGAGCGCGAGATCGATGCCGTGCTGGCGCGCGAGCCCGACCCGACAAAATGGCTCGACGCCATGCCGTTCACCCGCGCCGCGTTCGACGAAGCGCTCAGGCTCTATCCGCCGGCGCCGTCGATCAATCGCGAGCCGATCGAGCCCGAAACCTGGAACGGCCTCACTATACCGCGCCGCGCCGCGGTGCTGGTCATGCCGTGGGTCGTCCACCGCCACCGCAAGCTGTGGGACAGGCCCGACGCCTTCATGCCCGAACGCTTCCATCCGGGAAATCGCGAGAAGATCGACCGCTTCCAGTATTTGCCGTTCGGCGCCGGCCCTCGCGTCTGCATCGGCGCCAGCTTTGCCATGCAGGAGGCGATCATCGCGCTGGCCATCATGCTGTCGCGTTTCCGCTTCGATACCACCGCCGAGACCAAACCGTGGCCGGTGCAGAAACTGACGACGCAACCGCAGGGCGGCCTGCCGATGCAGGTCACGCGGCGCTTTTAGTGAGCGCCTGATTGGCTGGTGTTAGGCTGCCGTCTTGCGCTGGAATTGGCCGGCGGCGCGGTAGCGCCAGAGATAGCTCGGCAGGATGCTGCCGATCGACTGTGGCTGGATGCCGAGGCCGGCGAGCGTCCTGTTGTCCCTGATGGCCGCGTCCGACACGATGTTATGCTCGCGCAACTGCAGGACCTGATCCTTGGTCAGCAGCGGATTGGGCAAAAGCCCGAGGATCGATGCCTGCATGTTCGCCACCCACCACGGTACCGACACCAGAAGCCGCTTGCGGTCGACCATCGCAAGCATTTCCTGCATGCATTCCTTGAAGGTGAGCACCTGCGGTCCGCCAAGCTCGTAGATCCGGCCGCCCTGGACTTTGCCGTCGACCGAGCGCGCCACCGCTTCGGCGACATCACCGACATAGACCGGCTGGAATTTGGTCTGCCCGCCGCCGATTAGCGGCAGCACCGGCGAGTATCGCGCCATATTGGCGAAGCGGTTGAAGAAGCTGTCCTCCGGCCCGAAATTGATCGACGGCCGCAAGATGACGGCATCGCCAATGGTTTCCAGGACAGCTTTTTCACCGAGCGCTTTGGTGCGCGCATAGTCCGATTGCGCGTTCAGATCGGCGCCCAGCGCCGAGATGTGGGTGAGGCCGGCGCCGACGGCGCGCGCCGCTTCGGCGACCGCGCGGGTGCCGAACTCGTGGACGGACGTGAATTTCTGCCGGCCGCTCTCATGCAGGATCGCCACCAGGTTGACGACATGGTCGGCGCCCTGCACGGCGCGGTCGACCGACCAGCGCACGCGAACATTGGCCTGCACCGGCTGGATCTGGCCGACATTGCCGAGCGGCTGCAGATGGCCGGCGAGATCAGGCCGGCGGCAGGCGACCCTGATGCGATAACCGCGCCTGGCCAGTGCCCGCACCACGTGGCGGCCGACAAAGCCGGAACCGCCAAACACGACGACGAGCTTTGGGGTCTGCAGGATTTCGGTCATTGCTGGCTCCGGCGCGCTTTCCAGATTTACTGGGGCCCAGATCTACTGGGGCTAGGCTGAAGCCGTTTCATAGTCCGTTTCGCGCCAAAGGCAAAGGGCGATCGTTGACGCCGATGCCTCTGTTTCGGCTGGTTCAGAACGCCCTGCCGATGCGTGCGTCGACCGATTGGCGGTTGCCGCCGCGGATGACGAAGAAGAACAGGATTGCCGCCCACAGCAGCGACTTTTCGGCGCCGGAAAAACCCTGGCCCATGGTGACCCAGTGGAACCACACCGTCACCAGAAGCACGAACATTCCGGCGAAGGCGGCCGGGCGGGTCAACAGGCCGATGGCGATGAAGATGCCGCCGAAGAACTCGGTGCATGCCAAGAGAAGGGACCAAAATGCGCCGGGATAGAAGCCGAGGCCTTCGACCATCTCGGCGGCGCCGAACGGATCGGTGATCTTATGCGAGCCATGGATGGTGAGGAAGATGCCGGCCACGGCACGCAGGATAGTTTCGGAGGCGGTGTGCAACGCCGCATAGAGGCCGCCAAGGGCTGGGACGAAAAGGCTTGTGCTGGAATTGCCGGTGCTTGCGGACATCGAGGCTCCTCTTTTGCTGCTCCGCGCAAACACCCGACCACCTCGGTCAAAGTCAAATGAACAAAAGTTGACCAAAACAGGCAGGTTAACTTATCAGATACGAAAGAACGCAGAAAACCCAGCCGAAGCGGGGTTTTCCGGGTGACTTCCATGGTCGGCGTCAGGGTCCGACGAGGCGGCCTGACCTGAGACGGTATCAGGACGGCGTGAGACGCCCGCCCCAGCCCCGGACACATTCGACCGGATGTCACCGCCCGGGCAAACCCCACCCCGGACAGGCATTGGTCGCGGCACCGCGCAAAAAGGTTCAACGACGGCGAAAAAAATCGCAGACAAACTTTTTAGGAAGAATACCGGGCGGCGAATTCGGAGATACGTTGGACCACGGCCTTGGGCGCCGTTATGCCCCGTGCCGCCGCCTTCTCCGCCGCTTCGGCGCGGGCGCGGCCGGGCACATGCACGCCGTAGCGGCGGCGCAACCGGTCGAGCTGGTCCTTCATGCGCTTCTCGAAATCCGGATCGAGCAGCTTGGGTTCGACGGCCAGCACGAAGAGGCCGGTTCCCGGGCTGTCCGGTCCATCGGTGAACCATGGTGCATCGAGCGACCAGTTGGCGCCCGACAGGCCCGCCGCCAGCACTTCGACCATGAGCGCTATGTTGGCGCCGCGCTGGCCACCGAAGGCAAGCATCGCGCCTTTCATGGCGGCGGCGGGATCGGTGGTTGGGTTGCCGCTGACGTCCAAGGCCCAGCCTTCGGGAATTTTCTTGCCCTCCTCGGCCGCCTTGCGGATGTTGACGAAAGCCGTGGCGCTCGACGATTGGTCGATGACCAGCGGCGCTCCGTCGGCGGCGGGCGCGGCGAAGGACATCGGGTTGGTGCAGTAGACCGGCTTGACCGAGCCCGAGCCGGCAAGCACGGCCGGTCCGTTGGTCGCAGCGAAGGACACCAGCCCCTGCGCGGCCAGCCGCCCGGTGAAATAGCCGAGTGCGCCGCATGTATAGGCGTTCTTCTGCGAAAAGATGGCAACGCCGAACAGGCGCGCCGCCTTGGCGAGACCGTCGATCGTGCGGTCGAAGCCGGTATGCGCCAGACCGCCACGCGCGTCGGAGAGATAGATCGCCAAAGCCGGCCTGGTGATGACCGGCTCGGCTTTGCCGTCGATGCGGCCGGCCTCCAGCGCTTCGAGATAGTCGATGAAATGCGACAGCCCGACCGTGGACAGCCCCTCCGCCTCGGCCGCTACGATGGAGGCTGCGAGCGACTGTGCCGCTTCTTCATTGGCACCGGCGCCGAGCGCCGCCATCCGGCACAGCCCTGTCGCCTGGTCGAGACTGAGTTGCATCGTAGCGATCCTAAGGGAGTAGGGGAGTAAGGGAGTAGGGGAGTAAGGGAATAGGGGAATAGTGAGCAGTGAATGCGAATGGGATGGAAATGTGTATGTGAATAGTGGCTGGCCCTACTCCCCTACTAATTTAACCGATCTTGTTCGGGATCCGCGCCTCGATCTTGCCGAGGGCGAAGACCAGGATGCCGGTGATCGCCATATAGATCAACGCCAGGAGCAGCAAGGGTTCATAGGTGAGGAAAGTGCTCTGCCGCACCTTGGAAGAGACGGCGAATATGTCGATCACGCTGATGGTCGCCACCAGCGGCGTCGATTTCAGCTGCAGCACGGTTTCGCCGGTCAGCGTCGGCAGCGCCCGGTAGAAGGCTTGCGGCAGCCAGATCCGCCGGAGGATCTTCCAGCGGCTCATGCCGAAGGCGCGCGCCGCTTCCAACTGCCCTTTCGGCACCCCGGCAAAGGCGCCCCGCATCACCTCGCCCTCGTAGCCGGCGAAGGACAAGGTCAGCGCCAGGACGCCGTAGGGCCACGCCTGCCTGAGATACGGCCACATCCATGACTCGCGGATCCATGGGTACTGCGGAAACAGCGAGCCGAGCCCATAGTAGAGCAGCCAGAGCTGCAGCAGCAGCGGTGTTCCCCTGATGACGGTGCAGAAAGCCTTCGCGGGCGCCGCGAGCCAGAAAGGGCCGGCAGCCTGCGCAAGCCCGAGCGGCACGGCGAACAGGAAGCCCAGTGTACAGGTGACGGCGAGAATCCATAGCGTGCGCCAGATGCCGAGCAATCCCATCTGGTAATATTGCGGCAGCCAGTCCCAGCGCATGAAGAAGGCGGCGGCCAGAACCAGCGCCAGCCCGATCAGGATCAGCATGATGCGGTGCGGCTGCAGCCACAGCGACGCGCGGGCAACATTGACGATGATCGCTTCGCCAGCCATCAACGCGCCTCCTTGAGGGAGGGCATGCCGCGCCGAGCCCGGACCTCGATGCGGCCGATGATCAGATTGGAGACCAGCGTCAACAGAAGATAGATCGCGCCTGCGGCGAGGAAGAATGTAAGATAGGCTTTGGTTACGCCGGCCGCTTGCCGCGTGGCCAACGTCAGTTCGTAGAAGCCGACCACCGCCAACAGGGCGGTGTCCTTGGTGGCGATCAGCCAGAGATTGGCAAGGCCTGGTATAGCGAAGGGCAGCATCGCCGGCAGCGTGATGCGTCGCAGCAGGAGGCCGGGAGACATGCCAAAGGCTCTTGCGGCCTCGATCTGGCCTTGCGGAATGGCAAGGATCGCGCCGCGCATCACCTCGGTCGAATAGGCGCCCTGGACGAAGCCGAGCACGGCAATGCCGGCCACCAGCCCGCTGATATCAATGCGCTGATATCCCATTGCCGTCAGCAGCTGGTTGATCAAATCGGTGCCGGCATAATAGAGCAGCAGGATCAGCACCAGCTCCGGCACGGCACGGACGATCGTCGTGTAGACCGCCAGCAGGTCGCGCACAACGGGCCCGCCGTAGAGCTTGCCATACGCACCGCAAATGCCGATCACGAGGCCGAGACCGAACGCACCGGCAGCGATCTCGACCGAGTGGAGCAGTCCGACCAGAAGCGTTCCGCCCCAGCCAGGCGGCGTCGGCGAAAGGAGTTCGATGATGCGGGCCATAGAGGCCGGAAGAAATGCGTCGATCAGCGTCGCCCCCGAATTGCTGGCGCCAAAACCGCCGGCTATGCCGTCAGCGGAAAGCTTGCATGGGTGGATTTCGGCGAAACCACACGGCGCGCTGTCCGCGCCGTGTGGTTACTCGCTCAGCGATGCGCTCAGTTCGACTGTGTATCGGCGCCGTAAATGTCGAAATCGAAGTATTTCTTCGAAATCTCGTCATATTTGCCGTTGGAGCGGATTGCCTTGATGCCGGCGTTGATCTTCTCTTTCAGCTCGGTGTCTTCCTTGCGGACGCCGGCGCCGACGCCGGGCCCGAGGATTGCCAGATCCGGCGCGACTGTGCCCTTCAGGTCGCAGCATTGCTTGCCCTGATCCGATTTCAGGAAGGCATCGAGCGCGATGGAATCGGCCTGTACCGCATCGAGGCGACCGGCGGCAAGATCCTGATTGGCTTCGTCCTGAGTCTGATATTCCTTGATTTCCGCGGCTTCGGTGAAGTGCTTCTTGACGTAGTCGGCATGCACGGTCGAGACTTGCACGCCGATGATCTTGCCCTTGAGATCTTCCGGGGAAGCGCCGAACTTCTGGTCCTTCGGTCCGATGATGGCAGTCGGCGTGTTGTAATATTTGTCGGAGAAGTCGATCGTCTTCTTGCGCTCGTCGGTGATCGACATGGAGCTGGCGATAACGTCGATCTTCTTGGTCGTCAGCGCCGGGATGATGCCGTCCCAGGCGACGGGGGTGATGACGCAATCGAGCTTCTGCTCGGCGCAGACCGCGTCGATGAATTCGATCTCCCAGCCGACCCATTTGCCCGAGGCATCCGGCGAGGTGAATGGCGGATAAGGTTCGGCGGCGACACCGATCTTGACCGGCTCGGCCTTGGCGACGCCCATCGCTGCCACACCGAGCAATAGCGCTGCGGCAAAAGTCTTAAGGACGGTCTTCATTTCAATAACTCCCAGTTTGCTGTTGTTCCCGTTTGTCCATCCGCCTCGGCTTAACCGATGTTGCGAATGAATTGCTTCAGCCTTTCGGATTTGGGCGCGCCGAAGATCTGCTCCGGCGGGCCCTCTTCCTCGACCAACCCGTTGTAGAGATAGACGACATGCGTCGCGACCTCGCGGGCAAACTTCATCTCATGGGTGACCAGCACCATGGTGCGGCCCTCGCGCGCCAGATCGCCGATCACCTTCAGCACCTCGCCGATCAGTTCCGGGTCGAGCGCTGAGGTCGGCTCGTCGAACAGCATGACGCGCGGATTGATGGCCAGTGCCCGGGCGATGGCCGCGCGCTGCTGCTGGCCACCCGACAGATAGGCCGGATAGACGTCGCGCTTTTCGGCCAGGCCGACGCGGGCGAGCAGCTTTTCGGCGTCGGCGATAGCCACGTCGCGCTTGACGCCAAGAACATGCACCGGAACCTCGATGACGTTCTCGATCAGCGTCATATGGCTCCACAGATTGAAGTTCTGGAAGACCATGCCGAGCTTGGAGCGGATGCGCTCGATCTGCTTGCGGTCGGCGGGAACGGTGTGACCGTGGCTGTCGGCCTTCATCCGGATCTCCTCGCCATTGACGCGGACGATGCCGCTGGTCGGGCCCTCCAGGCAATTGATACAGCGCAGCAGCGTCGACTTGCCCGAACCGCTGCCGCCGATGATGGCGATGACCTCGCCGTCGCGCGCCGACAGCGAAACGCCCTTCAGCACATGCAGTTCGCCGAATTTCTTGTGCAGGTTCTCGACATGGATGGCTTCGGCGGCGCTGTTCTGCGCCGTGTGCTTCAGGGCGGGGGCCGTGCCTTGCGCCATCACCTTTTCGGTGCCTCACGAAGCGGCTGGACCCGTCGCTGCTGGAATGTTTTACTCATTACCCATCACTGGACAGACTTCTTATTCTCAAGATGGACCGTTCCGCTTGCCGCCGTCAACCATGCTTTTTGGACCATTGATCACGGCTCGCTGAATAGCTATTGGCTGGATAGGATGTTTCAGGAGTACTTGGTGGGTAAAGCATACGGGTCGCAGTCCATGGCCGGACCCCTGCAGCGCGTGCTGATGCGGTCCGCCGCAAGCGCCATGCACCGCGCCGAAGCGTCGGAATGGCACTATGGTCCGGGCTTCGATCCGCAAAAAGCCGCCGCCCAGCATGAGGCGCTGACGACGCTGGTTTCGGCATCCGGCGCCGAGATCGAATGGCTGACCGACGCCGACGACGGGCTTGCCGATTCCGTCTTCACCCACGATCCGTCGCTGATGACCGACCACGGCGCTATCATCCTTGCCATGGGCAAGGCGCTGCGCCGGGCCGAGCCCGGCTTGCACGAGGCGGCCTACAGGCGCATGGGCGTGCCTATCCTCGGCCGCATCGAGCATCCCGGACAGGTCGAGGGCGGCGATTGCGTCTGGATGGATTCACGGACGCTGGCCGTCGGCCGCGGCATGCGCACCAACCAGGACGGTATCCAGCAACTCGCCAACCTGCTCACACCCAAGGGTATCCAGGTCTACGGTTACGACCTGCCGCTCTGGCACGGCGAGGAGGCCTGCTTGCATCTGATGTCGGTGATCAGTCCGCTGGCCGACGATCTGGCGCTGGTCTATGCACCGCTTTTGCCGGCTGCCTTCTACCAAATGCTGCGGGCGCGCGGCATTCGCCTGGTCGAGGGCGACGCCGAGGAGTTCTTCGCCTCCAACGGTCTCAGCCTCAATGTGCTGCCGACCGCACCGCGCGACGTGATCGCCGTCGCCGGCTTCCCGAAGACGGCGGCGGCCATGGCGGCCGCCGGTTGCAGGGTTTCGACCTTCGAGGCGGACGCGCTGTGCATCGCCTGCGAGGGCGGCCCGACTTGCCTCACACGTCCGGTGCTCAGACAATGACGACTGTCGGTGAAGCCCTGATCACTTTGCTCGAAGCCCATGATGTCGACACCGTCTTCGGCATTCCGGGTGTGCATACGGTCGAACTCTATCGCGGGCTGGCGCGCTCGAAGATCCGCCACGTCACGCCGCGCCATGAGCAAGGCGCCGGCTTCATGGCCGATGGCTATGCGCGCGCCGGCGGCAGGCCAGGCGTCGCTTTCGTCATCACCGGACCGGGGCTGACCAACACCATAACCGCCATGGGCCAGGCCCGTGCCGATTCGGTCCCGATGCTGGTGATCTCGGGGGTCAACGCCACGCCGACGCTGGGCAAGGGTCTCGGCCATCTGCACGAGCTGCCCGACCAGCGCGGTATGATGGAGAAGGTCGCGCTGTTCTCGCACCGTGTCACTGAGGCTGGCGAACTGCCCGGCGTGCTCGCCCGCGCCTTCGCCCTGTTTTCATCCTCGCGTCCCGGTCCGGTCCATATCGAGATCCCAACCGACATTATGGTCAAGCCGGCCGACGGCATCGCGGCTTTGCTGACGAATGTAGCGCCGCCCGAACCGGATGCGGCGGCGATAGCAGAGGCAGCAAGACTTTGCGCGGCTGCCCGCCGACCGCTGATCCTTGCCGGCGGCGGCGCCAAGAGAGCCGAAGCGCCGTTGAAGCGCCTCGCCGAAAGGCTGGGAGCACCGGTGGTTCAGACCGCCAATGCCCGCGGCCTGCTGCACCGCCATTCGCTTACCGTGCCGGCCAGCCCCAGCCTGAAGGCGGTGCGTGCGCTGATTGCCGACGCCGACCTGGTCATCGCCGCTGGCACCGAGTTCGGCCCGACCGACTATGACGGATATGGCGATGACGGCTTTGTCCTGCCTACCAATCTCATCCGCATCGACGTCGGCGCCGACCAGCTTGCCCGCCGACCGGCAACGATTTCGATCCAGGCCGATTGTGGCGTAGCCCTCGAGGCGCTATTTGCCGAAATCGGCACCGGCCAACCATCGGGCGACGGTCAGGCGCGCGCCGCTGCGACCAGGCAAGCCGCGTTCGCCGAAATCAGCCCGGGTCTCCAGGCGCAAACGCGCGCCGTCGAGGTGATCCGCGATACATTGCCAGGCTCGATCATCGTCGGCGATTCGACACAGCCGGTCTATGCCGCCAATCTCTATTACGATCACGACCGCCCGGGCGGCTGGTTCAACGCCGCCACGGGCTTCGGCGCGCTCGGCT
The DNA here is from genome assembly GCF_004962925.1 of Mesorhizobium sp. Lineage (GTDB taxonomy): Bacteria > Pseudomonadota > Alphaproteobacteria > Rhizobiales > Rhizobiaceae > Mesorhizobium. The sequence continues at coordinate 4,488 of NZ_SUEO01000015.1, read as the reverse complement.
ATGGTCCGCCGGCCGCGATCGGTGCGGCCCTTGCCGTGCCTGATGCTCCGGTCGTTTGTCTTACCGGCGACGGTGGTTTCCAGTTCACGCTGCCGGAATTGGGTGCCGCGCTCGATGCTGCGGCACCGGTGATCTTCGTCGTCTGGAACAATCGTGGCTATCGCGAAATCGAAACCTCGATGCTCGATGTCGGCGTCGAGCCGGTCGGCGTATCGCCGGCGCCGCCTGATTTCTGCAAGCTGGCCGAGGCCTATGGCATTGCCGCCGAGCGGCTCGCCGGCATCGGTCATCTGGCGGACGCACTCGAGCGTGCACGGGCGACCGGACTGCCGTATGTCATCGAAATCGCGATCGACTGACCGTGGCGGGAAAAGTCGTGACTATCGGATGATTTTCAGCGAATTTAAGCCGATCCGCGATCCGCTGACATCTCCCTATCTCGCCCCGGCGCGCTGGGCCGCATCTTCACCCGCCTTGCCCTGGCCTGTGCGCAGACGTGCCGCGAAGCTTTGCATGACCTATGCTCGCAAGAGCCTTTGGTGGGCTCGCCACATTGCTGTCGACCATTCACAATGGTGCTCCGCCAGCACGCCCGCCGTCAGCCTCGGTCCGATCTGGCAGTTTTGGGAGCAAGGCGCCGACGAGGCGCCGCCGATCGTCAAGGCATGTTTGCGCTCCGTGCAGCGCAACAAGGGCGATCGCCAACTCGTCGTGCTCTACGACAGGACCATCGAGAACCATATCGAACTGCCCGGCCACGTCTGGGACAAACGCGCCCGAATGAGCCGGCAGCATTTCTCCAATTTCATTCGCTTGAGCCTGCTTCATCGGCATGGCGGAACATGGCTCGACGCCACGATCCTGCTGCGGCAGCCTGTTCCACCCGAAATCGAGCGCGAGGATTTCTACATCCTGCGGGAGACGACCCGCCATCCAAGGCTGGTGGAGACCTGGTTCATGCACGCCCACAAAGGACACCCGCTGGTCGAAACGGTGCTTCACGGCCTGGCGGACTATTGGAAGAAATATGACGACCTTCATGAGTACTTCATGTTCCCCTACCATTTCGAGGCCTCGCTGCTTTTGCACCGGCGGCTTCGACGCGATTTCCTGCGCATGCCGCAAATCAGTGCGGAGCAGCCACACGAACTGCAATGGCAGCTCTTCAACCCTTTTGACGAAGCCGCACATCGCGCGGTCTTCGATCGTTTCTGGCTGCACAAGTTGACCCACAGGAACCCGCGGCCGGTGACGGGCGACCGTCTGCTATGGGACGCGATCATTGAGGGATGGCCGGCGGCTTGACCTCCGTCGGATGATTTAGCGTCAACGAAATTTCAGTTGAGTGACGGCGCGAAAGGCGCGACGTTCGCCACCGGCGCGGCGCAAGCAGAAGAATGACTGGAGCGGTCAAAGATGACGGAAACACTGGACGGCAGGCATGTTGTGGTGACCGGCGGCACCGGAGCGCTTGGCGGCGCGGTTGTCGGCAAACTGCTGGAGCAGGGCGCGGTCTGCCATGTGCCCAATGCCCATGCTGCTGCGCCTGCGCATTTCCCCTTCCCGGCCCATGAGCGCGTCAGGCTGGCGCACAATGTCGATCTCGCCGACCCCGCCAAGGTCGATGCGTTCTACGCCAGCGTTACGGATTTGTGGGCATCCATCCATCTGGCCGGCGGCTTCACCGCCGCGCCGGTCGAGAAGATCGAGCCCGCGTCCTTTGCCGAAATGATGGACACCAACGCCCGCACCACCTTCCTGTGCTGCCGCGCGGCGATACGTTCGATGCTGGAATCTTCCGTGTCGGGCCGCATCGTCAATGTCACGGCGCGCGCCGGGCTCGACCTGCGGCGCGGTTCCGGCATGGTCGCCTATGCCGCCAGCAAGGCGGCGGTCGCGGCAATGACGGTGGCGATGGCGGAAGAACTCAAGGGCAAGGGCATCCTGGTCAATGCGGTCGCGCCCTCGACCCTCGATACGCCGGCCACCCGGGCTGACATGCCGGCCGCCGATTTCGGCAAATGGGTCAGCCTCGAAGCGGCCGCGGAGGCCATTGCATATCTCGCTTCGCCGGCCAATCTGGCGATGAGCGGCACGCTGGTGCCGCTTTATGGCAGGGCCTGAGCGCTTCAGCACGGGCCAAAGAAAAACCCCGCCGGATCGCTCCGGCGGGGTCTTTTCGTCACGGGCCGCGCGCAAGGGGCGCGGCAGAGGCGTTGTTAGCTGCCCTGCTTCTTCAGCGCGGCACCCAGGATGTCGCCCAGCGAAGCGCCGGAGTCGGTCGAGCCGTATTGGGCGACCGCTTCCTTCTCCTCGGCGATTTCCAGCGCCTTGATCGAGACCTGCAGCTTGCGGGTCTTCTTGTCGAAGGCGATGACGCGGGCGTCGACCTTCTGGCCGACCGTGAAGCGCTCGGGGCGCTGCTCGTCGCGGTCACGGCTGAGGTCGGAGCGCTTGATGAAGGTCTCGATGCCGCTGTCGACCAGCCGCACTTCCAGACCGCCATCCTTGACGCCGGTAACCTCGCAGGTGACGACCGCGTTCTTGCGCAGTTCGCCTGAAGTCGCCGCCTCGCCGGCCGTGTCCTTGGCCAGCTGCTTGATGCCGAGCGAGATGCGCTCCTTGTCGATGTCGACGTCGAGCACCTGCGCCTTGACCATGTCGCCGCGATTGTACTCCTCGATCACCTGCTCGCCCGGACGGGTCCAGTCGAGGTCGGACAGATGGACCATGCCGTCGACATCGCCTTCGAGACCGATGAACAGGCCGAACTCGGTCTTGTTCTTGACCTCTCCCTCGACCTGGCTGCCGACCGGATGGCTGCTGGCGAAAGCCTGCCACGGATTCTCGAGCGTCTGCTTGAGGCCGAGCGAGATGCGGCGCTTGGCCGGATCGACCTCGAGCACCACCACGTCGACTTCCTGCGTCGTCGACAGGATCTTGCCGGGATGCACGTTCTTCTTCGTCCACGACATTTCCGAAACGTGGATGAGGCCCTCGATGCCCGGCTCCAGCTCGACGAACGCGCCGTAGTCGGTGATGTTGGTGACGGTGCCCTTGATCTTCTTGCCGATCGGGAATTTCGTTCCGATCTCGGACCACGGATCGCTCTCGAGCTGCTTCATGCCGAGCGAGATGCGGTGGGTTTCCTGGTTGATGCGGATGATCTGCACCTTGACCGTCTGGCCGATGTTGAGGATTTCGGTCGGATGGTTGACGCGGCGCCATGCCATGTCGGTGACATGCAGCAGGCCATCGATGCCGCCGAGGTCGACGAACGCACCATAGTCGGTGATGTTCTTGACGACGCCTTCGACCACTTGGCCCTCTTCGAGGTTCTGCACGATTTCCGAACGCTGTTCGGCGCGGCTTTCCTCGAGCACGGTGCGGCGCGACACCACGATGTTGCCGCGGCGGCGATCCATCTTCAGGATCTCGAAAGGCTGCGGATTGTGCATCAGAGGCGACACGTCGCGGATCGGGCGAATGTCGACCTGGCTGCGCGGCAGGAAGGCCACGGCGCCGTCGAGATCGACGGTGAAGCCGCCCTTGACCTGGTTGAAGATGACGCCTTCGACGCGCTCGCCCTTGGTGAACTTCTCTTCGAGACGGACCCAGCTCTCTTCGCGGCGGGCCTTTTCACGGGAAAGCATCGCTTCGCCAAGCGCGTTCTCGATGCGCTCGACATAGACTTCGACCGTGTCGCCGACCTTGAGCGTCGTGTCCTTGCCCTTGACGCCGAATTCCTTCAGCGGCACGCGGCCTTCGACCTTGAGGCCGACGTCGATGATAGCCATGTCCTTTTCGATCGCGGTGATCGTGCCCTTGACGACTTGGCCTTCGCCGGAATGACCGGCGGAAAAAGATTCTTCGAGCAGGCTCGCGAAATCATCGCGAGTGGGGTTTGCAACTGACATAGTTTCTCCTGGAGTGCCCCGCATCTCAAGCGGGGCGGGCGCCGTGGGTTAGCGTTGCGTTGGCCTGCCGGCGTTCCGGGCTGCAAAAGCCCTTGGCCGCCTAAGCGGCAATTCCGGCGCATGAAAAATGCTGGCAGGCTGGTTCATGCCCGATATGGGTATCTTTTCGCTGTCGGCAATCGGCAACGGGAGGAAAACCCGGCTCAGGCTTTGTTTCTCTTGGCCAGAACGTCGTCGATGATCGCTTTGGCCGCAAGAAACGCGGCTTCTATAGCCATTTCCGACGTGTCGAGCAAGTGCGCATCGGCGGCCGGCTTCAGCGGCGAGTCGGCGCGACCCATGTCGCGCTCGTCGCGGCGCAGGATATCGGACAGAATCTCAGTTAAATCGGCGGTGCCGCCGATGCTCTCGATCTCGGCCAGCCGCCGCTCTGCCCGCACCTCGGCGCTGGCCGTCACATAGAGTTTTATGTCGGCATCGGGGCAGACGACGGTGCCGATGTCGCGGCCGTCGAGCACAGCGCCCGGCGGCGCCTTGGCGAAATCGCGCTGCTTTTCGACCAGTATGCGCC
>NZ_SUEO01000159.1 GCF_004962925.1 Mesorhizobium sp. | reverse complement strand
CCGGGCCGGTCTATGCGCGGCTCGACCAGGCCGAGCCGGCGCTACAAGGCTGGCTGCGCCAGGGCCAGCCGAACTGCTTCGTGCCCCATGACCGCGCCGGCATCGATCCCTTCAGCGACCTGTTCCGCGTCACGCTGCGCGCCGAAGGCACGGTGCGCGGCACCGGCGGCATCGACATTGTCTCCGACGATTGCGCCACCGGCGTGCCCGGTCTGTACGCTGCCGGCGACGCCGCCAGCCGCGAGCTCATGACCGGCGCGGTTTCGGGCGGCGGCGCCGTCAATTCGTCCTGGGCGCTGGCCAGCGGCTGGTGGGCCGGCAAGGGTGCCTCGACCCATGCCAGGCGACGCGGAGGCAAGGCGTTCCGCAGCGAGGTCCGGCCGCTCGGCCAGGCCGGCCTGCGCCCGGCGGCTTCGCCGCGCGCCGATGTTTCTGCCGGCGAGGTGATCGAAGCCGTGCGCAATGAGGTGACACCGCTGGACAAGAATTTCTTCCGCACCGGCGCCGGCCTGGAAAAGAGCGGCGAGCGGCTGGAGAGCGTGTGGCGCGATGTCCGCGACCATCTGCAAGGTGAGGGGCTGGAGCGGATCCGTACCCGTGAGGCGGCGTCGATCGCTGCCGCCGGTCGCTGGTCGGTCGCTGCCGCACTTCATCGCAGCGAGAGCCGGGGCATGCATCGGCGCACCGATCTGCCGGGCAAGAACCCGTCCCTGGCGCATCGGCTGGTCATCACCGGCGTCGATGATTTCCGTATTGCCGGAGCGCCCGGGCGGCTGGCGGAGCTGGCTTCATGATCGAGATCGTCTCGGCCACGCGCTGCATCGAATGCGACATCTGCGTCAAGGTGTGCCCGGCCAACGTCTTCGACGCGATCAAGGATGGAGCGCCAGTAATCGCACGCCAGGAGGACTGCCAGACCTGTTTCCTCTGCGAGATCTATTGCCCGACCGACGCGCTCTACGTGGCCGAGGTCGCCGAAGGGCCGACCGGCATCAGCGAGACGGAAGTCGAAGCGCGTCATCTGTTCGGCGGTTATGCCCGCGCGCTCGGCTGGAAGCGTGGCAAAGCCGGCGGCTCTGAGTTCGACCCGACGCACCGCATCCGCGTGGCGCAATAAAGCGATCGGAGACTGGCATGGACCGCATCGTCGTCAACGACATCAGGAAGACCTTCCAGCTCAAGCCGGGACAGTTCGTCACCGTCGACGGCGAAGCGACCGACCGCGTCACCGTGCTGACGGCGTCGACCTCGCCATACGCAAGGGCGAGTTCATCACGCTGGTCGGGCCGAGCGGCTCGGGCAAGTCGGTGCTGCTCGACATCATCGGCGGGCTGACGCAAGCGACCAGCGGTGGCGTCCAGCTCGATGGCCGGCGGATCACCAGGCCCGATCCCAAGACCGGCTATGTCTTCCAGCAATATGCGCTGTTTCCCTGGCGAACGGCGCTGGCCAACATCGAATATGCGCTGGAGGTGCGCGGCGTCGCCAAATCGGAACGTACCGCCACGGCCCGACATCTGTTGTCGCTGTTTGGCCTCGCCGGTTTTGAGGATCGGTTCCCCAACCAGCTTTCCGGCGGCATGCAGCAGCGCGTGGCGATCGCGCGTGCACTGGCCAGCAATCCCGAAGTGCTGCTGATGGACGAGCCCTTCGCCGCGCTCGACCAGCAGACGCGTGAGATCCTGCAGGGTGAGCTGCTCAGGATCTGGGGCAAGATCAAGACGACGGTGATCTTCGTCACCCATTCGATCGACGAGGCGATATTCCTCGCCGACAGGGTGGTCGTCATGACAGCACGCCCGGGCATGGTGAAGGAGATCATCGACATAGATCTACCGCGACCGCGCGACGGCGATATCCGCGCCAGCGCAGCCTTCAATAATCACCGCGCCCGCGTCTGGGACGTGCTGCGCGACGAAGTCAACAAGGCGCAGAAAGACTGGACGCTGTCGCCGGCGTTCAGCCACTGAGGAGTTTTGGCATGGCCTATCTGACCGAAAAGTTCGGCCCCACTGGCGGCTTTCATCCGTTTGCCGGAGCCGGTGACGCGGTGGCCGCCGCCAGGGTCCCGGCAATCAAGGCCCGCAGCGCTACCTCGGCCGTCAAGCGCAGGAGAGGAGCCGGCTTCGGCACGTTCATCTACGGCCTGCCGCTGCTTGGCCTGTTTTTTCTCTCCTGGGAAATCGCGCCACGGCTCGGCTGGCTGAACCGCATCTTCTTCCCGCCGCTGAGCGAGGTGCTGGTCGCGTGGTGGGATCTGCTCACCTCGGGCGTGCTGGTCGAGCATATCGGCATCAGTTTGCAGCGCGCGGCCATTGGCTTCGCGCTCGGCGTGATCGTGGCCATCCCGCTTGGCCTGCTGATGGGGCGCTATTCGCTGTTCGAGAAGGTGTCCGATCTGCTGGTGCAGACGCTGCGCAACACCTCGCAGTTCGCGCTGCTGCCGGTGTTCATCCTTCTGCTCGGCATCGGCGAGGAATCGAAGGTGGCGATCACCTTCTACTCCTCAGTGTTCTTCCTCCTCGTCAACACGATCAGCGGCGTCAAGTCGGTCGATCCACTGCTGATCAAGGCGGCGCGCTCGATGGGTACGTCCGACTACGACATGTTCAGGAAAATCATCCTGCCGGCCAGCGTTCCCTCGATCGTCGCCGGTGCGCGGCTCGGCGTGAAATCCTCGCTGTTTGCGGTGATCGGCGCCGAAATGCTGGCCGCCAAATCCGGCCTCGGCTTCCTCATCCAGAACTCGCAACTGATGATGGAAACGGCTGACATGTATGCCGGCATCCTGACGCTCACCGTCATCGGCCTTGTCGTCAACTACCTGCTCGTCTGGTTCGAGCGCTGGGCAACCGCCTGGAAAGGCCAGTCGGAAGCCTCGCTGATTTAAACAACAACCAATTCGTGCCAATCAGGAAGGGATTTCAGATGTCCAGGATATCTTTCAGTGCATTACGCCGATTGCTCTTGCAGGGTGCCATAACCGCGGCCGTCGGCCTCGTCGGCGCCTCTATCTTTGTCGCGCCTGGCTTCGCGCAGGACAAACCCGAGGTCATCCGCATCGGCAGCACCGCGCCGGGCCATCTTAAATTCATCCTCGCCCAGCAGGACGGCTGGTGGGAAAAGGAATTCGCCAAGGATGGCATCAAGGTCGAATTGGTGACGTTCAATGGCGGCTCCGAGGCGACGACAGCGCTGGCGACCGGGGCGATCGAGGTCACCTATACCGGCAACAATCCAGCGCTGCGCGTCGCCGCCTCAGGGGCCGACGTCAAGCTCATCGGCGTATCGAGCTATGTGAAGGCAGGCGGCTCCTCCATCATCGTCAAGCCCGACTCGCCGCTGAAGACGCTGCAGGATCTGAGAGGCAAGAAGGTCGCCTATCTCACCGGCACGGTGCGCCATTCGAATTTCAGCAAGGCGCTGAACAGCGTCGGCCTGACGACCAGCGACGTCGAAGGGCTGAACCTGCCCTTCGAGGCGTCAGGGCCGGCGCTGCTGCGCGGTGACATCGATGCCATCGTCGAGACCGACTCGACGGCGGCCAAGCTGGTCGACACCGGCGAGGCCCGCGTGCTCTACGACACCAGCACGCATCCGGAATGGAACGTGCCGAACGTCATCTCGGTCAACGGTGCCTTCGCAGCGAAATACGCCGATCTCGTCAAGCGGCTGCTGAAGGTCGATATCGAGATTTCGCGCTGGGCCGATGCGCATCCCGACGAGACGATCAAGACCTTCGTCGAGGCGACCAAATCGTCGGAGAAATCCGTGCGTAAGACCTACAGCCAGGGCCTGTTCTACCAGGATCCGAAGCTCACCGACGATGCGATCGCAGCGCTCAAAGGCGAGGAGAAGTTCATGGCCGGCGCCGGGCTTTTGGAGGGCTCGGTCGATTATGGCAAATGGGTCGACAAGAGCTTTGTCGATGGCGCTTATACGGAAGTCGCCGCCGTCCAATAGAGTTTCGCGGCATGAGGGTCGTGCCCGTCGGCATGGCCCTGTTTCGTCCCGGAGAGCTCGTTCAGATCTCCGGGATGCTTTCCCTGAAGATCACCTGCAGCCGCGGCTGGTGCAGTTCGTAGGGCAAGCCCCTGACCGCATGGGTCAAGGTGTTCAGTGCTTCGCGGGCCTCGACGCGCGGGTTCTGGTCGATAACCGCGTCGAGCGTGCCGTCGAGCAGCAGCTCCTTGGTGCCTTCCGTCACCTCGTGGCCGAGAAACACGGTCGATAGCGCGCGCCCGCGCTCCTTCAGCGCCCTGGCGATGCCGGTGTTGCCGGCGCCGACATTGTAGATCGCGGCCAGATCCGGATGCCGGTCCAGCAGAGCGGAAGCCTCCGAATAGGCCTTTTCCCGGTCGTCGAGCATCTCGCGCATTTCGACGATCTGCAGGTTGGGCGATTCTTCGGTCAGGATGTGGCGGAACCCCATCTCGCGCTCCTCGTGGCCGCGATAGGAGAGCGAGCCGGCGAACAGCGCAACCTTGCCCGGACGATCGGTGCCCATGAAACGGTTGAGCAGATAGCCGGCCAGCCGGCCGGCTGCACGATTGTCGATGCCAATATAGGCAACCCTCGGCACGTGCAGGATGTCGGACGCGATAGTGACGACTTTGACGCCGCTGGCCGACAGCGAGCGGATCGCCTCGCGGACGGTCGGATGGTCGAGTGCGATGACACCGACGCCTTGCGTCTGGCCGTGCAAGTCCTGCAGCAGGCGGGCGAGCCGGTCGGGATTGAAGCCTTCGATCGTGGCGACGCGCACATCGAGGTCCGGTCGCGACTGCGCTTGCGCCTCGATATGCCGGTGCAGCATCTTGATGAAGGAATTGGTGCCGGCGGGCAGTGCGAAGTCGAGCCGCATGACATCGTCGGGCCGCGCCGTACGGGGGTTCGGACTGTTCGAATTTTCGGCGATGTAGCCTAGCCGCTGCGCCGTTTCGAGCACGACTTCGCGTGTGCGCGCCCTGACCCCGGCGCGGTTGTTGAGCACACGGTCGACCGTGGCGGCTGAAACACCGGCTTCCCGGGCTATGTCTGTCAGCGTGGACCGCACAGTCGATCACCTCATGCTAGGCGCTACGGGCGCATCAAAATCGCGGATTTAACGGACGGATGCCGGACGACAACTTCATCGCCATCCGCGATTCTGATGGGAAATGATGTATCCGGCCTTAGCCGATGCGCAAGCCGGCGCGCTACACCAAATCGCCTGAGCGAACCACAACTTGCTGGCGTGGTGCATGATTCCCTCAAATGCAAGCATCGGATGCAGTATGGCGATCTCAGCTAAATGCATTTTTCCTCCTCGACTGCGATGTTATGACGTGCTTTGATTATTTATGATGTTGACAGCCTTACCCCAGTGCCGTCAATATCCATCACGAGGGCCATGGAGGAACAAGGCCCCGAGGGAGGATTTCCAATGTCGAATTTAATCCGCATGTCGCGGCGCCGTTTGCTGGCGTCCGGTGGAAAGGCGGCCGTGTTTGTGGCTGCGGCAGGTATTGCCCCGCAATTCATCCGTCCAGGCCGTGCCTATGCGGCCGATGCGCTGGCGCCGGGCATGATCGGCGGCCCGACGGGCTTCGATGGCTCGGAGCGCTATCAATACGGTCCCGACACGCCGGAAGGGCGCGCCATCGAGGCGGCCAAGGCGATGAAGGGCGCCGGCAAGGCGCCGGCCAAGATAGTGCTCGGCCTGTCCGACGGCTCGATCGGCCAGCTGACGCAGCCGTTTCCAGCCGGCGCGCCGTCGATCAAGGATCTGTGGGAAAAGGAAACCGGCATCCCGCTCGAAATCGTCGGCGTGCCGAATGGCCAGGAATTCACCAAGACGATGCAGGACATCTCCACCAAAGGTGGGGCCTATGACATCTACGCGGTCGAATGGAACCGCCTCGGCGACCTAGCCGAAACCGGCGGCATCCTGAAGCTCGACGACTTTGTTGCCCAGCATAAGCCCGAATGGGACGACCCCGAGCGCGGCTATGTCAACGGCGCCAAGGGCGTCTCGCTGCTCAACCAGTATCGCGGCTCGACCTATGGCGTGTCGCTGGACGGCGATTTCCAGACCTGGGTCTACCGCACCGATCTGTTCGGCGATGCGGCCGAGAAGAAAGTCTTCTCCGACAAGCACGGCTACGAGCTGGCGCCGCCGAAGACCTGGAAGCAGCATGACGAGATCGCGGCCTTCTTCCAGCGCCCGGACAAGGGCCTGTTCGGCTCGACCGATCTGCGCAACCAGGGCTGGGGCTACACCAATTGGTATCAGCGTTATGTTTCAATGGCTTCGCCCAATCAGTTCCTGTTCGACGATGCAGGCAAGCCGCTGATCAATTCGGAGCAAGGCATCGCGGCGACCAACGAATACATTGCATCGCTGGTCCATCATTCGCCGGATGCGATCTCATGGGGCTGGCCCGAGCAGTACGGCAATTTCGCCAAGGGCGGTGCCGCCATGACCTGCGCTTTCTCCAACCTGCCGAAATTCCTCGACAATGCCGGCAACAAGGATTCAGCTGTCACCGGCAAAATCGGTTCGATGCTGCCGCCCGGCCGCGAGATCGACGGCAAGCTGATCAGTCGTTCGGTGCTGTGGCTCAATCTGTCGGCTTCGGTCTCCTCGCAGGCCAAGCATCCGGAGGCCTGCTACCTGTTCCTGCAATGGCTCGGATCGAGCCGCATCTATGCCTGGATGACCGCCAATCCCGGCGGCTATTTCGATCCGTTCCGGCTGTCGGATTTCTCCGACCCGCTGGTCCGCCAGACCTACCACGCCTACCACATGGATGTGGTGCGCGAGACGGTCGCCCGCACCGTGCCGAGTATCAACTATCCCGGCGCCACCGCCTTCCACAATGCGCTGGACGAGAACCTCGTCGCCGCGCTGACCAAGGCAAAGACTGCCGAGCAGGCGATGGCCGACACCGAGGCCGAGTGGAAGAAGATCGCGCGCCGCACCGGCGAGGAGAAGCTTCTCGAAGCCATCAAGACCAACAAGGAGGCCTGGCCCACAGTTCTCGATCCGATCAGCTGATCCTCCCAGGATCGCGCCGAGGGAGGGGAGGAGTTTGCTCTTCCCCTCCGCAAACGATGGTACCAGCAAAGCTGCAAGATGAAGCGTTCAATTCCCTTCGAGATATTCCGCTATGCCGCGATCCTTGCGGCAATAGCGGTGACGCTGGTGCCGATCCTGTGGATGGTGTCGATGGCCTTCAAGCCGATCGCCGAATGGTCGGCGACCGGTGCCGACCTGACCTGGTGGCCGAAGAAGCCGACGCTCAGCAATTTCCGCTTCGTCTTCGGTGAATCGACCAACAATCTGATCGTCGCGCTCGACCGCACCGCGCTGAAGCCGATCCTGTCGTCGCTGCTGTCGGCCACGTTCGGCACGGCGATCGCGATGTCTGCAGGCACCGCGGCGGCCTACGGGCTGTCTCGCTTCGGCTCGGGTCAGAACCTGCCGCTGGCGCTGATCCAGCTTCGCCTGTTTCCGCCCATGGCGGTCATGACCCCGGTCATGATCATGTGGGCCTTCCTCAACTTCACCGACAGCTGGTGGGGACTGTCGCTGATCTATGGCATCGTCACACTGCCTTTCGCCTTCTGGCTGATGAAGACCTTCTTCGACGACATGCCGCGCGAGATCGAGGAAGCAGCGCTGGTCGAGGGCTGCTCGCGGCTGCGCGTCTTTACTCGGATCACGCTGCCGATGATGCGTGCGCCGCTGGCAAGTGCGGCGCTCTTCGTCTTCATCCTCAACTGGTCGGACTATCTGATCGCGCTGCTTTTGACGACGCGCGAATGGGTGACGATCCCGGTCTACATGGCGTCCTTGTCCTCTTCGATGACCGGACAGCTCTACGGCGCCAAGGCAGCGCTCGGCCTGATCGCGGCGGTGCCGCCTGTGATCATGGGCATCGCCATCCAGCGTCATCTGGTGCGCGGGCTGACCTTCGGGGCGCTCAAGCAATGAGCACGGTGACTGCGACGATTTCGGAGGACGTGATGGAGGCCGTCCAGGCAAAGCCGACCTTGCGGGACGAAGGGGCAAAGCTTGGCTTCCGGCTGACGCTGCCGGCGCAGATCCTGGTGCTGTTTATCGCCGTCTTCCCGCTGCTCATGCAGCTCTACATCAGCCTGACCGACTGGTCGCCGCTTTCGGGCACCGGTTGGTGGAATGCCTGGTCGATGTGGAACAATTTCGCCAATTACACCGACCTTGCCGTCGACGCGCGCTTCTGGAGCGCGCTGAAGCGCACGGCCATCGTCATGATTGTCTGCGTGCCCGTCGAGTTTCTGCTCGGACTGGCGCTGGCGACGCTGTTTGCCGACGAGTTTCCGGGCAAGCGGATCTTCTACTCGATCCTGCTGATGCCGATGATGGTGGTGCCGGCGGTGGCCGGTTACATGTTCTTCATGCTGTTCCAGTCCGGTGGACCGGTCAACGACATCCTGTCGTCGATATCAAGCTTCCCCGTCACCATCGCCTGGCTTTCGGACCCGACGCTAGCGCTCATCGCCGTCATGGTCGCCGACATCTGGCAGTGGACGCCGCTGATGTTCCTCATCCTGCTTGCGGGCCTGGTCGGCGTGCCCGAGGACCAGATCAAGGCGGCGACGCTGCTTGGCGCCAATTCCTGGCAGCGCTTCGTCACCATCGTGCTGCCGAAGATGAAGACGATCATCATCATCGCGCTGGCGATCAGGGTGATCGAGAACTTCAAGATCTTCGACACGCTCTACATCATGACCGGCGGCGGTCCCGGCGTCGCCACCGAGACCATCTCCGTCTACATCTACAAGCTCACCACCCAGGACCTGATCTGGGGCTATGTCGCGGCGATCGCGCTGGCCATCCTGATCGTGCTGTCCATCGCCGCGGTCTTTGCCATGAAGCGTATGGCCCGGGCACGCGAGGTGCCGGCATGAGCGCGATCCATCTGCAGCACCTGGTCAAGAAGTTCGGCGACTTTACCGCCTTGAAGACGATGGATCTTGCCATTGCCGACGGCGAGTTCATGGCGCTGCTGGGCCCGTCGGGCTGCGGCAAGTCGACGACGATGAACATGATCGCCGGCATGGAAGAGCCGACGGGCGGCAAAATCCTGTTCGGTGAGCGCGACATGGCCGGTGTGCCGATGGGACGCCGCGGGGTCGGCTTCGTCTTTCAGAACTACGCGATCTTCACCCATATGACAGTGCGCCAGAACCTCGCCTACGGGCCGAAGATGCGGGGCGCCGCGAAACCTGAGATCGACCGCCGCGTCGGCGCCATTGCCGAGATGCTGCAGCTGACGTCGCTGCTCGGCCGCAAGGCCGACCGACTGTCGGTCAACATATTGCAGCGCGTTGCGATCGGCCGTTCGGCGATCATGGAGCCGGCGATCTTCTTGCTGGACGAGCCGCTGTCCAATGTCGACGCCGCCTTCCGGGCCATCATGCGCACCGAACTGAAGCAGCTGCAGCGGCAGTTCCGTCAGACCATGGTCTATGTCACCCATGACCAGCTCGAAGCGATGACCATGGCCGACCGCATCGCGGTGATGGACCATGGCGTGCTGCAGCAGGTCGGCAGCCCGCTCGAGGTCTACAACAATCCGGCCAATGTCTTCGTCGCCCGCTTCATCGGTGCGCCGGGCATGAACCTGCTCAGGGGCAGGCCGGCGGAAAGCGACCGTGGCTTGGTCATCGACCTCGGGCCGCTCGGTGTCACGCCGCCGTTGCCGGCCGCCATCACCGCCGCGGTGCGGAGCGCGCAGGGCGATGTGCTCTACGGCTTCCGGCCGGAACAGGCGACGTTGGTTGAAGGCGGCCAAGGTCTCTCCTTGCCGGTGACTTTCGTCGAGCGCATCGGCGCGCGCACCATCGTCCATCTCGGCCAGGGCGAGACCGCGGTGAAAGCGGTGTTCGACAATGATGTCGGGCTGGCGATCGGGCAGACAGCGGTCGTCGCGCCGGCCGTGCAGTCGGTGCGCGTCTTCGACGCCGCCACCGGCCTTGCCTTGAGAGCGGGTTGAGACCATGGCCGATATCGTCTTCCGCAATGTGACGAAACGCTACGGCAACACGCTCGCCGTCGACGACGCTTCGTTCACTGTCGACGACAATGAGTTCTTCTGCTTCTTCGGCCCGCCGCTTTCGGGCAAGTCGACAATATTGCGTCTGGTGCTCGGACTGGAAACACCTGACGCCGGCGAGATCCTGATCGGCGGCAGGCCCGTCAACACCGTATCGCCGGCCGAGCGCGATGTTGCCATGGTGTTCCAGAACCTGGCGCTGTTCCCGCATATGAGCGCGCGCGACAATGTCCGCTTTCCCCTCGTCGAACGCCGGGTCGCCGAGGCCGAGATCGAGAAGCGTGTTGCCGACGTCGCGGCCAAGCTGCATATCGGCCACATTCTGCATAAGCCGCCGGCGCAGCTTTCAGGCGGCGAGCGGCAGCGCGTGGCGATCGCACGGGCGCTGGTGCGTGATCCCGCTGCCTATCTGATGGACGATCCAATCTCGGCGCTCGATGCAAGGCTGCGCGAGGAGACGCGCGTCGAGCTGAAGCGCATCCAGCGCGAACTCGGCAAGACGCTGATCTATGTGACGCACGACCAGGAAGAGGCGATGTCGGTCGCCGACCGCATCGCCATCCTGGAGAACGGCAAGATCAGGCAGATCGGCGCGCCGGCCGAGATTTATGATCGCCCGGCCAGCACCTATGTGGCGCGGCTGCTCGGCTCGCCGATGATGAATATCTTGAAATCGGTGCGCGGCGAGGGCTGCGTCGAGGCGGCCGAAGGCGCGATCCGTATCGCGGACAAGGCTGCTCCGGCCGACGCCGTCGAGATTGGGCTCAGGCCGGAAGATATCAAGGTCCGGCCATGGCTGGATGGGGAAGTATCGGATGGGCGCGCGGGCCGCCCGGCGCGCGTGTTCGAGGTCGAGCCGCTCGGCGGCTACACCGTGGTGACGCTCGCTGCCGGGCAGGCGCGCCTCAGGGCGCTGCTGCGCGGCCAGCCTGACATCAGGCCGGACGCCATGGTGGCGATATCCTGTGAGCCGGCCAGAGTGCATTATTTCGGCCAAAGCGGCGGAGCGCTGCCACGATGACAGCGGTTTTAAGAAACGAGCTTCGGGAGGAACCTGTGGCAAGCAACGACTTCGAGCCGGACGTGAAGGTCCGCACCAGAGAGTACAAAATCGGCTGCGTCGGCGCCGGCATGATCATGGCCGAATGCCATCTTGCCGCTTACAAGGAAGCCGGCTTTCCGGTGGTGGCGATCGCTTCGCGGACTAAGGCCAGTGCCGAGAAGGTCGCCAGGCGCTGGGAGATCCCGACCGTCCACGACACGCCGGAACAATTGATCGAGGACGAAAATGTCGAGATCATCGACCTTGCCTTTCCGCCGGACCAGCAGCCGGCGCTGATCCGTCATGCGCTGAAGCAGAAGCACATCAAGGCGATCCTGGCGCAGAAGCCGCTGGCGCTGTCGCTCAAGGATGCGATCGAGCTGCGCGACGAGGCGGCCAAGGCCGGCAAGATCCTCTCGGTCAACCAGAACATGCGCTACGACCAGTCGATGCGCGTGCTGAAGCAGATCATGGACAGCGGCGCGCTCGGCGACATCGTCTTCGCGCAGATCGACATGCATGCGATCCCGCACTGGCAGAGCTTTCTCGAGGACTACGACCGGCTGACGCTCGCCAATATGAGCGTGCATCATCTCGACGTGCTGCGCTTCCTGTTCGGTGATCCCGACGAGATCACGACGCTGACCCGTAAGGATCCGCGTACGAAGTTCGATCATTCCGACGGCATCACCGTGTCGACGATGCGGTTCCCGTCAGGTGCGCTTGCCGTGTCGCTGGAGGATGTCTGGTCCGGCCCGCGTCAGGAGGGCTACAAGGACGACCAG
This sequence comes from Mesorhizobium sp., assembly GCF_004962925.1. GTDB lineage: Bacteria > Pseudomonadota > Alphaproteobacteria > Rhizobiales > Rhizobiaceae > Mesorhizobium. The sequence goes on along the minus strand of NZ_SUEO01000159.1, from coordinate 3,080 downwards.
CACATCAACTGGCGCGTCGATGGCACCAAGGGCGTCGCCAAGGGCACGATCGGCTGGCCGACAGGCTCTGCCTCGACGCTGACCTATGCCTCGACCGAGACCACCGGCGGCGAATGGGTGACACCCAGCTGGGACACGATGTGGTTCCCGCACGCCTTCATCGGCGTGATGGAGCAGCTCCAGCACGCGGTGAAGACGGGTGAGCCGCCGGCGCTATCCGTCGCCGACAACGTTAAGACCATGGCGCTGATCGAAGCCGGCTACCGCTCGATCGACGAAGGTCGCACGGTCAAGCTTTCCGAAATCTCGACAAACTCAATCAGCTGAATCACTTACAGGGAGGACTTCATATCATGATGCAGGCAGGTATTTTCACGGGCTATTTCCCGTACAGCCTCAAGGAAACCGCGCAGAAGATCCGCGCGCTCGATTTCAACACGGTGCAGCTCGACCTGCACTTCAAGGATGTTGACCTGTCGGCCGGGCAGATCACCAAGGACAAGGCCAGGACTGTTCGCGACACCTTCCGCGACCACAATCTGCCGGTGTGCTGCGTGTCGGGCTACACCAACATCATCCATCCGGACAGAGCGGAGCGCGAGAAGCGCGTCGGCTATCTCAAGGAGATCATCCGCAGTGCCCGCGATTTTGGCTCACCTTACGTGATCTCGGAAACCGGCACCTACAACACCGAGTCCGATTGGGTGCACCATCCCAAGAACAAGACCGAGGAAGGCTTCGAGGAATGCCGCAAGGTCATATCAGACCTTGCCCAGACCGCCTATGACCACGGGGCGGTCTTCCTGCTCGAAACCTATGTCAACAATGTCGTCGGCTCGGTCGAGGAGACGGTGAAGATGTTCGCGCAGGTCGACCATCCCGGCCTCGGCCTGTTGATGGATCCGACCAACTATTTCGAGACCCATAACATCGACAGGATGGACCAGATCCTGAACCAGGTGTTCGACACGCTGACCGACAAGATCAAGATCGCACACGCCAAGGACGTCAAGCGATCGGGCGGCGACAAGTCGGAGAAGCATGCTGATATCGGCGACGAGGACGCGCTGGAGAGCCACACTTTCCGTGGTGTCGGCGAGATCGAGCTGCCGGCGCCCGGCCTCGGTTCCCTCAACTACGACCTCTATCTGCAGCGGCTTGCCGAAAAGCACCCGAACATCCCGGTCATTATCGAGCATCTCTCGGAAGACGACGTGCCGCGGGCCAAGAAATTCCTCGACGGCAAGTTCCGCGCCAACGGCCTCTGACTGCGGTCCTGCGTCGCCGCTATGCGGCGGCGCAGTCGGCCGGGAGGAACCAACAATGGAGGAAGCGAAATGTTGAAATTCGGATTGAAACTGGCGGCGGCCGCGACGGTACTCGCCGGCCTCGCATTCAGCTCCCAGGCGCAGGACGGCCAGAAGACGTTCTATCTCCTGTCGCATGGCGGCCCGTCGGATGCGTTCTGGCTCGACTGGAATGCCGGCGCCACCAAGGCCTGCGATCAGCTCAAGGTGACCTGCAAGATCTCCTTCAGCGGCGGCGACATGGCGGCGCAGAAAGAAGCCTTCAACTCAGCACTTGCCGCCAAGCCCGACGGTATCGGCACCACCTCGGCGCAGCCCGGGCTGTGGACGGAAGAGGTGAAGGCGGCGAAGGCCGCCGGCATCCCGATCGTGTTCTTCAACACCGATGATCCGGCAACCGGGCGGCAGGCCTATGTCGGCGCCGACCTCAAGGAAGCCGGTGCCATCTGGGCCAAGTATCTGGTCGACCACAAGATGGTGAAGCAGGGCGACAAGGTGTTCCTGCCGGTGGAAGTGCCTGGCGCCAGCTACCAGCAGCTCGAGACAGAGGGTATCGCCAGCGTCTTCGATCCGCTCGGCATTAAATATGACGTGGTCGATTGCGGCACCGATCCGGCCGGCATCATCGCCAAGATGACCGACTATATGGTGGCCAACAATCCGCCGGCAATCATCGCGCTCGGCGATTCCGTCGCGGCCAGCATCAAGCGGGTGTTCGACGGCGCCGGCGTGCCGGCCGGCAAGATCCCGGTCGTCGGCTGGGGCAATTCCAGGGAAACCGCGGAAGCCGTCAAGGCCGGCTTCGTCAACGCGGCCGCCTGGCAGTTCCCGTCGGCGCAGGGCTTCATGCCAGTCGCGCTGCTGGGGCTTGCCGCCTCGGGTGAACCGATCGGCTACGACATTCACACCTTCAGCCTCTACGACGCCACCAGCGTCGAGCCGATCCTGAAACTCTACAACAAGTGATGGAAATTGAGGTCCGCCGCGCAGGCGGCGGGCGTCGCTCCACGATATGGTTCAAACCGTCATGACAATTGCCGCAGAAGAGGAAATGCCGGGCGCCAAGCGCAGGTCGAGCCTGATCCGCTCGCCGCAATTCTCCTCGCTCGTCATCCTCGTCGTGCTGTTGGCGGTGTTCGCTATCGCCGACGCCAACTTCCTGTCGCCGCTCAACATCTCCAACATGATGGCGTTCCTGCCCGAGCTCGGCATCATCGCGCTCGGCATGACGCTGCTTCTGACGGCGGGCGAGTTCGACCTTTCGGTCGGCGCCGTGTTCGGTCTGGCGCCGGTCGTGGTCATGCTGCTGGTGCAGAGCGGCCAGGTTGACATCGGCGTGGCGCTGCTTGCGGGGCTGTTGCTGTGCGTGGCGATCGGCGCGATCAATGGATTGATCGTCACCAAGATCGGCATTTCCTCCTTCCTGGTGACGCTGTCGATGCTGCTCGTCGTGCGAGGGGCTGCGCTCTACATCACGCAAGGCTTTCCGCTGAAATCCTGGGACCAGCCCGGCTTTTTCGTGACGCTTCTCGCTGGCAGCTTCAACATCGGCTCGTTCCGGTTCTACACCTCGCTGTGGTGGTTCGTCGGCCTGTCGCTGCTGGCCATCTACGTGCTGCACTACGCCAAGCTCGGCAACTGGATCAGCGCCATCGGCTCCAACCGGAACGCGGCGGTGGCGCGCGGCGTGCCGGCCGATGCGGTCAAGATCTGGCTGTTCATCCTGACCTCCGTGCTGGCGGGTCTGGCCGGCATGATCAGCGCCTTCCGCAT
>NZ_SUEO01000158.1 GCF_004962925.1 Mesorhizobium sp. | reverse complement strand
CGTTGGTGAGGCGTATATAGTCGGCGCCCGTCCAAACTGTCAACAACCATTTCAAATCTTTTTTGCGAAGAACTGTTAGCCGCGTAAGGCCACGAGCCGGTCTGTCCCCATGCGGCGGAACCGTCTCCGATCCTGTCAGCTTATATGGGAACAAAGCGGGAAACTTCAAGGATCAAGCGCCCTGTGTCCGGTCTGCAAGGAGTATTCACGGCAAACGGGGACTGGAGCCCGACGGTTCCGGCGGATCTGCATGGCGGCGCGAGCAGTGGCCGTCGCCAGCGATCCAGAGGCTCTTCACGGATTCCTGCTGGAGGGAGTTGGCCTGTTCATGACCAACCATGTGCGCGTCAAGTCGGACGTTGCCGCTGGAAGACTGGTCCGTGTCCTGCCCTAGTGGGCAGGGCCCGAACCGACCCTCTATGCGATCCGGCCAGGAGGCGGCGTTCAGCCCCCAAAGGTTAAAGCATTCTTGGACTTTCTCATTCCGCGGCTCGACTTGAAGAGGATTGATAGCCAAGGGAGCCACATCTGAAGCCGATCCTGCGCACCAAGCGCATCTTCCGCCGGCGGGCGTTAAACTGACCCACCACCCCCATTGGCGGCGGCCGGCTGATCCGGTTTGACCCAAGCGTAGCGCTTATCAACGTTACAGCGATTTAATGTGCAAGCGAGTGGGAGAATTGCCATAAAGCTTTGATATCGACGAGTCATCCTGCGTGTCGGAGTGTGCCGTCGCGTCTACTTCACCTTGGGAACCGTAGACGGTATATTTGCCAACCGGAGCGCCGATGGCCACCTGGAAACAGATCGTTTTTGCACTTGTGATCCTGGTCGCGGCCGCGGCCGCCTGGGTTCGCTTTTTTCCAGGCGCGCCGGATGTGCTGGCGCGCTGGGGTATCGACTGGGCTTATGCCGCAACGCCGCCAACGGGCGCCATCGATAAGGCCAGGCAAGCAGGCAGCGGCAACGCCGCCGGCCAGCGGGTGACTATCGTCGCATTGCCGGCGGCCGCGGCCATTATCAACGATCGTCTGCAGGCAATCGGCACCGGCCGCGCCAACGCCTCAGTGACGGTAAATCCCTACAGTTCCGGCCGCCTCGTTGAATTCGTGGTCGAGTCCGGCGCCCATGTCGAAAAGGGGCAGGTCATTGCCACCCTCGATTCCGACACCGAGGTGATCGCACAGGACCGCGCCAAGGTTGCTTTGCAGGACGCGCAGGCCAAGCTCGTCCGGGTCAAATCGCTGCGCGCTTCCAACGCCGCTACAGCGGTCGCCGTTGCCGATGCTGAAGTGGTTCTGGCCAATGCCAAGCTGGCGCTTCGCGATGCGGAGCTGGCCCTGCAACGCCGCTCGATCGTCGCGCCGATCGCCGGCGTCGTCGGCATCCTGCCGATATCAGCCGGCAATTATGTGACCAGCCAGTCGGCGGTCGCCACCCTCGACGACCGCTCCAGCATACTGGTCGAATTCTGGGTGCCGGAGCGCTTCGCCGCCGCCGTCAAGGTCGGCGCGCAATTGTCGGCGACGCCGATCGCCAATCCCAACAAAGCCTATACCGGAACGGTTGCCGCCATCGACAACCACATCGACGAAGCCAGCCGCACCCTTCTGGTCAAGGCAAAGATCGCCAATCCGGCCGATTCGCTGCGTGCCGGCATGTCCTTCCGGATCGCCATGAAGTTCCCCGGCGACAGCTATCCAGCCGTCAGTCCGCTGGCGATCCAGTGGGGCTCGGACGGTGCTTATGTCTGGGCGATCGCGGACGGCAAAGCCAAGCGGGTGGCCGTGCGCATCATCCAGCGCAACACCGAAACCGTGCTGATCGACGCCCCGATCGTCAGCGGCGACATGGTGGTGACCGAGGGCACCCAGAGCGTCAGCGAAGGCGGCGAGGTCGCCATCGCCGGCGAAGAGCAGCGCGCCGCGGACGCCGACGGCTGATGACCGCTTCCAACAACGCCGCCAGCGATACAGGCGTTACCGCGCTATTCATCCGCAGGTCGGTGATGGCCTTCGTCTTGAACACGCTGATCGCGGTCGCCGGCCTTGCTGCCTTCTACGGCGTCGAAATTCGCGAACTGCCGGATGTCGATCGCGCCGTCGTCACCGTCAACACGACTTTTGAAGGCGCGGCGGCCGAGACCGTCGACCGCGTCAAGGCCGATGCCAATTCCGAGCCGGTGATGCGGCTGGCTGTCACCTCCGACACCATGTCGGTGCAGGACATGACCGTGCTGGTCCAGGACCAGATCGAGGACGAGCTTGCTGCCGTGCCCGGCGTAGCCGACGTCCAGGTCTATGGCGACCGCGACAAGATCTTTCGCATCGATGTCGACCAGAACAAGCTCGCCAGCCTGGGCTTCACCGTCGCCGACCTGAGGGCAGCGCTGGCCTCGGTCGCTTTCGACTCACCGGCCGGCTCGATCACCACGACCAACCAGGACCTCATCGTGCGCACGACGGCGGACGTGACCACGCCGGAGGAGTTCGAGAACATCATCATCGGCGGCACGACCCGCATCCGCGACGTCGCCACCGTCACGCTCGGCCCCGACATCGGCCAGACCACATTGCGTTCGAACGGCAAGACCGGCATCGGCCTCGGCATTATCCGCCAGGCGGAATCGAACACGCTGGATATTTCGACCGGCGTCAAGGCCGCCGTCGACAAACTGCAGGCAGATCTGCCTCAGGGCATGTCGATCAAGGTCACCAGCGACGATGCGGTCTTCGTCAACGGCGCGGTGCATGAGGTTGAGATCGCACTCGGCCTGTCCGTCTCCATCGTGCTGATCGTCATCTACGTGTTTCTCCTCGACTGGCGCGCGACGCTCATTCCGGGGCTCGCAATGCCGGTCGCCATGATCGGGACGATCGCCGCTATCTATCTCGCCGGCTTCTCGGTCAACATATTGACGCTGCTCGCCCTGGTGCTGGCGACGGGCCTGGTCGTCGACGACGCCATCGTCGTTCTGGAAAATATCGTGCGGCGACGCAACCAAGGCATGGGGCCACGCGCCGCCGCCGTGCTTGGCGCCCAGGAAGTGTTCTTCGCCGTCATTGCGACGACGCTGACGCTGGTCGCCGTCTTCGTGCCGATCTCCTTCCTGCCCGGGCAGACCGGCGGCCTGTTCCGCGAATTCGGCTTCGTGCTCGCTATATCGGTGCTTCTGTCCGCCGTCGTGGCGCTGACGCTTTGTCCGATGCTTGCCTCACGCATGCTGTCGTCCGCGCCGCTTCACCACGAAGGCGGCAGCGGCATCGGCGCCCGCATCGGCGGCGCGCTGAACACGCTATACCGGCGCTGCCTGCGCATCTGCCTCGACGCGCCGTGGATCGTGCTTCTGGTCGCGCTACTGTTTGCAGCAACCGCCTTCACGCTGTTTGGCACGATCCGCCAGGAACTGACGCCGACCGAGGACCGTGCCGTCGTGCTCATGCGCATCGACGCGCCGCAAGGCGTCAGCCTCGACTACACGACGCAGCAGATTGAGAAGATCGAAAAACTGATCCAGCCGCTGCGCGATTCCGGCGAAATCCGCAACACGTTCGAGAGCGCCGGCCGGAACGGCGCCTACAATGCCGGCTTCATGGTGATGACGCTGGCGCCGTGGGACGAGCGCACGCGCAGCCAGCAGCAGATCATGGCCGATATCAGCCGGCTCACCCGGCAGGTGCCGAGCGTGCGCGTCTTTCCGATGCAGCCCAACAGTCTCGGCATTCGCGGCGCCGGCAACGGCCTGCAGTTCGCGCTGGTCGGCAACAACCGCGCCGCGCTCGGCGACGCTGCGGTGAAGATCATCGCCGAGATGCAGAAGGATCCCCGCTTCCAGTCGCCCCGGCTCTCCGTCGATCCGACGCAACCCCAGCTTTCCGTGGCCATCGACCGCGAGCGCGCTTCGGACCTCGGCATCGACATCACCGGGCTTGCCGACACTTTCCAGGCCATGCTCGACGGCAATGATGTCGTCGACGTCTATATCGCCGACCGCAGCTACGGAGTGAAGCTCGTCTCGACGACCAACCCGATCAACGATCCGACCGACCTGGAGAATATCTTCCTGAAGACGGCCGATGGCCGCTTCGTGCCGATGTCGACCATTGCCACGCTTACCGAGCGCGCCGTGCCACCCTCGCTGACCCGCGAGCAGCAACAGCCGTCTGTGGCGATCACCTCCAATCTCAGCGGCGATTTCGCGCTCGGCCAGGCGCTCACCCGCGCCGAGGCAATCGCCACGCCGCTCCTGCCGCCGGGCAGCCGCATCGTCCCCTTGGCCGAGGCGGCGACGCTGGGCGAAACCAACAGCGCCATGATCACCATCTTCGGCTTCTCGCTGGTCATCATCCTTTTGGTGCTCGCCGCCCAGTTCGAGAGCTTCGTCAGCGCGGTCATCATCATGGCGACGGTGCCGCTCGGCCTCGCCTGCGCGATCTTTGCCCTTTTGCTCAGCGGCACCAGCCTCAACGCCTACAGCCAGATCGGCCTGGTGCTGCTGGTCGGCGTCATGGCCAAGAACGGCATCCTGATCGTCGAGTTCGCCAATCAGTTGCGCGACCGCGGGCTCGGCGTGCGCGAGGCAATCGAGCGCGCCTCCACCATCCGGCTGCGGCCTGTGATGATGACGATGATCTGCACCGTGCTCGGCGGCGTGCCGCTGGTGCTGGCGAGCGGCGCCGGCGCCGAGGCGCGCATCGCGCTCGGCTGGGTGATCGTCGGCGGGCTGGGCCTGGCCACCGTCTCGACGCTGTTCCTGACCCCGGTCGCCTATCTCTTGCTCGGCCGCTTCGTCACGCCGAAGGTGGAAGAGGCATCACGGCTGAAGCGCGAGCTCGAGGAAGCCGCCTACACCAATGTCGAGCCGGCGGAGTAGGTTCGGTCAGGCCGCAGCGCACCCGGTACAGGGCAATCGCTTCAGCTTTAGGTCCCTCGTTCCGAGCGTCTGCGCTGCCCCTCACCTGCCGGGCGGCATCCTCTCCCCGCATAGGGACAGGGAGAGGGGCGCTCTCATTGATGGTTTCGCCAATCACCAGCATTGCACAAAAGGGTGCCGAGGTCGCGGCCAGGCCCCTTCTCCCGTCACTATACGGGGAGAAGTGCCCTGGCAGGGCGATGAGGGGCGGCGCCAACTTCAACAATTGGTGGCCTCCGATCGCGCTGGATACCACCATTTGTCTGAAGCGATTTGCCCTAACCCGGGCACTTTACCCGTGGCAAGGATGACCGTACTTCGGTTAGCCTTGGCAACGCGAGCCCTTTCGCTGGGCTAGGCAAGGGCGCGAAGGAATTGCCCCAGAGGAAATCGCAATGAGCTATCTGGACGAGCTGTTTTCGGTGGCCGGCAAGACCGCGCTGGTGACCGGGGCCGCGACCGGCATCGGCCGCATGGCGGCGACCGCTTTGGTTAGGGCCGGCGCTATCGTGATGATCGCGTCGCGCAAGGGCGAGGATTGCATCAGGGTTGCCGGCGAATTGAACGGCCTCGGCGGCTCCGGCCGGGCCGAGGGCTTTGCCGGCGATGTCTCCAGCGAGGCTGGCATCGCGGCGCTGGTCGCCGAGGTCAAGGCGCGGACGGAGCGGCTCAACATACTGGTCAACAATGCCGGCGTTTCCTGGGGCGCGCCCCTGGAAACCTTCCCCTATCATGCCTGGGCCAAGGTGTTCGGCGTCAACGTCACCGCCGTCTTCCATCTGACGCGCGAGCTTCTGCCGCTGCTCGATGCCGCCGCCAGCGAGGCCGATCCGGCCCGGGTGATCAATCTGGGTTCGGTGATGGGCACGCAGCCGCTGGCCGACGATGCCTATTCCTACTCTGCCTCCAAGGCTGCGGTTCACCATCTGACGCGCACCTTGGCGATCGAGTTCGCCGCGCGTCGCATTACCGTCAACGCCTTCGCCCCCGGTCCCTTCCAGAGCCGGATGACCGCCTTCGCCACCGCGACTGAGGAACAGGCCAACCATGTCGGCGGCCATGTTCCGCTTCGTCGCATCGGCGCGCCGGATGACATTGCCGGCGCAACGCTCTATTTGTGCAGCCGTGCCGGCAGCTATGTCACCGGCGCCATCCTGCCGATCGATGGCGGGCAGTCGGTGCAGCATGGGCTGACACTGTTCAAGGAATGAAGCCGCTCTGGATCCGGACGGTTGAAATGGAGGACATCAGCGTGGAACCGATCAGTCTCGATGTGCTTCTGGCCAGCGTCGGCAAGGAAGTCGGCGTGTCGCCGTGGCGGGTGGTCTCGCAGCGCATGATCGACCAGTTCGCCGATGCCACCGACGATCACCAGTTCATCCATTGCGATCCGGAGCGCGCCAAGCGCGAGACACCGTTCGGCGGCACCATCGCGCATGGCTTCCTGTCGCTTTCGCTTTTGTCGGCGATGACCTTCGAGACCATGCCGCCGCTCGAAAACAGCAAGATGGGCGTCAACCATGGCTTCGATTCGCTGCGCTTCCTGGCGCCGGTGAAGACCGGCGCGCGCATCCGCGCCCGTTTCGTGCTGGCCGACGTCAAGGTCAGGCCGTCGGGCTGGGTGCAGACGGCGCATGACGTGACCATCGAGATCGAGGGCTCGAAAAAGCCGGCGCTGACCGCGCGCTGGCTGACGCTGACGCTGATCGAGCGCCAGCCAGAAGCGGCGTAGACGGCTCAGCGAACGTCGCTGGAGACGAACTCCATGTGCCGGCCGATCTGCAGGGCGATGTAGACGACCAGTGAGCAACCGATCGGAAACACGATCTCGTTGAGGCCGGTTGCGATAGCCTGCGGCAGGGCAAGCGCGACGTTGTTCGCCGCGGCCGTCTCAATCGTCAGCACCGTGATTCCGCCGCCGAACACCGCGCCTATCAAGGCGCCTGCCAGCGCGAAATGGAGCGGACGGGGTTCTTCCTTCGACGCCAGCGAGGCCAGTATCCAGCCGAGCAGGCCGTATTCGATCGCCCGCAGCACACCCAGCGTCGTGAGCGAGAGGATGGCCGGTTTTGCGGCCGCATCGAGCGCACTTACCATGACCTTTTGCGTCCCCTTGGCGATGCCCATGGCCAGTGGCGCCGAGATTGCGCTGATCAAGCCGCCGAGCGAGGCTCGCACCTTGGCGATCGCCGTGCCGAGGCTGACGCCGGCGCAGACGAAGAAAGCCCATGTCACGCCTTGTGCCAATTCGATCAGGACCTGGGTGATAGCCGGGTGGGAACCTGCTGCAAATCTGCCAGCCAGAATAAGGGCTTCCATGGCGAAGCCGAGTGCGATCGCCAACCAGGCAACCATGACGGCTCGCCTGAGTGCCAGCCTGGCGCCATGAGAAAGTGGGTCCACGTCCGGCACGCCGGACGAAAGCTCAGTCGGAGCCATATCGGCCTCCCCAAACGGAATTTTTGCAGAGCGGCGAACTATCGGTCGTTTGTAACGGCCCGATGTTGCCCGTTTGGGCCAGAGTAACACTCTACGGGAGAAGAAAACGGACATGTCGGAACGCTCAAGCCGATTTGACGGCGCCTTGTCCGATTCCGTACAGCGTATATAATTTAGCCAGCCACCACCGATAAAGGCAGGCGAAAATTGCCGGTCAGCGCCCAGACACGCCGCGAGAAACAAAAAGCCGAACTGCGCTCCGAACTTGTCGAAGCGGCGCACAAGCTCGTGCAGGAGGAAGGCTATGAAGGCCTCACCATCCGCAAGCTGGCGAAGCGCGTCGGCTATGCGCCAATGTCGGTCTACTCCTATTTCGCCGACAAGCAGGACATATTGTTCGCGCTGGCCGAGGATGCATTCGAGACTCTGGCCAAGCGTATCGAGGATCACCCGGCCGACGATCCGATCGAAGCGCTGCAGGTGGTCATGACCGAATACGCGGCCTTCGGCCTTGGCAACCCCAACGAATATCGCACGGTATTCATGACCGAAAAGGTCAAGCCACCGGAAGGCAGGACCTTCGCCGAGATGCAAGAGGGCAACCCGTTGATGAAGGTGCTGATCAAAAGGGTCGAGGCCTGCGTTACCGCCGGCAGGCTCAAGGGCGACCCGCGCGCCATCGCCACCATGCTGTGGGCGGTCGGCCACGGCACGATCTCGCTGCTGATCACCTTTCCCTTCTATCCGTTCGGCGACCAGCAGGCTTTCGTGAAGCGGATGTGCGACTTCACGCTTGCCGGGCTGACCACGCAGGACGTGCCGCCGCTGACCGAAACGCCGGTCAACTGCTGAAGGGTTCCTTCGGTTTCGGATATTTGAAGATCCTGTACGGCACGGGTGAATGGCGCCGCATGCGCAACTCGGCGCGTGCCGGCACTATACGATTCCCAACATTCAAATAAAATTGTTCGTACATGTACGACTTCTGGCTTGAACTCTGCGATTGTCGGTCGTATATGTACGCCATATCGTACATGTACGGAAAAGATTCAGCGGTTGAACCGGAGACAGACAATGAAAAAGACAATCCTTGCCCTCGTCGCCGTCCTGGCATTCTCGGGCGCGGCCCTCGCCGGCCAGAGCCAGCCCGGCAAGCAGGCGCCGGCCGCGGCGTGCGCCGACACCAACATCAGGCTCGATTGCGGCGCGACCGGATCGGTCGAGAAGGCAGCCACTCGCGATGGCTCGACTGAAAAAAGGGAGCCGCGACTCGGCATCGACATCGATCCGTGGATCGTGCCCAGCACGTTCTGAGGTTCGAAAGCAAAAGGGCGGTAGGAAATCCTGACCGCCCATTTTCGTGGCCATTTCAGCCCGGCTTCGCCGGAGCCTGCCGGAAGTTATTTCCTGCGCTTCTTCATTCCGGCCACGATCTTGGCCTTGCCGGGCCTTGCGGGAGCGCCGGAAATCGAAGTCCCGGTGATCGACACCGGATCGCTGGCCGGAAACGTATCCTCGAGCCCTTCCTCGAGTTCCTCTTCAATGTTTGATTCTTGGTGCTGCTCGTGTTCGAGAGAGCGCACGGCCGACGTTTTCTGAACCGGTGGATTCGGCGCGGATTTCGACGGCATCGACATTCTCCCTCGACTTGCTCCGGCAAACGGTCGAGCGCAGCGAACGTTCCTATGCCGTCGCGTCGCCGGCCGCCTCCGACAGAAAAGTAAAGACATAATCGGAAAAGGAACGCCAGCATTCAACCCGAAACGCGTCGGGCGCGGTGCGCAGCAGCACGATCTCGACCTTGCCCAGAATGGTGCGCGACGCTGCGCCTACCGGAAAGGCGTCAAGCGACAGATCCTGCGGACAGCCCGAATTGATCGTCGCCGCAGCCGCCGGGCCGGTGACTGATATGGCGACGTTACGATGCGAGATGCCGACCGCCGAATGCAGCACTGTTACCTTGGCGCAGTCGGCGAGCGGGTCTTTTGCCTCGTCGATGACCAGCCATTCGTCCGGCCCTAGCCACAATGCAGTGCGCCCGGCCTTTGCCGCCGAGGTTTTGGGTTTTCGCGGCAGGGTCACGCCGAGCGCCTTCGAAAGCGCAGCGACAGAGGCATCCGGCGCGCGCAGCGAAATGCGCTCCGCCGGCGGCAACACAGCAAGTGCGACGCCGGTGGTGGAAAGCTCCTGGCCGGCGAGCGCGGCGCGGCGTTCGGCCGGCATGGGAGCGGCGGCAGATTTCTTCGCGTCAGCCTTAGCCATTGAGGCGCTCCCCTTTCTCGTCGAAGAACACCATGCCGGTGACCTCCACCTCGATCGTCCCATTGGGCATCGGCACGTAAAGCGTCTCGCCCATCCGGTCGCGGCCTCCGGCAACCAGAGCCAGCGCGATCGAGCGGCCGCAATTTTCCGACCAGTAGCTGGAAGTGACATGGCCGATCATGGTCATCGGGATCGCCTGCTTCGGATCGCCGACGATCTGCGCCCCTTCTTCCAGCACCACCTTGGGGTCTTTGGTCTTCAGGCCGACAAGCTGCTTGCGGCCCTTGGCGACCAGGTCCGGCCGCGCCATGCCCCTGATACCGACGAAATCGGTCTTCTTCTTGCCGACCGCCCAGTCGAGCCCGGCATCGTTTGGCGTCACCGTGCCGTCGGTGTCCTGGCCGACGATGATGTAGCCCTTTTCGGCGCGCAGCACATGCATCGCCTCGGTGCCGTAAGCGCAGGCGCCATGCTTCTGGCCCTCAGCCCACAGCGCTTCCCAGACGGCTTGGCCGTGGTCGGCCGGCACGTTGACCTCGAAGCCGCGTTCGCCGGTGAACGACATGCGGAACAGCCTTGTCGGCACGCCGCAGATCTTGCCCTCGCGCACCGACATATGCGGCAGCGCCTCGTCCGACATGTCGATGCCTTCGACCAGCGGCGCAATGATGTCCCGAGACTTCGGTCCCTGCACGGCGATCACCGCCCACTGCTCGGTGATCGAGGTCAGCCAGACATTGAGATGCGGGAACTCGGTCTGGAGGTAATCCTCCATATGGTTCATGACCCGCGGCGCGCCGCCCGTCGTCGTCGTCACATGGAAGCGGTCGGGTGCAAGCCTGCCAACGACGCCGTCGTCATAGATGAAACCGTCCTCGCGCAGCATGATGCCATAGCGGCAGCGGCCGGGCTCCAACTTCTCCCACGGATTGGTGTAGAGCAGTTCCATGAACCTGGCCGCATCCGGCCCGACCACCTCGATCTTGCCCAGCGTCGAGGCGTCGAACAGGCCGGCGGTCTTGCGCACGGTGACACACTCACGATCGACGGCGGCATGCATGTCCTCGCCCGCCTTGGGAAAATACCAGGCGCGCTTCCACTGGCCGACATCCTCGAACACCGCACCTTGGCGCTCGGCCCAGGGATGGATCGCCGTTTTGCGGGTCGGGTCGAAGAGCGGACCCCGCGCGTGTCCGACGATCGAGCCGAAGGTCACCGGCGTGTAAGGCGCCCGGAATGTCGTCAGGCCGACTTGCGGGATCGGCTTGCCCAGCGTCTCGGCGGCGATGGCCAGACCGTGCATGTTGGAGGTCTTGCCCTGGTCGGTCGCCATGCCGTTGGTGGTGAAGCGCTTGACGTGCTCGATCGAGCGCATGCCTTCATGCACCGCCTGGCGGATGTCCTTGGCGGTGACGTCGTTCTGGAAATCGACGAAGGCCTTGACCGTCGTGTCCGCACCGGCGCCGGGCGCTGCGCCCAGCATACCGCGTGACCAGCTCTCGCTGGCGTCGACCTTCGGCTTGGCTCCCTTGGCAGCGTTGGCGCCGGCATTCTTGACGGCCGCCTCCTTGGCCGCCTTGGCGCCCGCCGAATAGGCCTCGTCGATCGTCGCCGACAATCCGTCCGTGCCGTTGCAGGCGCCGACGGAGACGCAGTCCTGCGCGTAGGTGCCGGGCACGAAGCGCTTGGTCTCGTCGTTGAAGGCGACCTTGCCGCGCGACTGCGAGAACAGATGCACCGACGGCGTCCAGCCAGCCGACATCAGGATCGCGTCGACCGGGATGGTGCGCTCGCCGCCGCCATTCTTCGGCTGCACGGTCATCGACGACACTCGCAATTTGCCGCCGGCGCGGATCACCGCGCGGCCGAAATTGATCTCGATGCCGAGCGCCCTCGCCTCGTCGATCACCGGCCCAGTCGGATTGTCGCGCAGGTCGACGATGGCCGCCACGCCGACGCCGGCCTTCTTCAGATCGATCGCCGCCGCATAGGCGGAATCATTGGCCGTATAGACGCCGACATTCCTGCCGACCGCAACGCCGTAGTGGTTGAGATAAATGCGCGCCGCCGACGCCAGCATGATGCCCGGCCGGTCGTTGTCGGCAAACACCATATGCCGCTCGATAGCGCCGGTCGCCAGCACCACGCGGCTGGCGCGAACCTGCCACAGCCGCTCGCGCGGCAGCCCGCGGCCGGGATTCTGCAAATGATCGCTGACGCGCTCGACCAGCCCGACGAAATTCTGCGCGTAATAACCGAAGGCCGTAGTGCGGGACAGCACGCGGACATTGTCCATGGCCTTGAGCGTCGCGACTGCACCTTGCGCCCAGGCAAAACCGTCCTGGCCGTCGATCTTGGCGCCGCTCTCGAAGCGCAGGCTGCCGCCGAAATCCGCCTGCTCGTCGGCAAGGATGACGCGCACGCCGGTTTCGGCCGCGGCAAGTGCCGAGGCAATGCCGGCAGCACCACCGCCCAGCACCAGCACGTCGCAATGGGCATAGCGCGCCGAATAATGGTCGGGATCCGGCTGGTCGGGGGCAACGCCAAGCCCTGCCGCAGCCCTGATCTTGGGCTCGTAAAGGTTCTTCCAGGCGGACTTCGGCCACATGAAGGTCTTGTAGTAGAAGCCGGCCGAAAGCAGCGGCGAGGCGATATCGCCGACCGCACTGACATCGAAGGAAAGCGACGGCCAACGGTTCTGCGACTGTGCCGTTAGCCCGTCATAGAGCTCCTGCACGGTGGCGCGGACGTTTGGTGTCTTCCTGGCGGAGTCGCGCTTGATCTCGACCAGCGCATTGGGCTCTTCCGCTCCAGCGGACAGAAAGCCGCGCGGCCGGTGGTATTTGAACGAACGGCCGACCAGATGGACGCCGTTGGCGAGCAGCGCCGAAGCCAGCGTATCGCCCTCGACGCCGGCATAGGACTGGCCGTCGAAGCTGAAGCGGGCCGTCTCTGCCTGCTTGAGGCGCCCGGCGCCGGGAATGCGGAACGCTGCGATCATTTGGAGGCTCCCGGCAGCTTCGCGGGCTTCGGCTCGCCGGCCTTGTAGGTCATCAGGAACCTATCGCTGACGGTGTCGCGCACAGCGTTGAAAAACCGCGCGCAGCCATGCATGTGCCGCCAGCGCTCGTAGATGATGCCCTTGGGATTCGAGCGGATGAAAAAGAATTTTTCGAAGTCGTCATCGCTTGTCGCGGCCATATCTGCGGAACGCGCAATATGTGCCTCGCCGGCGTTGCGGAATTCGAGTTCCGGACGCTCTTCTTCGCAATAGGGGCAGCGGATGAGAAGCATGATTGTTCCTACAATTCGCCGTGGCCGACATGGGCGCCGGCTGGTTGGTCGCAAAGCTTCTGGCCCAGGGTCGCGAACGGCGCGACCAGCCGGATGCGTTCCTCGACACTTGCCGCCGGGCGGAAAAGGTCGCGATCAGCCATGTTGCCGATCGTGAGTTGAAACGGGTCGGTGGTCAGGATGACATGGCGCGGCTGGAACGTATGGTCGTCTTCAAGGTCGGCCGGCCTGTTTTCCAGGAAGGTGACCACCTTCTGGCCGCCGCTCCAGACGCAGGCGAGCACGCCCGCGTCGACGGAAAACGGCCATCCGGTCTCGTTTTCGGCGCGGCTGATCGGCTGCAGGCGCACCTCTTCGACCGAGGGAAAATGAAACAGGCCCTGCTCGCCCGCGAGCATCAGCGGCATGGCGACAGCCATCTCGGCCATCATCAGTGCGCCACCGCTGCCGCCGCCGCCTCGTCGATGAGGCGGCCGGTGCGGAAGCGCTCGATGGTGAAAGGCGCATTGATCGGATGCGGATCGTCCCTGGCGATGGTGTGGGCAAAGACATGGCCCGAGCCCGGCGTTGCCTTGAAGCCGCCCGTGCCCCAGCCGCAGTTGACATAGAGGCCGGGCACCGGCGTCTTGGCCAGGATCGGCGAGCGATCGGGCGTCACGTCGACGATGCCGCCCCACGAGCGCAGCATTTTCATACGGGTGAACATCGGGAACATCTCGCAGATGGCGTCGAGCGTGTGCTGCAGGATGTGCAGGCCGCCGGTCTGCGAATAGGAGACATATTGGTCGGTGCCGGCGCCGATGACCAGCTCGCCCTTGTCGGACTGCGAGATGTAGGCGTGCACAGTGTTCGACATCACCACGCAGGGGAATACCGGCTTGACCGGCTCCGACACCAGCGCCTGCAGCGGATAGCTTTCCAGCGGCATCCGCACGCCGGCCATGTTCATGAGGACGGACGAATGGCCGGCGGCAACGACGCCGACCTTCTTGGCGCCGATGAAGCCGCGCGTCGTCTCGACGCCCATGACCGCACCGTTCGGCGCCCGCTTGACGCCGGTGACCTCGCAATTCTGGATGATGTGAACGCCGCGCGCAGAAGCGCCGCGCGCATAGCCCCAGGCGACGGCGTCGTGACGAGCGGTGCCGCCGCGACGCTGCAGGGTCGCGCCCATCACCGGATAGCGGGCATCGCGCGAAATGTTGAGCGGCGGGCAGAATTCCTTGGCGGCTTCCGGCGTCAGCCATTCATTGTCGATGCCGTTCAGGCGGTTGGCATGGACGTGGCGTTTCAGCACCTGGATGTCGTGGACATTGTGCGCCAGCATCATGACGCCGCGCGGCGAATACATGACGTTGTAGTTGAGCTCCTGGCTGAGCCCGTCCCACAGCTTCAGCGCATGATCGTAGATGCCCGCGCTCTCGTCATAGAGATAGTTGGAGCGGATGATGGTGGTGTTGCGGCCGGTGTTGCCGCCGCCGAGCCAGCCCTTTTCCAACACCGCGACATTGGTGATGCCGTGCACGGTGGCCAGATAATAGGCGGTGGCCAGGCCATGGCCGCCGGCGCCGACGATGATGACGTCGTACTCCTTCTTCGGCTCTGGCGAGGACCACTGTTCCTCCCAGCCCTTATGGCCGCGCATGGCCTCGCGGGCAATGGCGAATACCGAGTATTTCTTCAACGTTCCAGCCTCGCAGACAGCGGCCGGGATCCAATCGAGCGCCGGCGCGCGAGGTGTATCACTAGCGAAACAGCGCTGCCACCCTTGCGCTGTTTGCGACGGCGCTTGCCGTTTTGCGCCGCGACAAAAAAGCTCGACGCAGAGAAGCGTCAGTAGTGGTAGACGCGTGGGTCATCGGGAAGTATCCGCTCTCCATAAATGTAGATTTCGGTTTGCTCTGGCCGCAACATCGGCTGCAAACGGCGTCCCAACAACAAACGCTCTGCGGCCGCGCCAAATGAATCAGCTAGATAGGACATCTCTCCGTCTACATCAGAAAAGTGAAACAAAATTCCGGTTTCCGAGATGTAGAGTTCGCCGTGACAACGATGGACGCCTGCAACTCCAACCAACCTCGTGCGAAGAAGTTTCGACCACTCGTCAATGTTCGAGCTGGGGTTGCACAGCATGAACTGGATGTCGCTTGTCGCGCATTCCTCCCC
>NZ_SUEO01000157.1 GCF_004962925.1 Mesorhizobium sp. | reverse complement strand
GCAACGGAACGTCGCTGTCTTTCGCCGCCGCCAGAAGCTCGCGGGTGATGCCGGGGCTGACGATGAACTTCGAGCCGGCTGCTGCCGCCTCGCCGAATTGTCGGGCGTCCAGAATGGTGCCGGCGCCGACGATGGCGTCCTCGACTTCGCTAGCCACAAGCCGGATTGCCTCCAGCGCGTCAGCGGTCCGCAGCGTGATCTCGATCGCCGGCAGGCCGCCGCGCGCGAGGGCGCGCGCCAACGGCACGGCGTCGGTGACATTGGCGATCTTCAGCACCGGGATAACCGGCTGGCCGTCAAGGAGCGACAGGAGCTTTTCGGTCTTGCTGGGCATTTGTCGTCTCTCCGGTATTGATCCGTTGAACCGGTTAGCAGAAGGCCGTTTTTCTGTCCACGAAACGAAGCGTGTCGCGATGTCACGCACTGCCGGCAATTCCGTCAGCCCGTCAGTCAAGGCCACCAAGGAGAGGCTGATCCACGCGTCAGCCTTGAATCGGCTTTTATGAGCGTTTAGTGGGTTCGGCGATGACACTGTCCAATCAATATTTCCGCGTTGCCGCGCTCTATAGGTTTGCCCGGCTCGATGACTTCGAAGCGTTGCGTGCGCCGATCGCCGCCTTCTGTTGCGGACGCGGTATCAAAGGCACGCTGCTTTTGGCGCATGAGGGCATCAACGGTACGGTCGCCGGCAGCGAAGCCGATATCGCCGCGCTCATCGAGCATCTCGAATCCATCGAAGGTCTTGCCGGTCTCGAGATCAAGTACAGCAGCGCCGTGCAGATGCCGTTCCACCGCATGAAGGTGCGGCTGAAGCGCGAGATCGTCACCATGGGCGTTAGGGATATCGATCCGGCAGCAAGCGCCGGCACTTACGTCGCGCCGGCCGACTGGAACGCGCTGATCTCGGATGCGGACACGGTCGTCATCGACACGCGCAATGCTTATGAGGTGTCGATCGGAACCTTCAAGGGTGCGGTCGATCCCGCCACGACGAGCTTTCGCGAATTCCCGGCCTGGGTCGATCAGCATCGGGCCGAGCTCGTCGGCCGCAAGGTGGCGATGTTCTGCACTGGCGGCATACGCTGCGAGAAGGCGACAGCCTATGTGAAGTCGCTCGGCTTTGAAGATGTGTTCCATCTCAAGGGCGGCATCCTGAAATATCTCGAAGAGGTGCCCGCTGAACAGAGCCTCTGGCAGGGCGAGTGCTTCGTCTTCGACGAACGCGTCTCCGTGTCGCACGGCTTGGTCGAGGGTGAGGCGGAACTGTGCCGCGCCTGCCGGCATCCGCTGAACGGGCAGGACCTGTTATCGCCGAAATACGCCGCCGGTGTCTCATGCCCGCATTGCTTCGATGCCCGTTCAGACGAGGATCGTGCGCGCTACGCCGAACGCCAGCGCCAGGTCGAACTGGCGCGAGCGCGCGGGGATCCCAGCCATATCGGACGTTAGAGCGTACTTGCGCGTCCGCTTGAACACCCGAAGTACGCCCTAGCACTTTTGAACTGCGCATCGCGCTTTCCAAAAAAGTTCGTTAGGACAAGGTAAATCCTGACATCACCTTGCTTCCGCCGTCGCTAGTAGAGCGCTCATCCGTCATTGTAATGTCAATATGCGGGGCCTACCTCTTCAACGTCCGAAAACCTGCCCGTGCACGTTCGGCCGGGCCAATTCTGGAGGCATTGATGTTCGATCCCAAGAAGCTCCTCGACGATCTGCTCGGCTCGCAAATTCCCGGAACGGGGTCGACCGTCCGCGAAAAAGGGGGGCAGGCTGTGCAGATGGCCAAGGACAATCCCCTGGCGGCCGGCGCGCTGGCCGCGGTGCTGCTCGGAACCGGCGCTGGCCGTCAGATCACCGGCACTGCGGTGAAGCTCGGCGGCCTGGCCGCGATCGGCGGCCTCGCCTACAAAGCCTACAAGAGCGGCAGCGCGCCGGCTGAAACGCAGGTTTCCGGTGAACCGGAATTGCTGCCGCCGCCCGCCGACACCGCCTTCCATCCCTCGCAGGCGCCGCAAGGCGAAGACGAATTCACGCTGACGCTGGTGCGGGCGATGATTTCGGCGGCGAAGGCTGACGGCCATATCGATGACGGCGAGCGGCAGAAGATCGCCGGCAAGCTCAGCCTTGCGGGTATCGGCTCCGACGCGGAGAAATTCCTGATGTCGGAGCTGGAAACGCCGCTCGATCTTGATACGTTGGTCACCGGCGCCCAAACCGACGCGCAGAAGCTCGAACTCTACACCGCCTCGCGCCTCACCATCGATCCGGATACACGTGCCGAACGCGGCTATCTCGATCTGCTTGCCGGCCGCCTCGGCCTGCCGGACGCGCTGGTCGACCATGTCGAGGCGACGGTGTCGGCGGCAAAGGTGCCGGCCTCAGAGGTGCCGGCATCGGGCGCCAGCAAGGCAGCAAAAGCGGCCAGCAAGACCGCCCCCAATTCGCGCTGGTAGGCTGCAACCGTAGAGAGCTGACCGGCAAGATTTCGCGCTAACGTCTCGTTAACCCAGCGAGCGCATGATTTTAGGCAGTTGGATCGGCTTTCCTCCTCCCAAGCCCGGTTCAGATCGGGGCGGCCGCCAATGGCCGCCCTTTTTGTCGGCGCAGCTAGCGCATAACCCGAAATCGGAATCGATTTTTGGACGCGATCATGCGCAAATCAAATTGCTCAAAATCAAGGTGCTATAGCGCCCTTCGCGGGCACCCGGCGCTGTAGGAGGACAGTTATGACAGATTACAAAACCGCCATTGTCACCGGCGCCGGCACGGGCGTCGGCAAAAGCGTCGCCACGGCGTTGCTCAAGTCCGGCTGGAATACGGTGTTCTGCGGACGCCGCAAGCAGGTGCTGAAAGAGGCGATCGCCGAGGCCGGATCGACACAAGCCAAGGCGTTGGCGGTTGCCTGCGACATCAGCAAGGCCGACCAGGTCGACGACATGTTCGAGACGGTGGCGGCGGCTTTCGGTCGTGTCGACCTGCTCTTCAACAATGCCGGCACGAGCTACAAGTCGACGTTGATCGACGAGATCCCGGTCGAGGTGTGGAACGATGTCGTCGGGGTCAATCTCACCGGCTCGTTCCTGTGCGCCCGCGCCGCCTTCGGTGCCATGCGCAGGCAGCGGCCGATGGGCGGCCGCATCATCAACAACGGCTCGGTGTCGGCCTACGTGCCGCGTCCGGGCTCTGTGCCCTATACCGCGACCAAGCACGCCATTACCGGGCTGACCAAGACGCTGGCGCTGGACGGCCGGCCTTATGACATCGCCTGCGGCCAGATCGACATCGGCAACGCCTTGACCGACATGGCGCAGGCGATGACGGTCGGGGTGCCGCAGGCCAATGGCTCCATCGCCGCCGAAGCGGTGATGGACGTCGAGCGCGTCGCCGATGCCGTCGTTCATATGGCCAGCCTGCCGCTCGACGCCAATGTGCTGTTCATGACCGTGATGGCGACGAAGATGCCGTTCGTCGGGCGAGGGTGAGCAGCCGCTGTAATTCAGGACTGTGTGACCGAAAGCGGCACGCCGGGAAGATACAGCGAAATGGGACGGATTTCGTAGACGGCGGTCGGATTGACGCGACGAAGGTCGCGTGCAATCGCGATCGCGGCATCACGCGTGGCGCAGTCGACGACGTAGAGGCCCAACAATTGCTCCTTGGTCTCGGCGAAGGGTCCGTCAATGACCATTCCGGCGCCCGGCCCGCGCAAGGTACACGCGTCTTGCGTCGCCCCGAGCCGCGCCGCCGGCCCAAGTGTGCCTTCCCGGTATAGCCGCTCGTTGATCTGGAGCAGGTCGGTCATCAACGCCGTGTCCTCCTGCGGCGTCAGCGCCGTGATCGCTTCTTCCACGTGATAGGCGAGGATGGCATAAAACATCTGATGTCACCTTTCTTCGCTCGGAATATCAAGGACGTTCGACTGCCAGCCTTCCAGACTGGGTCAACCTGGCCTCTCCTCATTTTCCCAGAAACGCCTCGATCCGCTCCAGAGCGCGCAGGATGTTCTCCTCGGAATTGGCGTAGGACAGCCTGATATAGCCTTCCCCCAGAATGCCGAAATCAGGTCCGCCTATCAGCGCCACGCCGGCATCCTCGAGCAGGGCGGACGCCAGCTTCTTGGCCTTCCAGCCGGTCTTCGAAACGTTAGGGAAGGCGTAGAACGCGCCCTTCGGTGTGATGCAGGAAACGCCCGGCAAGGCGTTCAGCCCCTCGACCACGACTTTCCTGCGGCGGTCGAAGGCGCGCATCATCTTGTCGACATCGTCCTGCGGGCCGTCGATGGCCGCGATGCCGGCATATTGGCTCGGCGCGTTGACGCAGGACCAGCAATTGACTGCCAGCTTGCGCACCTTGTCGTAGAGGTGAGCGCTCTTGTCGCCGTTGGGCCAGATCGACCAGCCCATGCGCCAGCCGGTCATTGCCCAGGTCTTGGACCAGCCGTTGAGCACGATCAGCCGGTCGCGGATTTCGGGAAAATTGAGCAGCGAGCAGTGCGTCTCGCCATCATAGGTCATCACGTCGTAGATTTCGTCGGAGAGGATAGCGACGTCCGGGTGCGCTTCCAGCCCCCGGACCAGCTTCTCGATCTCGGCGCGGGGGGTGACCCCGCCGGTCGGGTTGGCCGGCGAGTTGAGGATCAGTAGCCTGGTCTTCGGCGTGATCAGCGCCAGCGTCTCCTGCGCCGAGAAGGCAAAGCCGTTCTCCTCGCGTATCGGCACCCGTACCGGTTCGGCGCCGGTGAACTCGATCATCGAGCGGTAGATGGGAAAGCCGGGGTCGGGATAGAGGATCTCGGCACCCGGTTCGCCGAACATCAGGATCGCGGCGAACATGGTCGGCTTGCCGCCGGGCAGGATCATCACCGACTCGGGCGACACCTCGACGCCGGTGGTGGTCAGCGTGCGGCGCACCACCGCTTCGCGTGTCGCCAGCAGGCCGTTGGCCGGCGTGTAGCCGTGATGGCCGTCGCGCAGCGCCTTGATCGCCGCCTCGACGATGTGCTGCGGCGTCTTGAAGTCGGGCTGGCCGATGCCGAGATTGACGATGTCGCGGCCCTGATGGGCGAGCGCGGTGGCACGCGCCAGCACTGCGAAGGCATTTTCCTCGCCGAGGCGGTCGAAGGCCGAAATCGTGTGGAGCATTTTTCCCGTCCGTGTGGTTCTTTCGCCGAGCGACCGTTTTTGTGAGCGTCCGCTCACAAAAGTCAAACGGATTGGAGTTTTTGGTGTCGGAAAATCTCGAGAATTGGCAACCGCGCCCGCGGCCCGAACGCAAGGTGCTGGAGGGGCGCTACGTCAGGCTGGAACCGCTCAACGCCGAAAAGCACGGCGATGGCCTGTTCGAAGCGTCGTCGGTGGCCGATGTCGACAGCCGCTTTGCCTGGCTGCCCGACTATCCGCCAGAGAGCCGCGCCGCTTTTCAGCCCTGGCTCGACAAGGCCGAAGCCAGCCAAGACCCGCTGTTCTTTGCCGTCATCGACAAGGCCAACGGAAAGGTTGCCGGGCGCCAGACACTGATGCGCATCGATCCGGCCTATGGCGTGATCGAGATCGGCAACATCTATTGGGGTCCGCTGATCTCGCGTAAACCGGGAGCGACGGAAGCGCAGTTCCTGTTCATGAAATACATCTTCGACGAGCTTGGCTATCGCCGCTACGAATGGAAATGCAACAACCGCAACGAGCCGTCGAAGCGCGCGGCGGAACGTTTCGGCTTCAAGTTCGAGGGCATTTTCCGCCAGCATCTTGTGGTCAAAGGCGAAAACCGCGATACCGCGTGGTACTCGATCATCGACAAGGAGTGGCCGGCACTGCGCAGCGCCTATGAGGCATGGCTCGATCCGGCCAATTTCGAGGACGACGGCCGGCAGAAGCGACGGCTCGAGGATTTCCGCGCCGAATTCGGTGCGTAACGGAGTTCGCAGATGGCGCACACCCACGACCACGGTTCGCAGGGGCATGACCACAGCCGCGGCGCCGGTCATGTGCACGGCTCGACCGACAAGAAACGGGTGCTGATCGCGGCCTGCCTGACCGCCGGCTTCATGGTCGTGGAAGCGCTTGGCGGTCTCTTCACCGGATCGCTGGCGCTGCTGGCGGATGCCGGCCACATGCTCGCCGATTGTATCGCGCTCGGCCTTGCCTGGTATGCTTTTCATCTGGCTGGCCGGCCGGCCACCGTTCGCCTCACCTACGGTTTTGGCCGGGTCAAGACGCTGGTCGCCTATACCAACGGCATCGCAATCTTCGCCATTGCGCTGTGGATCATCTATGAGGCCTGGGAACGCCTGCTGACGCCTGCGCCTGTGCTCGGCGGGCCGATGCTGGTCGTTGCGATCGCCGGTCTTCTGGTCAATATCGCCTCCTTCTTCGTGCTGCATGGCGGCGACCGTGAAAGCCTCAACATGCGCGGCGCCATCCTGCACGTGCTCGGCGACCTGCTTGGCTCGGCGGCGGCGATCATAGCTGCCCTGATCATCCTGGCGACGGGCTGGACGCCTATCGATCCGATCCTGTCCGTCCTTGTCTCGCTGCTGATCCTGTCTACGGCCTGGTCGCTGATGCGCGAAGCAGCCCATGTCCTGCTCGAAGGCGTGCCGGCGAGCCTCGATCGCGACCTGATCGCCAGGGACATAGAGGGGACAATCAAGGGCGTGCGCGAGGTGCACCACATGCATGTCTGGTCGCTCGACGGGTCAAGCAACATGGCGACCTTGCATGCCTGTCTCAACGATGGCGTCGATGCCCACAAAGCGGTCAGCGCCATCAAGAAGCGGCTTGCCGCGGAGCATGGTATTGCCCACGCCACCGTAGAACCGGAATTCGGCCAATGCGCCGACAGCCATAATGAGCACGATGGCGAGCACGGCCATGCGCACGATGTGGCTCCGCATCATGGCCACTATCACTGACGTCGGGAGTTCCATGGCATTGGTAATGAACTTGATGAAATCCCGTCGTGTCGGGGCCGCGTGATGGATCGCGACACGCGCAACGCGGCGATTGGCGCCCTTTGGGTGTTGCTCGTGTTCGGCATCGCCGCCTACTATTTGCCAACCGTGATGCTGGCGGTCGGCCGCGTCTCGACCATTCTTGCCGCTCTTATTGCCGCTGTCTTCATGGTGGCCATTTTCGTCGTGTTCTGGCTGCGCGGACGCAGCCAGCGCAAAAAGGATCATTGATATGCGTATTTTGATTACCGGCGCGGCAGGCATGGTCGGCCGCAAGCTCATCGCCCGGCTGGCGAAGGACGGAACGCTCAGCGGCCGGAAGATCGCCGCGCTCGACCTTCACGATATCGTGCCGCCGCAGGCGCCGGTCATGGAAGGCGTCGAAATTGCCATCCGCACCGGCGATCTCGCCGCGCCGAGCGCGGCGGAAGGGCTGGTTGCGTCGCGCCCCGACGTGATCTTCCATCTCGCCGGCGTCGTGTCGGGCGAGGCGGAGGCCAATTTCGATCTCGGCTACCGCGTCAATCTCGACGGCACAAGGGCGCTGTTCGACGCCATAAGGCTGGCGGGATTTGCGCCGCGCATCGTCTTCACCTCGTCGATCGCCGTTTTCGGCGCGCCATTTCCGGACGTTATATCAGACGAATTCCACCCGACGCCATTGACCTCCTACGGCACGCAGAAGCTGATGGGGGAAGCACTGCTCGCCGACTATACGCGGCGCGGTTTCTTCGACGGCATCGGCATCAGGCTGCCGACCATTTGCGTCAGGCCGGGAAAGCCGAACAAGGCGGCCTCCGGCTTTTTCTCCGGTATCATCCGCGAGCCGTTGAGCGGCCAGGAAGCGATATTGCCGGTGCCGCGCTCTGTCGTGCACACCCACGCCAGCCCGCGCTCGGCGGTGAATTTTTTGATCCATGCGGCTGAGATCGACGGCGCTGCCGTCGGGCCGCGCCGCAATCTGACGATGCCCGGTGTTGCCGTCACGGTCGGCGAGCAGATCGAGGCCTTGGAACGCATTGCCGGCGCCGACGCGGTGAAGTTGATCCGCGAAGAGCACGACGACACGATCTGGGCGATCGTCAAGGGCTGGCCGACACGGTTCGAGGCGCGGCGGTCAAGGGAGCTTGGCTTTGCCGCCGAAGCGAGCTTCGACGAAATCATCCGCGCCCATATCGAGGACGAGCTCGGCGGCAAACTGTGATGCCAGACGGTTCTTGTTCCAGGTGAGAATCCACGCGCCTCGCTCCGCGACAAACGCTCTGAGCCGGTCCGCATCGTAGCCACGATCCGCGAGCAGCCGTCCGCTTTCGCGGCGCTCCGGCTGACATAGCCGCGTATGCTCTTGGACGCCTTTCGGCCGAAACGACCAAAGCGGACGATTATCTGCTAGTCTCGCGAGCTATCAAACGGACGGAGGGTGGCAATGTTGGAAACGGACAAGGTGTTCGCCGGCTCGATTCCGGAGAACTACGACCGCTATATGGTGCCGTTGATCTTCGAGCCGTTCGCCGCAGATATTGCGCGACGGGCAGCGTCCTTGTCGCCAAGCGCCGTTTTGGAAGTCGCCGCGGGCACCGGGGTCGTCACCCGCGCATTGGCGCCAAAACTGTCCCCCGGAGCAAACTATGTCGTAACCGACCTCAACCAGCCGATGCTCGACTACGCCGCTTCGCGACAAGCTCCCGACAGTCGCATCAAATGGCGCCAGGCGGACGCTTTGGTGCTACCGTTTGAAAACGCGGCCTTCGATCTCGTTTGTTGCCAGTTCGGCGCGATGTTCTTTCCCGACCGCTCGTCTGCCTATCGCGAAGCAAAGCGAGCGCTGAAGCCCGGAGGACATTTTTTGTTCAACGTATGGGATCGCATCGAGGAGAATGTATTTGCAAATGATGTGACGAATGCTCTGGCAAGGATTTTTCCGAGCGATCCGCCGCGCTTTCTGGCGCGCACGCCGCATGGCTACCACGATACCGCACTGATCCGCAGCGAGTTGGAGGAAGCAGGCTTCTCCCGTGTGGCGATCGAGACGAGAGCCGAACAAAGCCGCGCATCCTCGCCGCGCCTTCCGGCGGTTGCTTATTGCCAGGGAACTCTTCTTCGCAACGAAATCGAGGCCAGAGACGCGGGAAAACTGGAAGCTGCAACCGACTATGCCGCATCCACGATTGCAGACAGACATGGCAGCGGCGAGGTTGCAGCCAAAATTCAGGCTCACGTAATCATGGCTGTGGTCTAAAGTGCATCGCGCTTGAAGCGGACATGAACCGAATTTGTGAGCACGCGCCCCTCATGAGCAACAGATCAAGCTCCCTTGATCTGATGCGAGTTCAGCCACCTGTCGCCAGGCTGGCCGACAGAAGCAGCAATCCAAACAGGAAGACGAAGGCGGCGCCGCCGATCTCGACGATCGAGTGGATGCGGTTGCCCATGCGGCCGTCGCCGGCAAAATACACGGCCCAGTTCTTGGCGGTCACCGCAAGCGTCGCCAGGGCCGAGACCGTGATCGCGGTGCCGAGCGACATGGCCAGCACCGACAGCAGGCCGCCGACCCATAAGCCATTGAGCAGCGCAAAGCTCAGCACGATCAGCGCGCCGGAGCAGGGGCGCATGCCAACGGCCGCCACCGCCGACCAGGCCGTGCGCCAGTCGAAGCGGTCACCGGAAAGCATTGCCGGATCGGGTGCATGCGAATGGCCGCACGTATCGCAGACTTCGCCCGCGGCGTGGTCGTGATGATGATCGTGCGTGCCATGATCATGCGCGCCATGGGCGTGACTGTGGGCATGGTGACCGTGGGCATGAGCGCGATCGTCATGGGTATGATCGCCATGGGCGTGAAGCGCATGCGAATGTCCATGCGCTGAATGGCCTGCATGCGAGTGACCGGCATGGGCGGCTGACAGGCTGTGCGCCGGGCCGGCACCGAACAGGCGCTGGATGGAAGGACCAAGTTTGCGCCACAGCAGCCAGGCGCCGAACAAGGTGACCAGGACATAGCTCATGATCTCCATGAACCATGCCGCGTCGGTCATCGAGATGGCGGTGCCGCGCAGGACGAAATAGGCGAGCAGCATGACCGCGATCGCCGTCAGCCCCTGCAGCAGCGCCGAGACGAAGGACAGCATGATGCCGCGCTTGAGCGCGACTTCGTTCGCCACCATATAGGACGAGATCACCGCCTTCCCGTGACCAGGCCCCGCGGCATGGAAAATGCCATAGGCGAAAGACAGGCCGATAAGCAGCCACAACTTGCTGCCGTCCTCGCGCATCGCCTTCATCGCGCCGGCAAGCGCGCGGTAGAATTCCTGCTGGCGCAGATTGATCCACATCAGGACATGGGCGAACGGGCCGGTGGTGGGAGCTATCCCGTCATTGGTGCCGATGCCGAGCGAGCTCTGGGCGTGGGCGGCGCCGAGGAGGTGCGTCATCACAAGGGCGACGGCCAAGAGGCCGAAAGCCAAACGCAGGGACGGTTTCGTCACCGGATTATCCTTCTGGCTGACAGTTCATTTCAAGCTTGGTCGCAAAGATCTTGCTCATATCGGTGCCCGTCGGATCGTTGAAGAAGGCGTCCGTCAGGGTCTTCTGGTTCTCGGCGATTGCCTCGTCGGGGTTCGGACGAACGACTTTGCTCGTGCATGTCGACGGCATGCCATCGACCTGCAGATTGGCATCCTCGGTGAAATCGATCGCCGTGTAGAACGTCGGGTCGTAGACGCCGATATCGATCTTGCCGGCCAGCTTCATCGGCGCCTTCGGTTCGGATTCGAACAGGATGATGAGTTGGTCGTTCTCGAAATTTGCCATCAGCTGCGGCGGCGGGTTCATCGCCTCGTCCTTGTCGTCGACGGTGACCAGCTGGAAGTAATTGAACTCCGCCAGCGAAGCATGGACGGTGTCGGCGACCTCCTTCAACTCCTTGTCGTCGAGCTTCAGGTCGGAATTCTTGTCGAATTCCATCATCACCGTGCTCGAAAACAAATCGTCGAAGCGCCAGAGATGGCGCAACGCCTTCACAGTTTGGTGATCCGGGCTGAGAACCACTTCGAGGCGGGCCTCGGCGAAGACGTGGGGATGCACTTCGGCCGGCCCGACCATGGCAAATGTCGCCGCTATGGCCGAAGCCATCATGATTGCTTGCCGTTTCAGATGCATTCTCGGTCGCGATTCCATCGACTTCGGTAAATATCGAGAGTTACCAGAAAGGGGGCGAAAATGGGACCGCAAGGCGGCTGAAAGCTCATGCGCTGTCATTCGTCTTGAACCACTGCACCAGGAAATCGACAAAAACGCGAACCTTGGCAGGCAAATAGCGCCGGTGCGGATAGACGGCGAAAATGCCGCTACCCGAAAGGATGCGGTCATCCAGCACAGTCACCAGCCGGCCGCTTTCGATGTCGGGAGCGGCGATGAAATCCGGCAGGATGGAAAATCCCAATCCAGCCACCGCGGCGGCCCTTGCGGCCATCGGACTGTTGACCTCGATCGGACCGGAGACCGAAACGGTTACCGTATCGCCACTGTCACCCTTGAACGGCCAGTTGGTCAGCCAGCGGCCATTGGTGTCAATGATACAGGGCACGCGGCCAAGGTCCTGCGGCCGCACCGGCATGCCGTGCTTGGCGATCAGCTCGGGAGATGCGCAGAGCCGAACCGAAAACGGCGCCAGACGCCTCGCGATCAGCGAAGAGTTTTCCAGCCGCGAAATGCGCACGGCGAGATCGAAACCTTCCTCGACCAGATCGACGAAGCGGTCGTCGAGATGGATGTCGAGCACGATGTCGGGATGCTGCTTGGCAAAGTCGATCAGCGATTGTCCGATCGGTGCGTCAGCAAAAGTGCGCGGCGCCGAAAGCTTGATCCTGCCGCGAACGTCGCCGGAGGATTCGCGCACCGCATCGGCCAGGCTGTCGACTTCACGCACGATTTCCGAGGCGCGCCGGTAATAGGTATGGCCGGCCTCTGTCATCGAGAACTGCCGCGTGGTGCGGTTGAGCAGCAGCGCGCCGAGCTCGTCCTCCAGCTCGCGCACATATTTGGACAGCAGCGCCTTGGAGCGGCCG
Organism: Mesorhizobium sp.; assembly: GCF_004962925.1. Classification (GTDB taxonomy): domain Bacteria; phylum Pseudomonadota; class Alphaproteobacteria; order Rhizobiales; family Rhizobiaceae; genus Mesorhizobium. The sequence goes on along the minus strand of NZ_SUEO01000157.1, from coordinate 3,117 downwards.
ATCTTGCGCGCGGCTGCCGAAAAACCTTCGGCCTCGACCACGTCGATGAAGGCGCGCATGCGGGTCAGCGTGTCCATGTCATGCGCTCCTTTGGTGGGCTGAAAGGATGCGCGCGGCGAGTGCAATCAGTTGCCGGTCGCTGCCCTTCGGTCCGAGCAGAGAGAGGCCGAATGGAGCGCCGTCGACTTGGCCGAGCGGTAGGGTGATCTGTGGAAAACCCGACAGGCCGGAAAGACACAACAGTTTCAGCGCGCGTTCGCGGTACGCCTGTAAATCGTCGAAGGAAGCAGCCTTGAGCGGGGCGGCGCCCGGAACGGTCGGCAGCACGAGGACGCCGTCCTCGCCAAGACGCTCGGCAAGCTCGCGACGGAAGGCGTCGCGGCGCTCCGTTTCATGTCGCGCCGTCGCGGCATCGATGGTCGCGCCATGCTCGAAGCGATCCTTGACGCCGGGGCCTAGCATCCGGTTGCTCTGCGAGATCCAGGCACCATGATTTTGCCAGGCCTCGTATCCCTGCAGCTTGCGGAAGCACCAGTAGAGATCGTCGGTCGAATGCGAGAGCGGCGCGATCATCCGCGGTGTGCCGATCACCGAAGTGACATGCCGGACCATGCCGCGATATTCATAGGCTTCCTGCGGGCCGAGCACGAGCCCGTCCAGCGCACCGAGGGCGAGGGGGCGCTGCAATTCGGGGTGATGCAGATCGTTGCCCAGCAGCACCGCGCCGACCTTGTCATAGGTGGCCATGTCCCTGGCAAACCACCCGAACGTATCGAGGGAGGGGGCCAGCGGCATGGTGCCATCGAGCGAGATGCGGCCATGCGTGACCCTGAGGCCGATCAGGCCACAAAAACTTGCCGGGGCGCGGATCGAGCCGCCGGTGTCGGATCCGGCGGCGATGTCGGCCAGCCCGCCGGCGACCGCGGCGGCGGAACCGGAGGATGAGCCGCCGGTGATGCGGTCCGGCGCGGCCGGATTGACCGGCGACGGAAAATGCGCGTTCAGCCCCATCAGGGAGAAGGCGAGTTCATCCGTTTGCGTCTTGCCGACAAAGCGCGCGCCCGAATCAAGCAGCGCCTGGATGGCCGGCGCGGTCGCCGAGGCGGGTGATGCCTCCTGGTATTTCTGCGGATTGCCGCAGCCGGTACGGTAGCCGGCCACGTCGTAAATATCCTTGACGGCCAGCCGCAGGCCGGCAAGCGGGCCGGATTGCGCATTGGATACCGGGATGTCGTCTAGGTCGAGAAAAGCGTTCAGGGGGCCGCGAGTGCCTGTCATTCGTTCGATATCCGGATACAGTTGTTGCAACATTGTTCGATGCTAGGAATTTTACAACCTGGCGTACGATTTTTATTGATTGTGAAATCCTTCGACCTTATATCGCGCTTGCCCAAAGTCGCACGTGCCTGTGGGTGTCCGCCGATCCTCAAAATGGTGAGGGATATCGGTAAGGTAACTGGAGCCAACCCCTCCAGTCGGTTTAGCGGCCAACCGCCAGACCGAGGACACCTTGAAGCAACGACGGTGCGGGCCTTTCTGGTGTTCTGCCGGTCGTCCAAAGACCGGGGTTACTGAAGAGGCACACCTTCATTGCCGGCAGTGCGGACGGGTCTCCCATCCAAGCCAAGGCAGACAAAGCGAGCCGAGGCCGGGCAAGGCCAAGGTTCACCGCCGCGAGACGGCGCTTCATGGTTCCGGGGTCTCCACCGGCTGGTTCCATGGATTTGACGTCCCGCCTTTGTCCACCGCGTGTTCGCGAGGTCGATGACCCGTGTCCCGCAGCCTTTGTGCGCGCCGAAAGGCGCTGATGGAGAGACCCCGATGGCTACCCAGCGCATCCTTGACTTCCTCGCCACCCGACGTCCGAACGGCCCATGCCTCGTCGTCGATCTCGATGTCGTGCGCGACAATTTTCGCGCCTTCGAGAAGGCGCTTCCCGATTCGAAAATCTACTATGCGGTGAAAGCAAACCCGGCGCCGGAAATCCTGCGCCTCCTTGCTGCGATGGGCTCGTCCTTCGACACCGCTTCCGTTGCCGAAGTCGAGATGGCGATGGACGCCGGTGCGCCGGCGGACCGCATCTCCTTCGGCAACACCATCAAGAAGGAGCGCGATATCCAGCGCGCCTATCAGCTCGGTATCCGGCTGTTCGCGGTGGACTGCGTCGAGGAGGTCGACAAGATCGCCCGCGTTGCACCCGGCGCCCGTGTGTTCTGCCGCGTGCTGACCGACGGCGAAGGCGCCGAATGGCCGCTGTCGCGCAAGTTCGGCTGCGTGCCGGCGATGGCGGTCGACGTGCTGCGTCGTGCCAGGGTGCTCGGCCTCGACGCCTATGGCGTGTCCTTCCATGTCGGCTCGCAGCAGACCGATCTGACCGCCTGGGACCGCGCGCTCGGTGACGCCAAAAAAGTGTTCGCCACGCTCGCCGAGGAAGGCATCGTCCTCAAGATGGTCAATATGGGCGGCGGCTTTCCGACCCGTTACCTCAGGGATGTGCCGGTGGCACAGGCCTACGGCCAGGCGATCTTCTCGGCGCTGCGCAAGCATTTCGGCAACGCTATCCCGGAAACCATCATCGAGCCGGGCCGCGGCATGGTCGGCAACGCCGGCGTCATCAAGTCGGAAGTCGTGCTGATCTCGAAGAAGGCCGACAACGACAATGTGCGCTGGGTGTTCCTCGACATCGGCAAGTTCGGTGGCCTCGCCGAGACGATGGACGAGGCGATCCGCTACCCGATCGTCACTGCGCATGACGGCACCGAGACCGCACCGTGCGTGCTCGCCGGCCCGACCTGCGATTCGGCCGACGTGATGTACGAGAAGACGCCGTATCCGCTGCCCTTGTCGCTGACCATCGGCGACGAGGTGCTGATCGAGGGCACCGGCGCCTACACGACGACCTACGCCTCGGTCGCCTTCAACGGCTTCGAGCCTCTCCGATCCTACGTGATCTGACGGTTCGAAAGAGCCGCTCAGATCATCCCAGGTGGGCGCCTGTCGCCCGCCCGGGCTCGCCTGTGGAACAATCCGCTCGTGAAGGATCGCGGAAATGGACGTTTTGGATTTTATTGTTGAAGACGCTGCGCGCGGAATCTCCCCCCTTGAGGGGGAGATGGC
>NZ_SUEO01000156.1:13101-15223 GCF_004962925.1 Mesorhizobium sp. | reverse complement strand
GCGATCAGCGATCCAAATTCGCCGTTCCATGCGCTGCAAGCCAACACGCTGGTCGTCGCCAATGGCCGCATAAAGTCGCCGCGCGGCGACGGCCCTGAGGTCTCGATCGCCGAGCTGCTCGGCAGCGTCGGACGCAGCCAGATCGAGGCGATGGGCGACACCACGCCTGCCAATTGGACGGCGGAGGATCGCTATAAGAACAATACGACCATCGCGATGGCGCTGTCGCACACCGAGGGCGACTATTCCCGCCACAGCTGGTGCGCGCATTTCATCGAGGTGCGCGTCGACGAGGACTTTGGCACGGTTCGCGTGTCGCGCGTGGTGTCGGCGCTGGATTCGGGCCGGCTCTACAATCCCAAGCTCGCCGAAAGCCAGTGGAAGGGCGGCATCATCATGGGCATCGGCCAGGCGCTGCTGGAGGAAGGCATCGTCGACCGCCGCCACGGCCGCATCGTCAACAACAATCTGGCCGACTATCTCATCGCCACCAATGCCGATATTCCCGACATCGAGGTGATCTCGGTCGGCATCCCCGACCTGCATTCCTCGGTGCTCGGCGGCAAAGGCGTTGGTGAGCTGGGCATCGTCGGCGTGGCGCCGGCGATCGCCAATGCGGTGTTCCACGCCACCGGCAAGCGGGTGCGGGATCTGCCGATCACGCTGGAGAAGCTGATTTAGCCGCGCTCACGAAGTGAGGACGCGCTCCATACAAAACCCCGGCCGGCAGGGCCGGGGTTTTGTTCCGTTCGGCAGATCAGAACTTGTAGCTAAGGCCGACCCGGATATCGTGCGTCTGGAGATCGACGTCCGCAATCGTGTTAACGCCGTCTGCTATCGAGAGATCCTGGCTGCCGAAGTCCGAGTAGCGATATTCGGCCCGAGCGATCCACTTATCGGTGAAGGCGTGCTCAACGCCGGCTCCAACCGTCCAGCCAATATGGGTTTCGTCGTGGATTAGTATGTTGCCTTGGGGGGTGCCGGTGATCACAGTCGCCTCATATTTGGCCGCGGCCACGCCCGCAGTGATGTAAGGCAAAGTCCGATCGAAAGCATAGCCAGCCCGCAGCCGCGCGGAACCCGACCACTTGATTTCGCTTTGAAGTAAACCGCTGGTAAAGCTCGTCAGCCCAGTTACGTCATTGTACGCAATGTCGGCCTCGGCACCGAGTACGAAGCGGTTCGCCATTTCTTGATTGAAGCCGACGTGGATGCCACCGATAAAACCGTCGGGATCCAGGGGTCTGGTAACGCCGGGGTTGGCGATGAAAAAATCGGAGCTTCCAGCTGCGTAACCGACGTGAACGCCCGCATAGAGGCCGGACCAGCTGAAGGCGTCGACAGGCAAAACCTCATTGATATCCGCCGCGGACGCCATGCCGACAGGCGCGAGAATGAAGGCTGTAGCGAGAAGAATCGTTTTCATTGTTGTATGCTGCCCCAAAAATGTTGCGTTCCCCGCCGCAGAAATGCTCCGCGGAGATCCAGGTGTTGTGGAGACTCCGATGTCGCATTGTCCGCCGGCCGCGTCTTGGGCTGAGCCGCACCCGAATTGTCCTGGAGCGCACCGCAGCACTTTCCCGGTCAGTGTGGCCGTTCGGCCTCAGTCGACTCGCGGGAAACTGCCGAACTCCCCCGCAAGAGGGAGATCGGCAGCTCGCGGTCGGCTCTTCCTCTTCAGCGTTTGTGACTGGCGAAGCCGAGATGTCGTCCGGAGGGAGATTGCCAGCTTCTGCGGGCTCACCATTATGATCCGGCAGGTACCAGGGGCGTGCCTATGTCCGAAATGAGTTTGACCAGATCCGCTTGGCGCCTCGTGCCGGTTTTGGCGAAGATGCGGTTGAGGTGGGTCTTCAAAGTGTTTTCACCGATACCGAGGGACAACGCGGTCTTGGACGCATTCAATCCGCTGCCGACCCGCAGGAGGACGCGCGCCTCTGCAGGCGTAAGGTCGAACAGCGTCGTGAGAACGGCCTCGGGAGTGGGGAAGAGGACGTCGTGGTCGATATGAAGACGGCGGCGCATGCCGGCCGAAAAACCGCGCGCGCGGTTCCCTCGGTCAACGGCAAAACATAGGCGACGGCGGGCGGCCGGCCGGGACCTGAAATCGGCAGCCCTATGC
>NZ_SUEO01000156.1:10478-13091 GCF_004962925.1 Mesorhizobium sp. | reverse complement strand
GCCCTATGCCGCGGGAGCCAAGCGAAGCATCTGCGCCGGCGGCACTGGCGATTGCTTCCAGCAGAGCGCGGGCTGCCACCGGGTTCTGCGCCTGGAGCAGGCCGTTCCTGGAAAGGATAGGACCTTGCACGGAAAACATCTGATCGGCAGCCGTATTCGCATGGAGAATTGCTCCGTTGGCGCCAGTAAGAACAATAGGCACAGCCAGGTAGTCGAGCGCCTCGCGATAAAGACTTGATGTAACGCGGGTCTGATCGAGCAAATCGCCAATCAGCGAAGCACGGCGCAGATGCGGCGATAGCAATGCCAGGAAACGCTGATCTTCAACTGATATGGTCCCCCTGCTGGCGCGCGTGGTGCGGCCCATGAGCCCGATCCGGTCTGCCGTATGAACGAATTTGGTGATGCAAGCCTCGCGCAATCCCTGTGGTTTGGCCCAATTCTGAAAAAACGGCGTTTGCTGGAGTTCGGCTTCACTCATGCGCGACAGCGTCGCAACGGGCGTGTCAATGTCGCCAATGACTGCTGCCTTCAGGCCAGGGATCTCATCAAAGTCATAGTCCTCCTGGAGCACACGCATTTGCACGGGATCCCAAGGCGATTGAGCCGCGAACCGGCCATGATTGTCGGCGGTGCTGGCAAGCGCGATGGTGGTGTAGGCCGCGTCGACGGCCTTTGTGATCCGGGTCATCACATCAGCCCAGCCTTCCGGATTCAAAACGCAATCGTAGATATCACCGATAATCGAACTAAGTGCTTCGCTGCTCAGCCTCTCCACCACGCCTCCTATCCATTTACATGCTCCGCTTCGGAGGATTTCGCGGCATCACACTTTTGGGTGACGCCACGCGTGGTTGAGCTCGATTATGGGTTTAATTCAATCAGGTGAACGCCGCGATTAATGTCGCTGGTTATTCCTGGAATGGAAAGCATTGCGTCCAATATTTTTTTAAGTCGCAGGGGTACGCCATTGTTGCAAAAGACGGTGTTTTCATCGGCTCAATTGCCGTCGCATCTTAGCGAACGCGATCGCTTTTCCCTTTGGCAGGATATCCATGTCGCGGAGATATGGTCGGTCGAATATGGCATTTCAGAAGATCTGCCTTTCGAGGCGACGATCGAAGCCTCGGCGATCGGACCGGTGGTTCTTGGCCAGATGTCGGGAACGATCAAGCATGCGACGAGGAATGCGAGCAACATCGCCGCCGACGACAATGATGGCTACCTTCTGCTGATCAACAAGGCCGACACCGTATTGGCCGGAGCCCAGGTCGGCCGTGACTATGATGTCGGCCAGGGAGAAGCGGCCCTGGTCACAGCGGCAGAGCCTCTGAAAATGATCGGCAGCGACAAGAATGTATGGATGAACGTGGTGATCCCGCGCGCCATCCTCGCGCATGCCCTCCCGCGTATCGATGACAGGCTGGCGCTGAAGATCGACAGTAAAAACGAGGCCCTGGGGCTGCTCAAACGTTACTGCCAGTTTCTCGAAGCCGGCGATCCTCTCGTCGCCCCGGAACTGATAACCCATGCCACGGAAACGATCGTCGATCTGATCGGCCTGGCGACCGGAGCGAAAGGTGAGGCGGCGGAATTGGCCGGCTTGCGCGGTCTGCGCGCCGCCAGGTTGCAGGATGTTTTGGCGAAGATCGCGGACAATTTTGCCAACCCTGGCATCTCGGCACAGCGCGTGGCCGAAGAACTCGGCCTGTCGGCCCGCTATGTCCATGATCTCCTTCAGAAGACCGGTATCAGCTTTGCCGAGCACGTGCTCGAACTGCGCTTGCAGAGAGCCCACAAGATGCTGTCGCAGCGACGCAATGACGGCATGCGGGTCAGCGAAATTGCCCTGATATGTGGATTCAGCGACGTCTCCTATTTCAATCGCTGCTTTCGTCGCCGCTTCGGCTATACGCCAACCAGCGCCAGGTAGAAGCCGGACACCTCCGACCGGGTTTTTTCGAGACCGCAATCAGGTCCTGACAACGACCGATTAACAGGCTGGAGGGACAGCGCCCCCTCTGTCCTGCCCTCTTTGCCAAAACTTGGCATCTCCCCCGCAAGGGCGGAGATTGGCAGCTTAGTGCCAGCACCAACCAATCACCACGACAGCGCAAAAGCCAGCTTGCCGAAATGCCGGCCGCCGGCCGCCATGTGTGCGTAGGCTTCGGCTGCCTGGTCCTGGCTGTACACCGTGTCGATGACCGGCTCGATACGGGCAGCGGCGATGGCGCGGGCGGCGTCGTGCAGGTCGGACACCGAACCGGTATTGTTGCCCACCACCTTGAGCGCCTTGACGATGATCGGCAGCAGGTTTGCGGTGGCCTCGGTGCCGGTAACGAAGCCGATGGTGAACACCGTGCCGCCCGAAGCGGCGGCGTTGATCGAGCGGGCGAAGGTGGCCGATCCGCCGGTCTCGACGATCAGGTCGGCGCCGATGCCGTCGGTCAATTCGAGCACTTTGGCGTCCCAGTCCGGCGTCGTGCGGTAGTTGATCAGATGATCGGCGCCGAGTGCCTTGGCGCGCTCCAGCTTGTCGTCCGACGACGAGGTGATGACGACCGTGGCGCCGGCGGCCTTGGCCAACTGCAAGGTGAAGATCGAGACGCCACC
>NZ_SUEO01000156.1:0-10468 GCF_004962925.1 Mesorhizobium sp. | reverse complement strand
CGGCGGCGCGGATCGCGTTCCACGCGGTGGTACCGGCGATCGGCAGCGTCGCCGCCGCTTCGAAGGACAAGGGCGCCGGCACTGGCACCACGGCATTGGCCGGCAGCGCGACATATTCGGCGAGCGATCCGGGCAGCGTCACGCCGCGCATCTGCGTCGTCTCGTAGGGTCGCGGACGGCCGCCGATCCAGCGCGGTTTTGCATGGGCGATGACGCGGTCGTTGATAGCGAGCCTCGACACGCCCTCGCCGATGCCGACGATCTCGCCGGCGCCGTCGACGACCGGAATGAGCGGAAAGCTCGGACCTGGATAATTGCCGCTCGCCACCGCGACATCGACGAAATTGAGGCTCGCGGCGCGCAGGCGGATCAGTACTTCGCCGCGCTGCGGTTCAGGGGTGGCAACGGTGGCGGCGCGAAAGGCGTCCAGTCGAGGTGCAGTCAGTTCGATGGCTTTCATGGTCTCACTCCGGTTGATCGGCCGATTGACGGCCAATAGATGGGATTGAGTGAAACTAGCTGCTGCGCTATCTCTGCATAATCCTTAGCTTTTGCATTTGAGTTCTGCTCCTGATGCAGCAATCCCATGAACCGGCAGCACTGGCCGAGATGGCCGCCTTTGCGGCGATCGCCGAGGCGCGCTCCTTCACCAAAGCGGCGGCGCGCCTCGGACGCGACGCGACGATCCTGTCGCGGCGCCTCGCGTCGCTGGAGGAGCGGCTGGGCGTGCGGCTGTTGCACCGGACGACGCGCAGCGTGTCGCTGACCGAGGCGGGAGCGGAGTTCCTCGTCCGCGTCCGCGCCATCCTGACCGCAGTCGACGAGGCCGAGGCGGCTGTGTCGGCGCATGCCGGCGGCGGGCCGCGCGGCGTGCTACGACTGGCGCTGCCCGGATCGTTCGGGCGCATGTGGATCGGACCGTTGCTGCCAGAATTTCTCGCCGAATTTCCCGACGTCCGCATCGAGGCCGAGTTTTCCAACCGTTTCGTCGATCTCGTCGCCGAGAATTTCGATGTCGCCGTCCGTCTCGGCGCGCTGGAGGATTCGCGCCTGGTGGCGCGCAAGGTAGCGACGCGGCGCCGGCTGCTGTGCGCCGCACCGTCCTACCTTGCTCGCGCGGGCACGCCGGCCATGCCGCAGGCGCTTGTCGAGCATGCTTGCCTGGGTTTCACCGGGTTCCAGACCTTTCCCGCCTGGGAGATGACCGACAGCACGGGCCGTCGCGTCCGTATCGAGGTTTCCGGGCCGCTGGTCACCGATGATGCCGAGGTGCTGGTCGAAGCCGCCGTGCAGGGCGTCGGGCTGATGATGAGCACGGATTGGCTGGTCGGACGCGAACTCGCCGACGGACGGCTGGTGCCTGTTCTGGAGGACTGGACGCTCGCCGACGAGGGCGCGGTCTATGTCGTCATGCCTTCGGCCAAGGGGCAAGCGGCCAAGACCCGCGCCTTCGCCGACTGGATCGGCAAGCGCTTTGCGCCGGAGCCGCCGTGGCGGAGGTGAGGGTGCTGATCTCCCCCCTTGAGGGGGAGATGTCGCCGAAGGCGACAGAGGGGGTCGCTGCGCGTGGAGCGTCAGCGCCGTCTCTCGTAGAGGAAGGCGTTGGCGATCTATGTGAGACGACCCCTCTGGCCGCTTCGCGGCCATCTCCCCCTCGAGGGGGGAGATTACGCGCTCAGCCGCCTCCGCCTCCACCGCCCTGCGGCTTCAGGAAATGACCGAGCAGATCCATTGGCAGCGGAAACACGACCGTCGACGAGCGCTCGCCGGCAATGTCATGGAGCGCCTCGAAATAGCGCAGCTGCATGGCCTGCGGTGCCTCGGCCAGCATCTTGCCGGCTTCGACGAGTTTTGCCGCCGCCTGCTGTTCGCCGTCGGCGTTGATCACTTTGGCACGCCGCAGCCGTTCGGCCTCGGCCTGCTTGGCGATCGCACGGACCATGTTCTCGTTGAGGTCGACATGCTTGATCTCGACATCGGAGACCTTGATGCCCCAGGCATCGGTTCGCTGATCGAGGATCTCCTGAATATCGCTGTTGAGCTTGTCACGTTCGGCCAGCATTTCATCGAGTTCATGCTTGCCGAGCACCGAGCGCAACGTGGTCTGTGCCAGTTGGTTGGTCGCGGCCATGAAGTCCTCGACCTGGATCACCGCCCGCTCGGCGTCGACGATACGAAAATACAGCACCGCGTTGACCTTCACCGAGACGTTGTCGCGCGAGATCACGTCCTGCGGCGGAACATCCTGAACCACCACCCGCAAATCGACCCGCACCATCTGCTGTACGAAGGGGATGAGGATGATCAGGCCGGGACCTTTGACCCCGGTGAAGCGGCCGAGCGTGAAGACCACACCGCGCTGATACTCCCTCAGGATGCGAATGGCCGCGGACAGGAACATGACCACGACGAGCGCTGCTACCAGATAGGCCACATAACCGATGATCATTGCCTTGCTCCATCGCTTCCCGCATTGCTGCGCCGTATCGTCAGCACGAGACCGCTGACATCAGCCACCTCGACGCTCTCGCCCACTGCAAAGGGTTCGTCGGCCTTCGCCCGCCAGCGCTCGCCCCGGGCGAGCACGTGGCCCTCGCGGCCCTCCCAGTCGAGAACCTCCGCCGGCAGCCCTTGCATGGCCTGTGCGCCAACACGCGGAACGTTCTTGCGGGCCGCCCACAGATAGCTGCCGGTCAACAGCGCCAGGCCGAGCGTCAGGACGGCGGCGGTGCCGATGACGGCCCACGACATCTCGAAGCCGGGCCCCTCGATCCTGAGCAGCATGGCAGCGCCGAGCAGAAACGCAGCCACGCCTCCCAGCCCAAGGACCACTGTGGGATTAAAGACCTCGACGACGAGGAAGATGATGCCAAGCAGCATCAAGGCAAGGCCGGCATAGCTGATCGGCAGGAGATTGAGCGCATAGAGCCCGAGCATCAGGCAGATCGTGCCGATCACGCCGGGCGCGACCGCGCCCGGGCTCGTGAACTCGAAGACGAGGCCATAAACGCCGATCAGCATCAGGATCACGGCGATGTTCGGGTCGGTGATGACGGCGAGAAGCCGGATGAGCCAGCCGGGCTCCAGCGTTTCCACCGGCAGCCCTTTGGTCGCCAGCACCTTTTTCGCGCCGGCGATTTCCACCGTCCGGCCGTCGGCCAGCTGAAGCAGCTCGGTCGTGTCGCGGGCGACGAAGTCGATGACATGCTCCTGCAGCGCCGCGCTGGCCGAGAGGCTGGCCGCCTCGCGCACGGCCTTTTCACCCCATTCGGCATTGCGCCCGCGCAGTTCAGCCAGGCTGCGGATCAGGGCAACCGCATCGTTCGTTGCCTTGGCGATCATCGCATCGCCCGCTGGTGGGTTCTTCTGGTCCTTGCCCGTTTGCGGGCCATCGTTCTTGTCGTCGCCGCCGGGAAAGGATGGCAGCGGTCCGCCCATCTCGATGGGCGTTGCCGCACCAAGATTGGTGCCGGGCGCCATCGCCGCCACATGGGTCGCGTAGAGGATGTAGGTTCCGGCGCTCGCTGCATGCCCGCCGGCGGGCGCGACATAGCCTATGACGGGAACCGGCGAGGCGAGCATATCGGCGATGATCTCGCGCATGCTGGTGACCAACCCGCCGGGCGTGTTCATCTGCAGGATGAGAACCTCGGCGTTCCGCTCCGCGGCCACCGCCAGCGCTTCCTCGAACTGCATGGCGGTCGCCGGACCGATGGCGCCGTCTATCTCGACGCGCAACGCAATCCTCTCCTGGCCGTTCGCCTCTTCGGCTATGAAAGAGGGCCAAACGACTACGGCAGCAACGAAAGCCGCGGCAATAAGGGCCACACGCGCAAGTTTCACGCTCAAAGCTCCCTATACAGGATATGGGCTGGATTTTGCCGAAATCCATGATGCGTCGCGCGCAGCGGCGCAGTGGCGATCGGCGATCTCCCCCCTTGCGGGGGCGATGCCCGGCAGGGCAGAGGGGGGTGCTGTCCCTCGAACTCTCGAGACCTGGGTTCCTCGCCCACGCGAAGCGGGGGAGAGGTGGCCGCGAAGCGGCCGGAGAGGGGGGCCTCGTAGAGCGCGGTTCCCCCTCTCCTCTCGGCTTCGCCGAGCCACCTCTCCTCCGCTTTGGTGGGGGCGAGGAACCCAAGCTGGAACGCTGTGCGCAAACCCCATTTGGCAGGAAACGGGTGGTTCGCGCGCACTGTTTTACCCATCTCTGATGGCAGAGGAAGCCAGAGGAGGCAAAAGCCATGACCATTCATTCGATAGGTTCGAAGGCAGCGGTCCGATCGGCGGAGACGCGCGTCGCCGCATATGACTGGCAGGCATTGGCCGGGGAGATGAGCGGCTATGGCTGCGCGGTGATGGAAAAGCTGCTGACACCGGAAGAGTGCCGGGAGATCGCCGGGCTTTACCCAGACGAAAGCCATTTCCGCAGCCATGTCCACATGGCGCGGCATGGCTTCGGCAAGGGCGAGTACCGCTATTTCCGCTATCCCTTGCCCGAGCTGATCGGCGGCTTGCGCACCGCGCTCTATCCGCGCCTCGCCGTCGTCGCCAACGACTGGAACGAGCGCATGCGCGTCGCGCAGCGCTACCCGGACGAACACGCCGCGTTCCTCAAGCAATGCCACGACCAAGGCCAGACACGGCCGACGCCGCTCCTACTGCAATATGTTCCCGGCGACTTCAACTGCCTGCATCAGGATCTCTATGGCGATCTTGCCTTCCCGCTGCAGGTGGCAATCCTGCTGTCCGAACCCGGTAAGGACTTCACCGGCGGCGAGTTCGTGCTGACCGAACAGCGTCCCCGGATGCAGAGCCGCGCCGAGGTGGTGCCGCTACGCCAGGGCGACGCCGTCGCCTTCGCGGTGCACAATCGTCCGGTCCAAGGCAGCAAAGGCAGTTACCGGGTCAATCTCAGGCATGGCGTCAGCCGGCTTCGCTCCGGCATGCGCCATACCGTCGGCATCATCTTCCACGACGCGAAGTAGGGGTTATCATAGACTTAGCGTAGAGACGACGCGCAGCTCAGGCCGCAAACGTCGCCCGTTCGCCGGCGGTGAGATGTCGTGCCTTGCCCTTGGCAAGTCGCGGAGCAGCAACCGGCCGATCGCGCACGGGCTTGTTGAATAATTCTTCAGACAGTCGCGGCGATCGCGGAAAATCCGAATAAAAAGATTCGCCCCACAAGATCTCTGTCATCCAATTGTTAACCAAGGTTCATACGATGAGGGATGTTGTCTCTCGGCCGGTGTGTGTTCGCCGGGCGGATGACTGTTGATGTCTGCCAAGACTGAAAACTAGCTATTCGTTCGCGCAGTATAGTCGGGGATCGCCATGATGTTTCCAGTAAGCTTTGCGTCACTTTGGCGCAAATGGGCGAAAATAACCGGATCAAGTGGCGCCATCACGCTGGCTGTTGCCTTGATGATCGGGGCCGCTGCACAGGCTGAGCCTATTCGCGGCGCCGGATCGACGCTGGCCGCCCCGATCATCGGCAAATGGGCCGCCGCCTACGAGAGCGCCCGCGCGGATGGCGGCGACTATGTCTCGCCCGATTGGAAGGTTGACTATGAAATCGTCGGCTCGCTCGCCGGCGTCCTGCGTCTCGACCAGCCGGACATGGACTTTGCCGCGACGGATGCGCCGGTCAACGCCGCCGATCTCAGGAAAACCGGCCGCCAGCAGTTTCCGATCGTGATGGGCGCCATCGCCGTCGTCGTCAATCTCGACGGCATTGGTCCGGGAAGCCTTCGCCTGACGGGGCCGCTTCTGGCCGACATCTATCTCGGCAAAATCCAGTCATGGTCCGATCCCGCGATCAAGGCGGCGAATCCGGATCTGACGCTGCCCGATCTCAGGATCAGCGTTCTTCACCGCAAGGATGGGTCCGGCTCGACCTTTGTCTTCACGGAGTATCTGTCGGCGGTCAGTGACGAGTGGAAGGCCAAATACGGTGCCGATACGCTGATCTCGTGGCCGCTCGGCGCCGATGCCGAAGGCACGCAGAACCTCATTCGAGCCGTGCATGACACGAAGGGCGCGATCGCCTATGCCGAATCCGGCCAGGCCCAGCGCGCACGCCTTTCCTACGCGCTGATCGAGAACAAATCCGGCAAATTCGTCGAGCCGGAACCGGAGGGCGTGCAGGCTGCGGCGATGTCCGTCGACTGGGCGAAAACGACCGATTTCTTCGCTTCGCTGACCGATCGAGACGGAGATGCCGCCTATCCGATCAGCACGGCGGTGTTCGCGGTCGTGCAGGTCTCTGGCCGTTCGGAACATCGCTATCGCCGCGTGCACGACATTTTCCGGCTCGCCTTCGCGCAAGGCGCGGGCGACGCCGCCGCGCTCGGCTATGTGCCGCTGCCGAAGGCGCTCGTCGATCAGGTCGAACAATACTGGGCAAGGCAAGCGCCCGTCGGGAACTGAGCGGAAGAGCCAGGCTGCAACGGAACTGAACGTCATATCGCGCCGTGGTAACGGCTTGTTGGGGACTGCGTGACATGGACATAGATATCTTCAAGGACATCCTCGTGCCGGTGATTGGCGGGTTGGGCATCTTCATGCTCGGCCTCGACTTCATGGCAAACGGCATCCAGGCGCTCTCGGTCAACCGGATGCGCGCCTTTCTCGCCAAGGCCGCCGGAACGCCGATCAAGGGCGTTCTGGCAGGAACGCTGATCACCGGCGTCATCCAGTCATCGACGGCGATGAGCGTCATGGTCGTCGGCCTGGTCAATGCCGGCGTCATCGCCTTGCGACCGGCGATCAGCGTGATCATGGGCGCCAATATCGGCACCACGCTCGGCAACGGGCTCATCGCCCTGCCGTTGGGTCCGCTCGGATTGATCCTGGCCGGCGTGTTCTCGCTGGTCTACTGCTTCGCCAAAAGCGAAAAGGTCAAGAACATAGCGCTCGCCTGCATGGGCTTCGCGCTGATCTTCTATGGCCTCAACCTGATGACCGGCGGCCTGCGCCCGCTGCGCAACCTGCCCGAAGTCATGGCCCTGCTGCAGACCCTCACGGCCGACTCCTATCTCAACCTTCTCAAATGCGTGTTCATCGCCGCCGGCGTGACCGCCATGATCCATTCGTCCTCGGCGACGATCGGCATTGTGATGGGTCTTGGCGCCGCCGGCATTCTCGACTGGACGACGGCCGTCGCCTTCTCGCTCGGAGCCGATCTCGGCACCACGGTCACCTCGTGGATGGCTTCGCTCAATCTTTCGAAGAACGCCAAGCGGACAGCCTACGCGCACATCTCGTTCAACATCATCGGTGTGTGCATCACCATTCCGCTGTTCTTCGTCTCCATCCAGGTCCTGGAATGGGCCATGCAGTTCTTCGGCGGCGATCCCGCCATTCCGTTGATCGTCGACGGCAAGGAGACCTTTCCTCTGGTGCCGGTGGCGGTCGGCCTCTACTCGACCTTCTTCAACGTCTTCAATACCTTGTTGCTGTTCCCGTTTATCGGTGTGTTCGAGCGGGTTCTGTCGCGTGTCGGCCACACGGATGACGAGGATGCGGAGGATTTCTCGACGCCGAGATTCCTCGACCGCAAGCTGGCCGGCGATTTTGCCAAGGCCGTTCCCGCCGTTCAGCAGGAGACGGCTCGTCACCTGCAAGCCGGCGCCATGTTCCTCGACATCGCCCGCTCGTCGAAGAAGGCGCCGTCGGATCCGGGCGAGCACTATCTCGCAACCGACATCCTCAGCCGCGATATCCGTGCCTATACCGCCGAGCTGATGAAGGAGGATCTGCCCTACGACCAGCTTGATCTGATTGCCAGCCTGATCGAGGAAGCCGACTTCACGGCTGCCCTGACGGAATCGATGCATCAGGTGGCACGCCGCGTCAGGCGTGAGAAGTTCAGCGGCCCGGCGCAGGCCATCGTCGACGTCGCGTTGAGCAAGCTCGATGTTTCGCTGCGGGAGATCTTGCCGACCTACGGCATCTCCAACCCACAGATGCCGGCCGGCCATGTCAATCTGCCGGAGGTCGAGGAACTGCGCGCCCGCACCCTGGCGCTCGGGCCGAATGCCGGCGCCGCCGAACGCGGTACGATCCTGGCCCTGCTCGGTTCGATCGAACGCGCGGAAATCCTGATCCAACGCATCGATGCCGAGCGCAAATCGGTCAACCGGCAAAGCGTGCTCGCCCGTGCCTCGGCACGCAAGGAGGCCAAGCCGCACTCGATGGGCGATACCGGTCTCAGCCCGGTTCCGGCCGAGTAGCGGGAAAGGCCGGCGGCGGGGCTGCCCCTTTCCCTTCTCCCCTTGTGGGAGAAGGTGGCCTCGCGAAGCGAGGTCGGAAGAGGGGTGTTCCAGCTTGGCGCCGACGGCGATCCTTCCAGCCCCCCTCAACTGTCTTGGCGCTACGCGCCAATCCACCTTCTCCCACAAGGGGAGAAGGGAGAGCGATGCGTCGTCACTCAGCCCTGAAACAGCGCCAGCTCTTCGGCCGTGAGGTGGCGTGCCTTGCCCTTGGCTAGCTCGCCGAGCTGCAACGGGCCGATCGCCACCCGCACGAGGCGGAGCACCTCGATGTCACGCGCCCCGAGCAGCCGGCGGATGTGGCGGTTGCGGCCCTCGTCGAGGGTGATTTCCAGCCAGGCGGTGCTGGTGCCGCTGCGCAGGACATCGATCGACCGCGCCGTCAAATTCTCGCCGTCGACCGTGGCGCCGGCGCGCAGCCGCGCCAGCATGGCCTCGTCGGGCAGGGCGCCGATCTGCACGTGATAGATCTTGGTGACGTGCGAGGCGGGGTCGAGCAGGCGTTGGGCAAAGCGCGTGTCGTTGGTCATCAAAAGCAGGCCTTCGCTGGCCTTGTCGAGGCGGCCCACCGGCGACACGAAGGGCAGGTCGAGTTCTGCCAGACAATCATAGACGGTGCCGCGATCCTGCGGATCGTCGCGGGTGGTGACCAGGCCGCGCGGCTTGTTGATCATCAGATAGACCTTGCGCTCGGCAACGACGCGGCTGCTGTCGACCTCGATGCGGTCGCGACCGGGATCGACGCGCGTCGAGCCGTTGCGCACGATCTTGCCGGCGACCCGGACGCGCCCTTCAGCGACCAGAATCTCAGCCTGCTTGCGCGAGCACAGGCCGAGTTTCGACAGCGCACGGCAAAGGCTGACGCCAGGGGGATTGGTTCCAGCTCTAGGGGAGGGGCGTTGCCGGCCAGTACTCGGTCGTGACATCATCGTCTTGCGTGGTCGTTGCGGCAAAGGTCAGGACTTTCCCGCCAGCCCATCTCCGGGCTTGGCGAGCGTTTCCATGCCGTCGCCGAGGTGCTTTCTCAGGACGCGAACGGCCGCCTCGGCATCGCGGTGGCGGCAGGTGGTCAACAGGTCGCGATGCTCCGTCTGCGAGCGGCTGCGATAGTTGAGGCTGGACAGGAGAACGCGAACGTAGCGGTCGGCCGCATTGTGGTGGGCTTCGATCAGGCCGAGAAGACGGGCGTTGCCGCAGGCGCTGTAAAGCGCCAGGTGAAAGGCACGGTTCAGCGTTCCCCAGCGGCCGACATTCGGCTCGGCATCGATCTGGTTGAGCACATAGCCGGCCTCGTCGAGCTTCTCCTTGCCGAGATTCGGCACCGAGAGCCGCAGCGCTTCGCTTTCGAGCAGTGCGCGGACCGCAAAGATCTCCCTGATCTCGGCAGCGTCCATCCTGGCGACATGCGCGCCCTTGGTCGGATGGATCGAAACGATGCCTTCGGCTTCGAGCTGGCGAAGCGCGTCGCGGACCGGCATGCGGCTGAAGCCGAACCGCTCGGCAAGATCGTCCTGACGCAGCGGCGTGCCGGCCGCCAGGCTGCCGTCGGCGATCGATTCACGCAGCACATTGGCCACCTGTTCCGCCACCGTCAGCGGTTTCTGCATCAACCCTTCGCCAAGTTCGCGCAATCGATTCTCCCATCACGTGAACCGTGCCTAACAGAAAGCCGCTTGTCTGGATATCTGTATTCTCGTATACGAGTATCCAAAAACGGAGGGAGGACTTATGCCGCTCGCATCGGGCCGCTCAGACAAGCAACCGGGCTGCCAAAACAGACCGGTCGACGCCGTCGTCATCGGCGGCGGCATCGCCGGTTGCACGCTGGCCTGGGAACTGGCGTCCAGAGGCGTCAAAACGGTCGTTCTCGAACAGGCCGTGATTGCCGCCGAATCGTCGGGGCGTAACACCGGCACCTTGCTCAGCGGCCCGCAGACGCAAGTGGTCGAAATGCTCGACGCCTGCGCGGCGATCTATGAGGAGCTTTCGCAAGGAGCGGTGCCCTTCGAGTTCTCGGCGATAGGCCACCTTCTCATCTCGGAAGACGAGGCCAGCTTCGAGGCGGCCGGCTCCGTGGCCGATCGATACCGGGCCGCCGGTGTCGCCATGGAGAAGATCAGCGGCGCGGAGCTCGCGCGGGACCATCCGCGCATCGGCTTCAAGGTGGCGGGCGGCTATCACGTCGGCCGCGCCTGGAC
>NZ_SUEO01000155.1 GCF_004962925.1 Mesorhizobium sp. | reverse complement strand
CCGATCGCCAGTGCCTGGTATCGCAATGAAGTCCTGCCGGTCCACCTCGGCCGGCTGCTGCTCGGCTGAAATTGCTCATTGGGCGCGCGCTTGCCTGGCTGCGCGCAAGGAGGAAAACATGGCAAAGGTCCCGGTTCAGTTCACGCTCAACGGCGCAGAGAAGGCCGAATTCATCGACAGCGGCACGACGCTGCTCAACGCACTGCGCGACAAGATCGGCGACACCTCGCCGAAAGGCGGCTGCCACCAAGGCACATGCGGCGCCTGCTCGGTCATCCTTGACGGTGAACTCCGGCTCTCCTGCCTGACGCTGGCCGAGACCTGCAACGGCGCCGCTATCACCACGACGTCGGGGCTTTCTGAAGGCGGCGTTCTGCATCCCTTGCAGCGCGCCTTTCTCGATGCCTTTGCCACACAATGCGGCTTCTGCACGCCGGGAATGATCATGGCGGCCAAGGTGCTGCTCGACCATACGCCGAACCCCAGCCGCGACGAAGTGGTCGAGGCGCTGTCGGGCAATATCTGCCGCTGCACGGGCTACGAGCCGATCATCCAGGCGGTGCTGACCGCCGCACGGTCCAATTCGCAGCACGCGGCTTGAGGGGAGTAAAAAAGATGGAACTCCGCAAGAGCTATTTCGCCGACCAGCGCAAGGACGATCTCCACGAGATCGGCCAGCCCCGGCCGCGCTCCGATTCACCCGGTCATGTCACCGGCAAGACCGCCTATTTCGCCGACCGCAATTTTCCCGGCATGCTGCATCTGAAGATGGTGCGCAGCCCGCACCACCACGCCCGCATCCGCAGCATCGACATATCAGAGGTCGAGAAGCACCCGGGCGTGGTGAAAGTCCTGACCGCCAAGGATGTGCCGCACAATGTCTACACCATCCTGATCCTGATCCAGATCGGGCCGGAAGACGAGACGGTGCTTGCCGACGGCAAGGTGCGCTGGAAGGGCGAAGCCGTGGTTGCGATCCTGGCAGAGACGGAGCGTGCCGCGCAGGAAGCGGCGGCCAAGGTCAAAGTCGATTACGAGGTGCTGCCGGCCGTCTTCGACATGGAGGAAGCGCTGAAGCCCGGCGCGCCGATAGTCAACGAATATCACGGCCAGAATTATTACCTCTATGACAGCGGCGAATGCCGCAAAGTGCGCCTCGGCGATGTCGAGGCCGGCTTCGCCGGCGCCGACCACGTGCTCGAACAGGCCTACCAATCCTCGCCGATCGAACACGCGCCGACCGAGACGACCGGCTGCATCGTCGCCCCAGAGGGCAATGACCGCTTCACCTGCTACACCAACACGCAGGCGATGTTCTTCACCCTCGACAACGCCTCGATCATCCTGCAGATGCCCGGCAACAAGCTGCATTTCGTCGGCGGCACTGTCGGCGGTGGTTTTGGCGGCAAGGTCGACGTCATCGTCGAGCCGATCGCCATCCTCGGCGCCAAGCTGACCGGACGTCCGGTCTCCTTCATCTACAGCCGCGAGGAGGAGATGCAGATCTCCTCGCCGCGCGCCGCCGAGAAGGTCGTCATCAAGGATGGCGTCATGAAGGACGGCCGTATCGTCGCTCGGAAGGTCACCGGCTACACCGATGCCGGCGCCTATTCGCGCCATTCGCCCTATGGCGCGCAAAAGGGCGCTGGCCACTATCCCGGCCCCTACACGATCCCGAATGTCTGGATCGACACCTACTGCGTCTACACCAACCGCACGCCCTCCTCCGCCATGCGCGGCTTCGGCGTCACCATCGGCGATTTCGCGCTGGAGGTGCAGATGGACAAGCTCGCCAGGCTGATCGGCATGGACCCGCTCGAGTTCCGCTTCATCAACGCCTACCGCGACGGCGATATGAAGGCGCATCGCCAGCCGACCGAAGGCGCTGCGCTGATCGAGTGCATGCAGGAAGCCTCGCGCGCCGCCAACTGGCCGGTGGCGGAAAAGTACCTCTCCATGTCGTCCTACACGAAGGGAGCTTGAGATGGCGATCAGGCGCGGACGCGGCGTCGCCGCAATCAATTATCCGACCGGCATGAATCTCGGCGGCGACCCGACGCAGGCGCTGGTGCATTCGACACCGACCGGCAATTTCATGGTGACGCTGTCATCAGTCGATCTCGGCCAGGGCATGAAGCAGATCATGGCGCAGATCTGCGCCGAGACGATCGGCGTGCCGACCGACCGCGTCGTCGTCGACACCGCCGACACCGACACCGGCCCGCACTGCATGGGCACCTTCGCCTCGCGCGGCACGCACCGCGCCGGCAACGCCGTCATCCAGGCGGCCAGGGAAGCCCGCCAGGTGATGCTGGAAGTGGCGGCCGAGGAACTGGAAGTGAATGCCTCGGACCTCGAGACCGACGGCCAGGGTAACATCCTGGTCAAGGGTGCGCCGCAGAGATCGATCTCAATCTTCGATGTCGCGCTGTCGGCGCATTTCAAGCGCGGCCGCTCGATTTCCGGCCGCGGCATGTTCCTCATCCCGCGCTCGTACCCCGAAAAAGAGACCGGCGCGATGAAGCCGTCGACCTGTTATGCCCATGCCTGCACGGTGGCGGAGGTCGAGGTCGATGATGAGACCGGCGAAGTCACCGTGCTGACCGTGAAGAACGTTTTTGAGATCGGCCGCGCGCTGAACCCGAAACTGGTCGAACAGCAGCTCGTTGGCGGCTCATGGATGGGCATCAGCCATGCGCTCTACGAGACAACCGAACCCTATTATCCCAATCGCGATCATGGCGGCACCGACTTCAACCAATATCTGATGCCGGGACCGGGCGATCTTGCCGAAACCGAGATCATCGTGCTGGAACGGCCCTCGGCCGACGGACCGTACGGCGCCAAGGGACCGGGCGAAATGTGCGCCAACCCGCAAATCCCAGCGGTCGCCAATGCCGTCTTCGATGCCGTCGGCGTGCGCATCGACACACTGCCGATCACGCCGGAGCGCATACTACGCGCGCTGAAGGCGCAAGCCGGCGCGCCGAACTGAGTGCTGGAAATGCCCAAGAGAAGCGCAGAGACTGTCGCGACCTCGCCGGAGGCGGTGGCGTCGCGCCTCGCCGCTTCGCGCTATCTGACGGACGAGAGCCTGGCGACCGCCATCTTCCTGGCGATCAGGCTGGGCAAGCCACTGTTGCTTGAAGGCGCGCCGGGTGTCGGCAAGACCGAAGCGGCCAAGGCGATCGCCGATGTGCTCGGACGCGACCTGGTGCGGCTGCAATGCTACGAAGGCATCGACGCAGCACACGCGCTCTACGAATGGAACTACCAGCGCCAGTTGCTCGCCATCCGTCATGCCGGCGAGCATGAGGTCGACATCTATGACGACCGCTTTCTGATCGCGCGGCCGCTTCTGCAAGTGCTGAAGGCGCCGGAAAAGCGCGTGCTGCTGGTCGACGAGATCGACCGTTCCGATCATGAATTCGAAGCCTTGCTCCTGGAATTCCTTTCCGATTTCCAGATCAGCATTCCCGAGCGCGGCACCATCCGCGCGAGGGCGCAGCCGATCGTCATCCTGACCTCGAACCGCACCCGCGAACTGGCGGAAGCGCTGCGGCGGCGCTGCGTCTACCACTGGATCACCTATCCCGACGCCGAGCGCGAGGCCGAGATCATCATGCTTCGCGCCGGCGACGTCGCCGCGGCCACGGCGCGCGCCGTGGCTGCTGCCGTGCACGACATCCGCGCTCGGCCATTGGCGAAACCGCCGGGCATCGCCGAAGCGGTCGAATGGGCAAACGCCGCGACGATCCTCGAGAAAGGCGGTAGCCCGTGGCCGGAAGCCTTCCGCCGCGCCATCGGCGTGCTGATCAAGGACGAGGAGGACCTGTCCTATATCGCGCCTGAGCTTGGCCGGATCGTCGAGGAGGCACTGGCGTGAGCGCCGCAGCCTTACCCAGCGCCGCAGCACCCTTGCTCGGCTTTGGCCGGCTGCTGCGCCGTTACAGCTTTCCGGTGGCGCCCGAGCAGGTCTCGGGCTTCATGCAGGCGGTGACGCTGCTTGGCCCTCGTTCGATGAATGATATCCACGAGGCTGCCCTTGCCACGCTTGCGCCGCCGCCCGACCGCCGCGACGAATTCGAGGCGCATTTCCAAAGCTATTTCTACGGCAACACCCCGGCCGTGGTCGAAGGCGAAGCCGACGAGGAAACCCGCGTCAAGGACGACGGCGGTTCCAGCGATGAAGAGAGCGAGGTGACGCGCCAGGCGGAAGGCGGCGAGCTATCATCCGGCGCCGAACAGTTGAGCACCCGCGACTTCCAGCGTGACGGCGACGGGCTTGCCGCCTTCCGCCGCAAGCTTTCCGCCGCCCTGCCCGCTCGTCGTTCCTTCCGCACCGTACGCACGCACGTGCGCGGCAAGCTCGATCTGCGCCGGTCGCTGCGGGAAATCGTCAGCGCCGATGGCGATGTGCCATCGCCGCTGCTGCGCCGCAGGCAGACCGTGCCGCGCAAGCTGCTAATCCTGATCGACGTGTCGGGCTCGATGAAGCTGCATACATCGGACTATCTCAAACTGGCGCATGCGGCGGTGCAAGGCGCAGACCGGGCTGAAATTTTCACCTTCGGCACGCGGCTGACCCGCATCACCGGGGCGTTGCGCATCCGCGACCGCGACCAGGCGCTGGCCCGCGTGGCAGCACTGGTCGACGACTGGGACGGCGGCACCCAAATGGGACCGACGCTGCTCGCCTTCCTGTCAGTGCCGCGCTTTTCCGCTTTCGCGCGCGGGACGGCGGTCGTCATCCTGTCCGACGCGCTGGAGCGCGGCGATCACGCCGAGCTGGAAATGGCGATGCGCCGGCTGAGTGCCCGCGCCTTTCGGCTTTCGCTGGCGACGCCGTTGGCCGGCGATCCGCGTTTCCAGCCGGCGACGGCAGCACTTCGCGCCATCCTGCCGGTGCTCGACGATCTGATCGATGGTTCATCCATCGCGGGTCTCACCGATTTCATCCTGTCGCTCGCCCGCCCCGCTCCGGTGGCCGCAGCAATCTGGAAAAGGGTCTCATAATGCAAAAGGCGATCGACGCGCATTTCCACATCTGGCGCCAAGACGATCAGCCCTGGTTGCGCGGGCCGATGGTGCCGCGCATCTTCGGACCTTATGAACCGATCCGCCGCGACTATCCGATCGAGGAATTCCTTGCCGATCAGCAAGGCTCTGGCGTCGAAAAGGCGGTCTATGTCCAGACCAACTGGGCCAAGGAAGACTTCGAGAAGGAGGTCGCCTTCCTGCAGACGACCGCGGAGGAGACCGGCTGGCCGCATGCGGTCGTCGGCTATGCCGATATGACGGTGGACGATATCAGGCCCCAGATCGACCGGCTCAAAAAATACCCCCTGCTGCGCGGCGTGCGCATGCAACTGCACTGGCACGAAACACCGGCCTTCCGCTTCGCCACAGCACCGGATCAGGTCATCGATCCGAAGGTGCGGGCCAATGTGGCACGGCTGAAGGACTATGGCCTGTCCTTCGACCTGCAGCTTTTCCCGGCCCAGATGAGGGACGGGCTGACGCTTGTCGGCGAGCATCCTGAGACGAATTTCATCCTTACGCATGCCGGCATGCTGACCGACATGTCGGAGGAAACCACGGAAGCCTGGAAAGCCGGCCTGCGCACCCTGTCTACGGCACCCAACTTCTATGCCAAGCTGTCCGGCCTCGGCACCTTCGTCCACCGCAACGACCCGGCGCTGATCGCCTATATCGTCGACACTACGATTGACATCCTCGGCAGCGACCGTCTGATGTTCGGCTCGAACTTCCCGATCGAGAAGCTGTGGACCAGCCACGCCGAACTGATCAAGGCGCATCGCGCGGCGGTGGCCAAGCATGGTGCGGCGGCAGAGGCGGATATCTTCTGGAACACTGCGGAGAAGGTATATCGGCCGGTGTAGCGCAGCGCCTTTTCCTTCTCCCCTTGTGGAGAAGGAAAAGCTCCCTACTCCCGCCTCCGCCGACAGGACGGACACAGCGGCAGAGTTTCGGTCTCAATTCCGCGGAAGATGACCCGAGACCTCGGCGCCCGCGGCCGGCGGCAGCGCCAGGAAGCGGAACGAGGCGGCGAGCCCGATTGCACCGATCGCCAGGAAGGCGAGGCGGAAGTCTATGAGGTCAAGCGCCGGCCCGCTCCTCGCGATCTGCGACAGGTTAAGCAACGCGGCCGCGACCGCCACGCCGAACAGCATCGCTACCTGCTGCAGCATACTGGACAACGTCGCAGCCGAACTGCGCTGCGGCGGGGCCACATCGGCGAAGGCCAGCGTGTTAAGCGCGGTGAACTGCATCGAACGCGTCAATCCGGCAATCAGCATCAGCGCCACCACTAGCGCTTGCGGGGTCTGCGCCGAGATCGCCGCGCAGGCCATGATCGACAGCGATGCAATCACGCCGTTGACGACCAGCACCGAACGGAAACCGAAGTGCCTCAGCGTTGGCGTCGTCACCGCCTTCATGCCGAGATTGCCGAGGAAATAGGCGAGGATCAGCATGCCGGCACCGACCGGACTCAACCCGAAGCCGACCTGGAACAGCAGCGGCAGCAGGAACGGTGTCGCGTTGATTGCGACCCGGAAAATGGTGCCCGCCGACAGCGTCGATAGGGCGAAAGTCTGCACCTTGAACGCTGTGAGATCGAGCAGCGGATTTTTTGCACGCGCGAGATGCCGCACGGCCAACCAGCCGACAAGGACGCCAGCGGCAACCAGTGCCAGGGTCGGCAAGGCGCTGTCTTCCGAATGTGCGATGCGCTCGAGACCGTAAAGCATTGCGGCAAGCCCCACCGAGGTCAGCAGGAAGCCCGGCCAATCGAGCGGCTTGCTTTCGGAATCGCGGTCGCCGGGAATGAAACGGGCGACCAGCGCCAGGCC
This sequence comes from Mesorhizobium sp., assembly GCF_004962925.1. GTDB lineage: Bacteria > Pseudomonadota > Alphaproteobacteria > Rhizobiales > Rhizobiaceae > Mesorhizobium. The sequence goes on along the minus strand of NZ_SUEO01000155.1, from coordinate 8,414 downwards.
GGCCACGCCGAGCGGAATGTTGATGAAGAAATTCCAGTGCCAGGACAGATAAGTGGTGATGAAGCCGCCAAGCATCGGCCCGATCACCGGTGCGAACAGCGCCGGCCAGGTGATCAGCGCCGTGGCATTGAGCAGCTCGGACTTCGGTGCGTTGCGCAGCACCAGGATACGGCCGACCGGCGTCATCAGCGCACTGCCCAGGCCCTGTACCGCGCGCGCGGCGACGAACTGGGTGAGGTTCTGCGAGATGCCGCAGGCGATCGAGGCCAGCGTGAACAGGGCGATGGCAAGAAGGAAGATGTTGCGCGCGCCGAAGCGATCGGCGAGCCAGCCGGACAGCGGCACGAACACCGCCATGGTCAGCATATAGACAGTGATGCCGATGCTCATCGCCACCGCCGGCACGCCGAAGGATTCTCCCATCTGCGGCAGCGACGTCGAGATGATCGTCGAATCCAGAAGCTGCATGAAGAAGGCGACGGCGACAATCAGCGCCACGCGACGCGCCTGTGTCGCGCTTTCGGGCAAGGCTTCGTTTTCGGGAATGGCGGTCATGCGCAGAACTGTACGAGAGTTTTTCCCACGCCACTGGGAACCAGGCAATTGTCCGGCAAATCGATGACGCACCGGTTTGAACAGCATTTGGGCGGCGCCGTCCAGACATGGCCCAACAAACTTTCGTGTCGCGTTATGGCCTGTTATGCAATGAATTCACCTTGAGCTCGCGTTCACAACCCACGGCTCGTTTCGTTTCATCAGGACCGATCTGCGCATGAAACCCATCTACATCGACTATCTCAACGCCCTCGACATCGAAGCCCTTGATATGACCGATGCGGAAATCATCGGAGCGGTCGAGACCGGGCTGGTGGCGCAAGGCAACGGCCAGACGGTGATCGAGCCGCGCGTCCATCTCGAGCCGGACCCGTCCTTCAACGGCCATTTCAACGTCCTGCGCGGCTACGTCGCGCCGCTCGATGCGGCGGGCGTCAAGATCGTCGGCGACTATGTCGACAATTACCTGCACGGCCTGCCATCGGAATTCGGCATCCTCAACCTGTTCGACCCGCGCACCGGCACGCCGCGCGCCATACTCGACGCCACCGTGATCACCGACATGCGCACCGGCGCCGTCACCGCCATCGGCGCGAAACATCTGGCAAGAAAGACGTCCAAGGTTCTCGGCCATATCGGCGCCCGCGGCACCGCGTACTGGAACGTGCGCCTGCTCGACCATCTCTTCGATTTCGACGAGATCCGCGTTCATTCGCGCCGGCCGGAAAGCCGCGACGGCTTTGCCGCAAAGCTGTCCGCCGATCTCGGCAAGAAGGTCACGGCGGTTGCCGACTGGCGCGCTTGCGTCGAAGGCGCCGACATCGTCGTCGAGGCCTCGCGGTTGCCGGAACCACAGCCGTTGCTGAAGACGCAATGGATCAAGCCCGGCGCGCTGGTGATGCCCTATGGCACGATGAGCGCGGTGGAATTGTCGCTGACCGACATCATGGCCAAGATCGTCGTCGACGACTGGGGCCAGTGCAAGGGCGGCAAATTCGGCTCGCTGCGCGCCCATGTCGAGACCGGACGGCTGAGCGAACAGACGCTGCACGCCGAGCTTGGCCAGATCGCCGCTGGCCTCAAGCCGGGGCGCCAGAACGACGACGAAACGATCCTGTTCTGGCATCGCGGCCTGTCGCTCTCCGATATCGCGCTGGGCAAGGCAATGCTGGCCAAGGCGCAAGCGCAAGGTATCGGTCAGCGGCTGCGCTTCGCATGAGTGCGCTCGTCCTCACCGGAGCCGGCATCCGCATCGAGGATGTCGCGGCGGTTGCCCGTGACGGACGCAAGGTCGAGGTGTCGCCTGCCGTCCACGAGAGGCTGGACAGAGCGCGCAAGGTGCTCGATCGCGCCGCCGCCTCCGGCCAGCAGATCTACGGGTTCAACACCGGGCTCGGCGCCAATCTCGGCACGTCGGTCAGCGGCGACGCCAGTGCCTTCCAGCGCCAGTTGCTGGAAGGGCGCAGCGGGGCCGTGGGGGACGCGCTGCCGCAAGACATCGTGCGGGCGACGATGCTTGCCCGGGCTGGCATGTTTTCGGCCGGCGGTTCGGGCATTTCGTCAGAGGTTTTCAACGCACTCATCGACGCGCTCAATGCCGGCGTGCATCCGGTGATGCCGTCGCTGGGCTCGATCGGCGACAGCGACCTGGTGATGATGGCAACGCTCGGCCGCATGCTGACCGGCGACGGCGAAGCCGACTTTCAGGGCCGGCGCATGCCGGCGGCAAAGGCGCTGGCGATGGCGCGCCTGGCCCCCGTCAGCCTCGCGCCCAAGGACGGGCTGTCGCTGATAAGCGCCTCGGCGGTGTCCGCTGGCAGCGGCGCGCTGGCGGTGGCCGACGCACTGTCCGTCTTCGCACAGCAACAGCAGGCGGGCGCGCTGACCATGGAAGGCATCGGCGCCAACCAGACGATCCTCGATCCGCGCTTGCAGGCGGCGCGCCCGGCCGCTGGCCAGCAGCAGGCGGCAAAAGGCTTGCGCGACCTGCTGGCACGCAACGAGACGCCGGCGCCGGCCACCTTGCAGGACCCGCTGTCGATCCGCTGCATACCATCGATTCATGGTGCGCTGCTGCAGGCAATCGACCAGGCCAGACAGGCCGTCGAGATCGAGCTCAATGCCGCCGCCGACAACCCGCTGGTGCTGGGGGACGACGACATGGTGCTGTCGACCGGCAATTTCCACACCCCGTCGCTGTCGCTTGCCTTCGAGACGCTCGGCCTTGCCATCGCGCAATGTGCAGCCGCCTGTGCCGCCCGCTTCATCCAGCTCACCAGCTCCGGCCGCAACGGCCTGCCCAAATATCTGTCGCCGGTCGGCGGTGCCTCGGCCGGCTTCGTGCCGCTGCAAAAGACAGTGACCGCGATCCTCGCCGCCATTCGCCACAAGGCCAACCCGGTGATGCTCGACTTCCTGCCGGTCTCGGAAGGCGTCGAGGACCATGCGACGCAAGCACCGCTGGCCGTTTCGAAATGCGCCGAGATGATCGTGCTGTGGCAGCGGCTGATCGCCTTCGAGCTGATGGCGGCCGCACAGGCCGTAGACCTGCGCAACGGGCTGACATTGGCGCCGGCAACCGCCGCAATTCATGCGGCGGTGCGCGCGCTCGTCCTGCCGCTCGAGGAGGACAGACCCCAAGGCATCGATGCCGAGGCGATTTACGCAGCGCTCGCCAGTGGATCGTGGCAGGCGTAGCGCCGAACGACCGCTCGTTAAAAGACGATTGTCTTGTGGCCGTTGAGCATGACGCGAGCCTCAAGATGCAGCTTGACGGCGCGCGCCAGCACGCGGCTTTCGATATCGCGGCCGACGGCCACGAAATCCTCCGCGCTCATCGCATGGGTGACGCGCTCGGTTTCCTGTTCGATGATCGGGCCTTCGTCGAGATCGGATGTGACGTAATGCGCTGTCGCGCCGATCAGCTTGACGCCGCGGTCGAAGGCCTGGTGATAGGGCTTTGCGCCCTTGAAGCTTGGCAGGAAGGAATGGTGGATGTTGATCGCCCGCCCGTAAAGCCGGTCGGATAGTCCCTTCGAAAAGACCTGCATGTAGCGCGCCAGGACGACGAGTTCGGACCCCGTCTCCTGCACGAGGTCCAGCAGCTTCTGCTCCTGTTCGGCCTTGTTTTCCCTGGTCGTCGGCCAATGGTGGAAGGGAATATCCTCCATCTCGGCGAAGCGCCGGGCGTCTTCATGATTGGAGACGACGGCGGCGACCTGTGCATTCAGCCAGCCGACCCTGATCTGGTAAAGCAGGTGGAGAAACGCATGGTCGAATTTCGAGACCATGACGATGATCTTCGGGCGACGAGCCTGATCGACCAGCGCGGCCTTCATCCCAAACCGGTCAACGGACGATTTCAGGGCTCGCTCTAGATCGTCCTTGGTCGAGCCTGCCGGGCTGGTGAACGCGATCCGCATGAAAAAGCGATTGCTCTGCCGGTCCCAGAACTGGCTGCTTTCGGCGATGTTGGCGCCGTTCGCGGCAAGCTCCGTGGTGACCGCGGCAACGACCCCCGGCCGGTCTTCACACGAAAGATTGAGAATATAAACCGGCTTCACATCGCCGGTTCCGGCATTGCTGTCAGATTTCACGCGCCATCGACCCTTTTCATAAATAGACCGAGTTGGTCCGGGTCCATATGCACCACATGCTTGTCTTCGGGATAGGCCAGGCTGTTCACGTCGGCGACATATTCGGAGAAGGCGGCAACACGTTCCGCCTGCAGGCGGTCATATTCAGCGGCAAAATTGCGGTAGACCTTGGAATGGCGGGGCATGTGGCCGCGGTTCTGACCAAGGATGTCGTCAGCGAACAGATATTGCGCGTCACAGCCGGTGCCCGCCCCCATCGACAGCATGATCAGCGAGGTGCGTTCCGAGATTGCCTTGGCCACCTCGACCGGCACGACTTCGATCTCGGCGCCGACAGCACCTGCGGCCTCATACTGCTTGACCGCCTCGAAAATCTGCATGGCGCTGTCGGCGGTCTTGCCGACGGCCTTGAAGCCGCCGGTCCAAGTGGCGCGCGACGGGATCAGACCGACATGGCCGATCACCGGTATATTGTCGTCGGCCAGCCGTTTGACGGTGGCGAAGCCGGCGCTGCAATAGACCGCGTCGGCACTCGCCTTGTAGAGCCGGAACGCCCAGCGCACGAAATCGTCGGCTGTGCCGATCTCGTAGAAATTGTCGCCCGGCATGGTAAATAGGCTGGGTGCTGCATCGCGATATTGCGGGTTGAGCACCAACTCCGGCGGCACCGAGACAATATCGATCCCGGCTCTTTCGGCGGCCTCGGCCTCGTCCATCGTCAACACGCGCAGCATGGTCAGTTGCCGCTTGCCCTTCATGGCGCGCAGATCGGCGATCGTCGGTCTTTTACGGCTCATCGATTTTGGTCCCTTGTTGCGTGAAACGGAAGGCCGGTCAGGCGATTTGGATCATCACCTTGCCAGCCTCGACCTTGACCGGATAGGTCTGCAAATTGACGCAGACGGGAGCCCCTTTGGCTTGGCCGGTCTTGTAATTGAAGCGGCCATTGTGCTTGGGGCATTCGATGATGTCGTCCATGACAAGCCCGTCGGCAAGATGGGCCTTCTCATGCGTGCAAAACCCGTCCGTGGCGAAGAATTCGTCGTCAGGAGAACGGTAGATCGCGAAGGTGCGGCCGCCATGGTCGAAGCGGATGACATCCTCTTCTTCGACATCGTCAACGGCGCACGCTTCGACCCAATCGGCCATCTCTTTTTCTCCTGAAATTTCTGCAATGCAGCGGTGCGCAGTGGCTATTCCGCCGCCGCCGACATGTTCACTTCGTGGAACTCGCCACGATAGGGCCGCGCCGTCGGCGGCAGTTCGCGCTTGAGGAAATAGTCCTCGTATTTGAGCTGCCTGAGCAGAACCGGCCAGACCTCGCGATAGGCATGCCACATCGACGGGTTCGGCTCCGGCAGATCGTGCTTGATCATCTCGTGCAGCCTGGGCAACGCGTGATAGGGCACCATCGGGAACATGTGATGCTCCACGTGGTAGTTCATGTTCCAGTAGATGAACCGGCTGATCGGATTCATGTATACGGTGCGGGTGTTGAGCCGGTGGTCGATCACATTGTCGGCGAGGCCGATGTGCTGCAGCAGGCCAGTCAGCACCATGTGCCAGGTGCCGTAGAGGCGCGGCACGCCGATGATCACCAGCGGCACCCACGACCGCATAGTGAGGGCGAGCGCAATCGTGGCGATATAGATGGCGACATGCCAGCGCGCGGCGATGACGGCCTTGTGCTGTTCCATCTCGGGAACGTAGCTTTTCTCGTCGGGCGTGAGCTTGCCGAACGCTTGGCGCACCAGCGCCGGCAGCGAATAGCGAAAATCAAGGATACCGGTGAAAGCGAGCGCCGCACGCAAAAGGTCCGGCGGGCGCATTACGGCGATCTCGGCATCGCGTCCGACAATGATCGTATCGGTGTGGTGTCTGGCATGGCTCCAGCGCCAGGTCACCGGGTTGCGCATCAGCATGAAGCTGGCGATCTGGTAGACCACATCATTCATCCAGCGCGTCCGAAACGCCGTACCATGGCCGCATTCGTGCCAGCGCGAGTCGCTGGAGGAGCCGTAGAGCACGCCGTAGACGAAGAAGAACGGCACGCACCACCAGGTGCCCCAGAAATAGACGCCGCCCGCCGCCGAACCCAGAATGGCGACGACCCAGATGATCGTGTCGCGGATCGCCGGACCGTCGGAACGCTGCATCAACTCCTTGATCGCCTTGCGGGAGACGTCGGTGTGGTACCATTCGGCCGAAGCCAGCCCCGTCTCGATCGCCCTGCGCGTGCTCTCGCCGACCAGGCTGTAGTCACGCTTCACTGTGCCAGCCATTGTGACCTCCAAATCCCTATGGGCCGCGAGCCCTCCCCGCTCCGGCCGGACCCAGCCTCCCAACTGGTGCTTCGCATCGTCCTCGCCAAAATCACGACCTGCCTCCGAGTACCGGAAAATTGCCCGACGGCTGCGGATAATCCTGCAGCGGCTGCTTGGCGATTGCCGCGATCCGGCTTTCGGCGGCCGAGATATCACCAGCGCCGTCGAGAACCCGGAACACCGCATCGTAGGAGCGGCTCTCGCCATGCTCCAGCCAGATCATCTCGCCGCGTTGGCGCGCGGCCAGATTGCCGAGCACATGGTGCGTCGACGGCTCTATGCCCAGCGCATAGTGTCCAGCCTGGAAATTCTGCCATTCATAGGTGCAGGGCAACTGGTCCTTGCGTGTGACGACTTCAAGACCGAGGCCAAGACGGTCGTTGACCACGGCCACTGGCACCTCGCCTTTGGCGTCGGCGCCGAGCTCATGCTGCCAGACCTGCTCCTTGAAACCCAATTGCGGCGCCGGCACGGTGCGGTAACCGACCTTCTGCGCCTCGTAGCGTTCGCCGGCATGGCCCGCCCAGACGACGTCGCGGATCGGCGCCAGATAGCGCGAACCCTCGTCGAGTACAGGATGGCTGACGTTGATGTGGTAGAAATACATATGCGGCGTCCGGCTGAAGCCGTGATTGACGACCCGGTCCGAAAGCCGGATCTCATTGCCGCCGACATCGGCCTCGATCCGCCGCAGCAGATGCAGATCCTCGCCGAATACCGTCGATTGCTGGACGATAGCCTCGGCCCACAGCATGCAGCGGTCGCCGCTCCAGGCCTCGCCATAGCCGGTCAATCGCGCCGGGATGGTGCTGACGCGGCCATGCAGCGAATGGCGCACCGTCTTCTTCGGCGGATAATTGTAGCTGTCGGCCGGCACTTCATTCATGAACAGGATATGGTCGAGACCGCAGGTCAGCAACAGGCCGGAAAACGACCGCGCCCAGGCTAGCCCCTCCTCGCCTTCATACTCGTGCAGGCCGGGATGGCGAAAGCCACTCGGCGAATGCCAGCCGATCGCCTGGCCCTTGAAGTCGCAATCGGCGATATCGAGTGCCCGGTCGACCAGCGCGGTGAAACGCAGCCCGGAGCCGGTGCGGAATTCGAGCATGCGGATGCCGCGCTCGACGCCGTCGCCAAGCGTCATCAGCCGCACGCCGGCGAATTGCGACAGCATCCCCGAGCGCTCCGAAACCTGCCGGCGCGAAAGCCTCTTGCCGTAAAGCTCTACCATATGACGGCCAGTTCCTTCACTTTGCTCTCGTCTCCTTGAGCAGAGCCGACATGTCGGCACCGGTGATGATGCTCTCCACCGTCAACAGATCGGTATCGGCGACCGTCTGCTCGGCGACGATCTCGCCGCGGCGCATGACGATGATACGGTCGGCGACCTGGAAGACGTGATGGATATTGTGGGTGATCAAAAGCACCGAATGACCGGCCGCGCGCACCTCCTTGACGAAGCGCAGCACGCCGTGTGTTTCCTCGACGCCGAGATTGTTGGTCGGCTCGTCGAGGATGATGACTTTGGCCGCGAACTGCATGGCTCGCGAAATGGCGATCGACTGGCGCTCGCCGCCCGACAGCGTGCTGACCAGCGCATTGGCGTCGAGCTTTTTCGAAATGCCGACGCGCTTCAAAAGCGCCGCGGCGGCATCGCGCAGCTTGGCGAGATCGAGCGGCGCGAACACCCCCAGCCATTTTAGAGTGACCGGCTCGCGACCGAGAAAGAGATTGTGCGCGATGCTCAGGTCCGGCGCCAGCGACGTGTCCTGATGGATGGTCTCGATGCCGAGATCCATCGCGTCGCGTGTCGAGCGGATGGTGACTTTCTGGCCACGCACATAGATGTCGCCGCGGTCGACGGGAAACACGCCCGAGATCGCCTTGATCAGCGTGGATTTGCCGGCGCCATTGTCGCCGTGCAAGGCCACCACTTCGC
>NZ_SUEO01000154.1 GCF_004962925.1 Mesorhizobium sp. | reverse complement strand
GTGCTGGACACCGAGGCGGAGCCTGGCTTTGCCGTGATGCGAGGGCTGGCGCTGCACAAATTGCTGCAGATGCTGCCCGGCATTGCCGAGGCCGAACGGCGGGAGGCCGCGGAACGCTACCTCAAGCGCGCCGGGTCGCAGTGGCCAGAAAGCGAGCGTGATAAGGCCTTGGCCTCGGTGGCGGCGATCCTTGCCGACAGCCGCTTCGAACAGCTGTTCGCATCATCGTCGCGCGCCGAAGTCGCGGTCATGGGCAGCCTGGAGATCAAAGGCAAATTACGCTCCATCTCCGGCAAGATCGACCGGCTGGCGGTCACATCAGGCAAGGTGTCGATCGTCGACTACAAGACCAACCGGCCGGCGCCAGCAGCGCTGGCGGACGTTCCGCCGGCCTATGTCCTGCAGCTCGCGCTCTATCGCGCGCTGCTCCAGCCGCTTTATCCCCGGCATGAGGTCTCGGCGGCGCTGCTGTTTACCGAAGCACCACGGCTGATCGAGCTGCCGCCGGCGGCGATGGACGATGCCCTTGCCCGACTCACGGGAGCGTGACACAACAGCTGCTTGAAGAAGGGCACGATCACCACCACATTTGGTGCGACAATAACTCTCGAAAGGATTTTCGCATGGCCACCGTCAAGGTCGACAAGAGCAATTTCCAGACCGATGTGCTTGACGCCAAGGAGCCGGTCGTGGTCGATTTCTGGGCGGAATGGTGCGGCCCGTGCAAGATGATCGCGCCGGCGTTGGAAGACATCGCCATCGAACTCGGCAGCAAGGTCAAGATCGCCAAGCTCAACATCGACGAGAATCCGGAGCTGGCCGCGCAGTTCGGCGTGCGCTCGATCCCGACGCTGATGATCTTCAAGGGCGGCGAAATGGCCGACATGAAGGTTGGCGCCGCGCCGAAGACGGCGCTGTCGCACTGGATCAACGGCAATCTCGCCTGATCCGACCTGAAAATCCGCAGACAAGCCCGGCCCCGCGCCGGGCTTTTCTTTGGCGTTATCGCTCAACGCCGCTGGCCCTCGCGCGCGATGCCTCCATGTCTTCTGCTTGGGAAAGACAGGAGAACCCCCATGACTGGATCCGCCAAGGTCACCGTCTTCATCGACAATGAACGCGTCATCGTCACCGAATACCGCTTCGCGCCGGGTGACAACACCGGCTGGCACCGTCATGGCTACGACTATGTCATCGTGCCGCTGATGGACGGCAAGCTGAAGCTCCTGACCAAGGACGGCGAATCCTTTGCCGAGATGAAGAAGGGTGCGCCCTATTTCCGCAAGGAAGGCGTCGAGCACGACGTCATCAGCGCCAATGAGGGCGAATACGCCTTCATCGAGATCGAGCTGAAGTGATTAACCCGCTCTGAATCGATGCGCGCTTTTGTCGAAATTAGAAACGTCGCGCTGCCCCTCATCCGCCTGCCGGCACCTTCTCCCCGTATAGGGACGGGGAGAAGGGAATTGGCCGCAATGTCGGCGCCTCTCCCGCAACGCTGACAGTTGGCGAAATCATTGCGACGGCAACTTTCTCCCCGTCCCTATACGGGGAGAAATGCCCGGCAGGGCAATGAGGGGCGGCGCCAACCGATGATATCTAAAACGAAAGCGCCTCGCACGAGGCCGTTTTTACGCGCCGCGTTTCAGGTCGGCGGCGTGCCATTTTCGGCCAGCACTGCGCCGGCCAGATAGAGCGAGCCGCTGATCAGGATGCGCGGCGGCGGTCCGTCCCAGGTGTCGCGCAGCAGCATCAGCGCATTGGCGACGGAGCTCACCGGTTCGGCCGATAGGCCGGCCTCGACAGCGCGGACCGCCAGTTCGTCATTTGGCACGCTGGCCTCGCTGAGGCTTACCGGTACCGTGTAGACATGCCGCACCAGACCCTTGAAGGCGCTGAAATAACCGCTCTGGTCCTTGGTGTTGATCATGCCGGAAATCAGGAACAGCGGCCGCGGGTTCTTTTCCTCCTGCTCGGCCAGTGCTTCGGCGACGACCACGCCGGCGCCCGGATTATGGCCGCCATCGAGCCAGATGTCGGCGCCCTTCGGTGCCAGTTCCGTCAGCCTGCCTTGCGGCAACTTCTGCATCCGCCCCGGCCAGGCGACATTGGCCATCGCCTTGTCGGCGACGCGATGGCTGATCTCGAAGCCCGCAGCCTTGACCGCGGCAATCGCCGCCGCCGCATTGGCGAACTGGTGACGACCCGGCAGCCGCGGTGGCGACAGGTCCATCAATCCGTCTTCGTCCTGATAGACCATGCGGCCGTTTTCCTCGAAGGCGAGGAAATCCTGGCCATAGACGAAGGCGGGACAGTCGAGCCGCTCGGCGGTTTCGATAAGCACCTGAAGCGCCGTCTCGCTTTCCTGCGCGCCGATGACCACCGGGCAACCGCGCTTGATGATGCCGGCCTTTTCGGCGGCGATCAGTTCGACACGGTCGCCGAGAAAGGATTCGTGATCGAGCGAGACCGGCATGATCACCGACACCGCCGACTCGGTGATGACATTGGTGGCGTCGAAGCGGCCGCCGAGACCGACCTCGATGATGACGGCATCCGCCGGATGTTCGGAAAACAGCAGGAAGGTGACCGCGGTGAGGATTTCGAAGACGGTGATCTTCTGGCCTTCATTGGCCTTGGCGACGCGGGCGATGGCGTCCGCGAAGACCTTGTCCTCGACCAGCCTGCCGCCGCCGTCCGCGGCCAGCCGGTAGCGCTCATGCCAGTTCACCAGATGAGGCGATGTGTGGACATGGACGCGGTGGCCGGACGCTTCGAGCAGCGCCCGCGAAAACGCGGCGCAGGAGCCCTTGCCGTTGGTGCCGGCGATGTGGATGACGGGCGGCAGATGGTCCTGCGGATTGCCCAGCCGCTCCAGCAGCCGCGAAATGCGGTCGAGCGAAAGATCGAAGCCCTTCGGATGAAGCGACATCAGGCTTTCGATTTCGCGGTCGGCGGCAAGCGTGGTCATGGGAGAATCCTAGGCGCGCCATAGATGGCGCGCAATCGCGGTTCGCGACGAAGGATGTCGCGTCAGACTTGCGGGCGTGCTTCCGTCGGGATCGTCGCCGGCGGCAGGATTTCCGGTTCCAGCGGCTTTTGCTCTTCCGGCAGCTTAAGCAGCATTTTCAGGAGCCGTGCAATCGTCTGGCGCATCTCCAGCCGCGACACCACCATGTCGACCATGCCGTGCTCCATCAGATACTCGGAGCGCTGGAAGCCGTCGGGCAGCTTTTCCCTGATGGTCTGCTCGATGACGCGTGGCCCGGCAAAGCCGATCAGCGCGCCGGGCTCGGCGATGTGCACGTCACCCAGCATGGCGTAGGAGGCGGTGACGCCGCCGGTGGTCGGGTTGGTCAGGACGACGATATAGGGAAGACCGGCCTCCTTCAGCCGATCGACGCCGATCGTGGTTCGCGGCAATTGCATGAGCGACAGGATGCCTTCCTGCATGCGGGCGCCACCGGACGCCGCGAACAGGATCAGCGGCCGCTTGCGTTGCAAGGCGGCCTCGAAGCCACGAACGATGGCGTCGCCGGCGGCCATGCCGAGCGAACCACCCATGAAGGCGAAGTCCTGCACGGTCACCACCACCGGCAGGCCCTCGACGGTGCCCAGCGCGTTGATGATCGCGTCTTCCAGCCCGGTCTTGGCCTTGGCGTCCTTCAGCCGGTCGGTGTAGCGCTTCTCGTCGCGGAATTTCAGCGGGTCCTGCACGACCTTGGGGTTTTCGAGCGTCTCGTATTTGCCGTCGTCGAAGAAGAATTTCAGCCGCTCCTTGGCCGAGATCTTCATGTGGTGGCCGGAGGACGGGATGACGAACTGGTTCTGCTCCAGATCCTTGTGGAAGACCATCTCGCCGGTCTCGGGATCCTTGATCCAGAGGTTCTCAGGCATGTCGGTACGCCGGCCGAGCATCGAATTGATCTTCGGGCGAACGTAGTTGGTGATCCAGTTCATCGCTTCGGCTCCTGTCCTGACGAAGAGTTAGACCATGATCCCGAAAAGTGGAAACCGGTTTTCGGTAAAGATCATGGTCAACCAGAAGATCAAGACTATTCGGCGGCAGCAAGGCGAGCCGCACGCACGCCTTGCGAAAGCCCGCTGACCAGCGTGGCGACTGCCTCGGCCGGGTCGGCGGTCTTTTCGCCCTTCGGCCCCAGAACATTGGCGACCGCATTGACGATCGCGGTGCCGACGACGACGCCATCGGCATTGGCGCCGATTACGCGCGCCTGCTCGGCGGTCTTGACGCCGAAGCCGACGCAGACCGGCAGGTCGGTATGGCCCTTGATGCGCCTGACCGCCGCCGCCACCTTGCCGGTGTCGGCAAGTGCGGAGCCGGTGATGCCGGTCATCGACACGTAGTAGACGAAGCCGGAGGTGTTCTGCAGCACCTTGGGCAGGCGCTTGTCGTCGGTGGTCGGCGTCGCCAGCCGGATGAAATTGATGCCGGCCTTCAGCGCCGGAATGCACAATTCCTCGTCCATTTCCGGCGGCAGGTCGACGACGATCAGCCCGTCTATGCCGCTGGCCAGCGCGTCGCTCAGGAAGCGGTCGACGCCGTGGATGTAGATCGGATTGTAGTAGCCCATCAGCACAATCGGCGTTTCATTGTCTCCGGCGCGGAATTCCGACGCCATCTTCAGCGTCTTGACCAGCGTCTGGCCGCCTTTCAGCGCGCGCAGGCCGGCCGCCTGGATGGCCGGGCCGTCGGCCATCGGATCGGAAAACGGCATGCCCATTTCGATGATGTCGGCGCCTGCCTTGGGCAGCGCCTTCATGATCGACAAAGCGGTGTCGTAGTCCGGGTCGCCGCTCATGAAATAGGTGACAAGCGCCGGGCGGCCTTCGGCTTTCAGCTTGGCCATGCGGCGGTCGATGCGGGTGGTGGTCATGATCAGATCTCCATGCCCAGCATATTGGCCACCGTATGCACGTCCTTGTCGCCGCGGCCGGACAGGTTAACGATGACGATCTGGTCCTTGTCCATGGCGGGTACGATCTTCACCGCATGCGCAATGGCATGGGCGGATTCGAGCGCCGGAATGATGCCTTCGACGCGCGTCGTCAGCTGGAAAGCCTCCAGCGCCTCGTCATCCAGGATCGGCACATAGTCGACGCGGCCGGAGTCGCGCAGCCAGGAGTGTTCCGGCCCGACGCCCGGATAATCGAGGCCGGCCGAGATCGAGTGCCCGTCCATGATCTGCCCGTCGGCGTTCTGCAGGAGATAGGTGCGGTTGCCGTGCAGCACGCCGGGCGCGCCGGCGCTCATCGAGGCGCAATGCTCGATGCCGTCGAGGCCGCGGCCACCGGCCTCGATGCCGATGATGCGGACCTCTTTGTCGTCGAGGAAGGGATGGAACAGGCCGATGGCGTTCGAGCCGCCGCCGACACAAGCGATAATCGTGTCCGGCAGCCTGCCTTCCTGCTCGAGGATCTGGGCGCGCGCCTCGATGCCGATCACCGACTGGAAGTCGCGTACCAGCTCCGGATAGGGGTGCGGGCCGGCGGCGGTGCCGATCAGGTAATAGGTGTCCTCAACATTGGTCACCCAGTCGCGCAGGGCCTCGTTCATGGCGTCCTTCAGCGTGCCGTGCCCAGCGGTCACCGGCCGCACTTCGGCGCCCAAAAGCTTCATACGGAAGACGTTGGGGCTTTGCCGGGCGACGTCGGTGGCGCCCATATAGACGACGCACGGAAAGCCGAAGCGCGCCGCCACCGTGGCCGACGCCACGCCGTGCTGGCCGGCGCCGGTCTCGGCGATGATGCGCTTCTTGCCCATGCGCTTGGCCAGCAGGATCTGGCCGAGGCAATTGTTGATCTTGTGCGAGCCGGTGTGGTTCAAATCCTCGCGCTTGAAATAGACTTTCGCGCCGCCCCCGAGGCCCTTCGCCGCGGAAACCTCACGAAGATGCCTGGTCAGGCCTTCGGCGAAATAAAGCTTCGACGGCCGGCCGGCATAGTGGGTCGAAAGGTCAGTCAGCTCAGCCTTGAAATCCGGATCGTCCTTGACCTCGTTCCAGTGCCGCTCGAGGTCGAGGATCAGCGGCATCAATGTTTCGGCAACGAAACGACCGCCGAAGATGCCGAACATGCCCTGTTCGTCGGGTCCGGTGCGGAAGGAATTGGGTAGCGCCGGCTTGTCCATCGCCGATCTCCTAGCTTGTGGTTTGAAGCACGGTCAGGCGGCGCGGTTGTCGCGTACTGCCCTGACGGCCCGGAAAAACTGTTCGATCAGCGCCGGATCCTTGACGCCCGGCGCGCTTTCCACGCCCGAGGAAATGTCTAATCCGGACGGGTTGGCAAGCTGAAGGGCATCGCCGATATTGGCGGCGTTCAGCCCACCGGAAAGCATGTAATCGACGCCGGCGTCAAGGCCGGCCAGAATGTGCCAGTCGAAGGCAACGCCGTTGCCGCCCGGCAGTTCCGAACCCTTCGGCGGCTTGGCATCGAACAGGAAACGGTCGGCAATGCCGATGAAGGGTTTTATCCGCTCCAGGTCGGCAGCCTCGCTGACCGACAGCGCCTTCATCACCGGCAGGCCATAGCGGGCCTTGAGCTCAGCCACCCGCTCAGGCGTTTCCGAACCATGCAGCTGCAACATGTCGGGCTGCATCTTTTCGACGATTTCGTCCAGGAACGCATCGCCGGCGTCGACCGTCACGGCGACCGCCCTGGCCTTGCCGGTCGCCGCTTCGCGCAAGCGGCCGGCTTCCGCCGGCTCGACATAGCGCGGGCTTTTGGCGAAGAAAATAAAGCCGACATGGCTGGCGCCGCCGGCCAATGCCGCGGCCATTGCCTTGTCGGTGTTCAGTCCGCATATCTTGATGTCGAGCGCCATGGCGCGGGGATTGGCACGAAACGGCAAAAGAGTCGAGAAAAAGCGCATATTTGCCACCAGCGCGGAACGCGCTACCTTACTTAAGATAGTACAGGCGGGAGCAAACAAGCATGGCAGACGAAACCGTCGCCCAACTCAAGCAAAAGATCGCGCAGGCTCGCGAGGTCATTGCGCATCTGATGGACAAGGCTGCCTTCAACGGCGCCGAGGCGCACCGCGCGCTCGCCTATTTCAGCAACGACGGGTTCGAGAAGAATTTCTTGCCATGGCCGCGCCATACCGACGAGGGCTTGCGTCCTGAAGAGCTCAACGCTGCCAACGACGATTGATCGTGCGATCTACTCGAACATGATCGCTTGCAGCGCGCCGCCATTGCGCTTGAGCCAATCCTTGCAGCGCTCGGTGTCCGGGCAGAGCTGCTCGCACAATTTCCAGAATTTCGGACCGTGGTTCATCTCCTTGAGATGCGCCACCTCATGCGCGACGAGGTAGTTAATGACCGGTCGCGGCGCCATCATGATGCGCCACGAGAAGGACAAATTGCCGTCGGAGGTGCACGATCCCCAGCGGCTCGACGTGTCCTTGAAACGGATCGCCTTGGCGCGTTTGCCGACCGCCCCGGCGTGCTTGACCACCAGCGCCTCGATCTCGCGCTTGGCTTCGCGCTTGAGGAAATCGGCGATGCGGCGCGGCAGGTGCACGCGCTCGCCATGCACGATCATCAGCGGACCGCGTTCGTCGCACGACAGCGTGACGGTACCGCGTTTCGAAGGCTCATGAACAATGCGATGCGGCACGCCGCGCACCGGTATCTTGATGCCGGGCCGCACCTGCGGCCGGTTGGGCACCTTGGCCAGCCGCTGCTCCAGCCAGTCCTGATGGCGGTCCAGGAATTTTTCCACCTCGCCCCGCCGCAGGCCCGGCGGCACGGTGATGCGCAAGCCGCGGCCGCCGGAATCGATGCGCAGCGTCAGGCGCCGCGCCCGGTCGCTCTCGACGATCTTGAGCGGCAGCGTGCGGCCGGCAACACAATGCTCTCGCTCCACGACGGGGGCGGGCCTGGGTTTGGTCAGGTTGCGGAAGAAGCCGAATGACATGGCGGGACGATACGTGATTCGAGGAAAACGAATAGAACATAAAAGAAACGGCGCCGCTGACGCGACGCCGTTTTTTAATTATTTATCGGGGCAAGTGCCTTACTCGTCCAGTAGGCCTGGCGTGGATTTGCCACCGCGTTTGCCGGTCCCCGTCGAACCGGTTGATCCACCGGTTGTAGGCGACGTCGACTTGTTGCGGTTCGCCATGAAGCGGTCGAACTCTTCCTGGTCCTTGGCGCGACGCAATTCCCTGGCATATTCGTCGAACTCGCTCAGCATCTCGTCGAGCTTGCGGCGCTCTTCATTGAGCCGCTCGAGTTCCTTTTCGCGCCAGTCGTCGAAAGCGACGTTGCCGGTGCGGGCAGAGCCGTGGCCCCAGCGCGCCGCCTTGTCGGAACCGCGGCGGCAGCCGGCGAAGACACCGTCGGTGGCGCGGTTGACGTCGCGCTTGAAGCCTTCAAGCCGGTCGCCCCAGATGATGTAGGCGAGCATGGCGAGGCCGAGCGGCCAGAACACCATGAAGCCGATCACCATCAGTGCGATGGTTGCCGGCGTCCAGGCCGGACGGATCAATGCAGATGTGTTCATTTTCTCCCAATCCTTCAGTTGGAGACAGCCAATCCTGGCTGCGTAGAATCGAAATGGGATGGGAAAAACGGCGATTCAAGACAGTGTCAGCCAAAACCGGACAAGCATCTGAAATGATTATCGCTTTTTGAGCGTTTCGAGGAAAAGAACGACCAGGCCCGCAATCAGGCCCCAGAACGCCGCGCCGACGCCGAACAGCGTCAGCCCCGAGGCGGTGACGGCAAAGGTGACGGTGGCGGCCATGCGCTCGCCGTCTTCCTTCAGGGCGATCGACAGCGCGTTGGCGAGCGGCGCCATCAGCGCCAGCCCGGCCACCAGCACGATCAGGCTCTGCGGCAGCACGGCGAAGATCGCCACCAGCGAGGCGCCGAAAATGGCGAAGACGAGATAGGCAAGCGCGTAGAAGGGGCCGGTCTTCCAGCGCTCGCCCGGATCGGGATGCACGTCGGGGCCGGTGCAGATTGCCGCCGAGATCGCCGCCAGATTGGTGGTCGAGGCCCCGAACGGCGCAGACAGCAGCGAAAGCAGGCCGGTGACGCCGATCAGCGGGCCGGCGTCTGGGTGATAGCCCGCGGCTCTCAGCACGGCGAGGCCGGACAGGTTCTGCGAGGCCATGGTGACCAGGTAAAGCGGCAGCGCCAGGCCGATGATCGCCGTGACGGTGAACTGCGGCGCAATCAGCGTCAAAGTCGAAAGCTCCGGGGTCGGCAGGCCGCCGACCCGGCCGGTGAGAAAGGCGGCAGCGCCGCCGCCGATCAGCACCGCCAGCACCGAGAGCGCCGGATTGAACAAGCGGATGACAAAGAAGGCGGCGATCAGCGGCAGGATCAGCCACGGGTCGAGCGGAATGGCCTTCACCGCGTTGATGGCGAAGGTGACGACGATGCCGGCCAGCATTCCCGACGCGACCGAGGCCGGTATCCTGGCGATCAGCTTGGTCAAAGGCTTGAACAGGCCGGTGGCGATCAGCAAAATCCCGGTGACGATGAAGGCGCCGACGGCCTCGCCGATCGAAAAGCCGCTCGATGCCGCGATCAGCGCCACCCCCGGCGTCGACCATGCAGCGATGATCGGCATTCTGGTGCGCCATGACAGCCACAGGCTCTCGATCGCCATGGCGAGGCAGATCGCCGTCACCCAGCTCGCGGTTTCGACCTGCGTCGCGCCGACCGCCTTGGCGGCGGCGATGACGATGGCGAGCGTACCGCCGAAGCCGACGATCGCCGCGACGAAGGCGGATACTGGAATGGAAATGCGCATGTCTCTACCCCGCCTGCCGCACCATGGTGTCGACCGCCCGCACCAGCATGTCGAGATCCTGCGGCCGCGACAGGCGGTGGTCGCCGTCGGGGATCAGCGACAGCGTGACGTCGTCGGCCGGCAGCAGGCCGACCAGTTTCAGCGCATGGCTCGACGGCACGTCGGCGTCGGCCAGCCCTTGCAATATGTGGACGGGGCAATGGGTGTCGATCGGCCCGGTCATTGTCAGGTTGTTGCGGCCGTCTTCGATCAGCTCCCGGGTATAGATGTAGGGCTCGGCCGAATAGTCCGACGGCTCCTCGAAAAAACCCTTTTTGGCAAGGTCTCGCTTCTGCGCTTTGGTCAGTGCCGGCTCGACCAGCTCGGCGGTGAAATCCGGCGCCGGAGCCAGAAGCACCAGACCGGCGATGCGGTTCTCGCCTGCCTTGTGCAATTCCTGAACCATGCGCAGCGCGATCCATGCGCCCATCGACGAGCCGACCAGGATTTGCCTGCCTTGTGTAAAATGGCGCAAGACAGCGAGGCTCTGCGAAAGCCATTTCGAGATGGTGCCGTCGGCAAAGGCGCCACCCGATTCGCCATGGCCGGAATAATCATGGCGCAAGAAAGCACGGCCTTGCCCGCTCGCCCACTCCGACAGCTTCTCGGCCTTGGTGCCCAGCATGTCCGACTTGTAGCCGCCGAGCCAGACAATGCCCGGCCCAGCACCCGCAGCGCGCCTGACAGCGATGCTGGTTCCGTCGACGTCGAGAAAAACCGGTGCGGTCATGGCTAACTCCTCACGCAGGTCTTTTGACACAGCTGGCGGTTCAACGAAAAGTGCTCGGCAACTTTCTTCGTTTGGTGCAGGGCTGCAGTCAGGGAACAGGTGATTTCCTGTGAACGCTGTGCTATTGACTCCGGCCGCGCGCTCACCACATTGGCGCGTTCACAAATCTGAACTGAAAACCCTGAACGAAACGGCTCAAGGAGACCACGACCATTCGCAGACCTTTCAAAGCAACGGCGCCCACCAAGGAGGGCCCGCGCTCCAACCGTGACATCCGGGTCCCCCGGGTCCAGCTTATCGACGCCGAAGGCCAGAACCACGGCGATGTCTCCATCAACGACGCATTGCTGCTCGCCGAAGAGGCTGGGCTCGATCTGGTCGAGATATCGCCCAACGCAGTGCCGCCCGTCGTAAAAATCCTCGATCTCGGCAAGTTGAAATACGCCAACCAGAAGAAGGCGGCCGAGGCGCGCAAGAACCAGAAGGTCATCGAGATCAAGGAGATCAAGATGCGCCCGAACATCGACAGCCATGATTACGAGACCAAGATGAAAGCGGTCCGGCGGTTTTTCGAGGAAGGTGACAAGGTCAAGCTGACATTGCGCTTTCGCGGCCGCGAGATGGCGCATATGGAACTCGGCATGCAGCTTCTGAACAAGGTTCGCGAGGAAGTGGCCCCCATCGCCAAGGTCGAAGCCGAACCGAAGCTCGAAGGCCGCCAGATGATGATGGTGCTGGCGCCCCGCTAAAGCGCGAGTCCGAGGACTGGCTTTTGGGCGACTGCATTAAATTCGCCTGAATCATCCTGCAAGGCGTCCCGGCGATCGGCGGGGGCGCCTGTTTTCTTTGCCAGACGCTGGATCACCGCAAGTTCCTCGACGATCGGATTCCCGACATGCTCAATAAAGTTGAATCTGCGCGGACCGAACGAGAGCAGGCCAGGCCTTCGCTGGGCAGCTATCAGCACACGCGCAGAATGGTGCTTGCCGCGCTCGTGGTCGTCATGTTCGCGGCGCTGCTGTTTGGCCAGTCTGCTTTTCCTCCCGAAAGCGTGCCGCACGAAACGATCGAAATGGTCGGCATCCTGCTGATCTTTCTCGGCATTGCCGGGCGCTTGTGGTCGACGCTTTATATTGGCGGACGCAAATCCTCCGAGGTGGTTACCGGCGGACCCTATTCGATCACCCGCAATCCGCTCTATGTCTTCTCCTCGATGGCTGCCGCCGGCGTCGGCGCGCAGATCGGCTCGATCACCGCGACGATCGGTTTCGCGGTGATCTGCGCCGCCGCCTTTCATGTCGTCATCCTGCGCGAAGAAAAGTTCCTGAAGGAGGCCCTCGGCACTCCATTCACGGCCTATATGGCACGGGTGCCGCGCTTCTTCCCGAAGCTTTCGCTGTACCACGAAGGCGACACCGGCAGCTTCAAGCCGCGCCTGCTGCGCACGACGCTGCTGGACGGCTTGGTGTTCCTCGGTGCCTTGCCGTTTTTCGAATTGATCGACGGTGCCCAACAGTCGGGCATACTGCCGGTGCTGTTCCGTTTCCCATAAGCAGTAGTGTTGCTGAGCACTGGGTGTTGCGCGCCGGCCCGCTTTGACGTATAGGACCGCCGTTCCCAAAAACCGCCCGGCAGGGCATGCCGTGGCGGTTTCATTTGCTTTTCGGGCTTTGGTCGGCCTGAAGCGAACAAAAAGCGCGATGATGCGCATATAAATGGAGTAGCAAAATGCCCAAGATGAAGACCAAATCGGCCGCCAAAAAGCGGTTCAAGATCACAGGTACGGGTAAAGTCCTGTCGGCTGCGGCCGGCAAGCGTCACGGCATGATCAAGCGTTCCAACAAGTTCATTCGAAATGCCCGCGGCACGATGGTTCTGGCTGAACCGGATGGCAAGAAGGTCATCAAGAATTTTCTGCCGAACGGCCTCTAAGGCATTCGGTCTGGACAGCGTTTTAAGGAGATCATGACATGGCACGCGTAAAAAGAGGCGTCACCTCGCACGCCAAGCACAAAAAGGTCCTGAAAGCCGCCAAGGGTTTCTACGGCCGCCGCAAGAACACCATCCGCATCGCCAAGCAGGCGGTGGAAAAGTCGCTGCAGTATGCCTACCGCGACCGCAAGAACCGCAAGCGCTCGTTCCGCGCGCTGTGGATCCAGCGCATCAATGCCGCGACCCACGAGCATGGCCTGACCTATGGCCGCTTCATTGACGGCCTCAACAAGGCCGGCATCGAGATCGACCGCAAGATCCTGTCGGACATGGCCATCCATGAGCCGCAGGCATTCGCCGCCCTTGTGGCCAAGGCCAAGGTCGCGCTCGAATACCTCAAGAACACCACGCCGAACGCTTTTGAAAGCGCTGTCGCCTAAGCCAGCGCTTCCCAAGCATTCGCAATTCTGATTTTGGGGAACCCGCGCTGGCACGGCTGGCGCGGGTTTTCTTTGACCCTGATGTAACCAAAATGGTGACATGGAACCAAAATGGTGCCGGTTGCCCGATCAAGAGAGTTTCGCCGTGAACGCCACTGCTGGAAATCTTGAAGTTCTGGAAGGCTCGCTGCTTGCCGACATTGCGTCGGCCACCGACGAGGCTGCGATCGAAGCCGTGCGTGTTTCAGCGCTCGGCAAGAAGGGCTCGGTCTCCGAAATGCTGAAGACGCTCGGCTCGATGAGCGCAGAAGAGCGCCAGATAAAGGGCCCGGCTATCAACGGCCTCAAGAACCGCATCACCGAGGCGCTCACCGCGCGCCGCGCCGAGCTGAAGGACGCGGCGATCGCGGCACGGCTCGCGGCGGAAAAGGTCGATGTGACGTTGCCGGTGCGGCAATCGCCGGCCGAGCGCGGCCGCATCCATCCGATCAGCCAGGTCAGCGACGAGATCGCCGCGATCTTCGGCGACCTCGGTTTCGCCATCGCCGAAGGTCCCGATATCGAGACCGATTACTACAATTTCACCGCGCTGAACTTCCCGGAAGGCCATCCGGCGCGCGAGATGCACGACACCTTTTTCTTCCAGCCGGATGAGAAGGGCGAACGCAAGCTTTTGCGCACCCACACCTCGCCGGTGCAGATCCGCACCATGGAGGTGCAGAAGCCGCCGATCCGCATTGTCATTCCCGGAAAAACCTACCGGCAGGATTCCGATGCCACCCATTCGCCGATGTTCCATCAGGTCGAGGGGCTGGTGATCGACAGATCAGCCAACGTCGCCAACATGAAATGGGTGCTCGAGGAGTTCTGCAAGGCCTTCTTCGAGGTGCCACAGGTCAAGATGCGCTTCCGGCCGTCCTTCTTCCCGTTCACCGAACCCAGCATGGAGGTCGACATCCAGTGCGACCGTTCGCGGCCTGGCGAGGTGCGCTTCGGCGAAGGCTCCGACTGGATGGAGATCCTCGGCTGCGGCATGGTTCATCCCAATGTGCTGAGATATGGCGGGCTCGATCCCGACGAGTACCAGGGCTTTGCCTGGGGCATGGGCATCGATCGCATCGCCATGCTGAAATACGGCATGCCGGACCTGCGCGCCTTCTTCGACGCCGATGTGCGCTGGCTGTCGCATTACGGCTTCCGGCCGCTCGACATGCCGACGCTATTCGCAGGCTTGAGCGCATGACAGCGGCCCACACCGGCGGCTGCCGCTGCGGCGCCGTGCGGTTCGAGGCTTCGGCCGAACCGCACCATGTCAGCTATTGCCATTGCGGCGATTGCCGGCGGGCCAGCGGCGCGCCGGTGTCGGCCTTTGTCGGGTTCCTGACCGAGCAGGTCGCCTTCACGGGCAAGGCGCTGAAGATGTTCGAGAACGGGTCGGTGACGCGCTCGTTTTGCGGCGTCTGCGGTTCACCGATCGCCTATGTCGACGAGCGGTTGGCCGACCACATCTATTTCATGCTCGGCGCCATGGACATGCCGGCCTATTTCAAGCCGTCGCACCACGCCCATGTACGCGAGCAGCTTCCCTTCGTGCACATGCCGGACGACTTGCCGCGCCATCTGAAGACCAGCGTGCCCAGGCCAGACGGGCAAAGACCAGACGGAACACAGTCATGAAATTCACCCTCTCCTGGCTCAAGGACCACCTCGAGACCGACGCCTCGCTGGCCGAAATCGTCGAGCGGCTGACCTCGATCGGCCTCGAAGTCGAGCATGTCGACGACAAGGCGAGCTTGAAGCCCTTCGTCATCGCCAAGGTGCTGACGGCGGTGCAGCATCCCGATGCCGATCGGCTGCGTGTGCTGACGGTCGATACCGGCGACGGCAAGCCACCGGTGCAGGTCGTCTGCGGCGCGCCGAACGCCCGCGCGGGCCTGATCGGCGCCTTTGCGGCGCCCGGCGTCTATATTCCGGGCATCGACGTGACACTTACGGTCGGCAAGATCAGGGGCGTCGAAAGCCACGGCATGATGTGCTCCGAGCGCGAGCTCGAGCTTTCCGAAGAGCATGACGGCATCATCGACTTGCCGGAAGATGCGCCGGTCGGCACTAGCTTCGCCGCCTATGCGCATCTGGACGACCCGATGATCGAGATCAATTTGACGCCGAACCGGCCCGATGCGACCAGCGTCTATGGCATCGCCCGCGATCTGGCGGCGAGCGGGCTCGGTACGCTGAAGAGCGCGCCGGTCGAGGCGATCCCCGGCAAGGGCGAGATCCCGGTCAAGGTGACGATCGAGGCGCCGGAACTCTGCCCCGGTTTTGCGCTGCGCCTGGTGCGCGGCGTGAAAAACGGCCCGTCGCCGAAATGGCTGCAGCAAAGGCTGATCGCCATCGGTCTGAGGCCGATCAGCGCGCTGGTCGACATCACGAACTACGTGACCTTCGACCGCGGCCGGCCCTTGCATGTG
>NZ_SUEO01000153.1 GCF_004962925.1 Mesorhizobium sp. | reverse complement strand
GTGGGTCCGCGACCACCTGCCGATGGCCGCGGCCTGAAAGCCGCCACACCATGGATTCGCTCATCGCACGGCTCGGACTGGCCCTGGCAATAGGCCTTCTCGTCGGACTGGAGCGTGGCTGGCGCGAGCGGGACAAACCCGATTACAGCCGGACGGCCGGAATTCGAACGTTCGGCATATCCGGCCTGCTCGGCGGTATCCTCGCAGCGCTGGCCGCTGCGCTCGACGCAGTTTCCGTGCTGGTCGGTGGCGTCGTCGCCTTTGCGGCAATCTTCGCCTGGTACAAGGCGCGAGAGGCTGCCCATGACGAGGATTTCAGCGTTACGGCAGTGATAGCGGGCCTTTGCGTGTTCGCGCTCGGTGCGCTTTCCGTCGCTGGCGATTACCGGGCCGCGGCTGCCGGAGGGGCAGCACTTGCGGCGGTCCTTGCCAGTCGCGAGGTCCTGCACGGCCTTCTGGAGCGATTGACCTGGATCGAGCTTCGTTCGGCGATGATCCTGGCGGTGATGACCGCAATCGTTTTGAATCGGCCCGGTCAGGTTTTGGTTGCCGTTGGCCGGCGCAACCCTGATCGCAGCAGTGGCCGGCTATGGCGCGATGTTGCTGACCTTCTGACAGGACCGAGACATCCCAGCCCCTTTGATGCGGATCAAGGCCAAGTCTGGTCGCGGCGCTATGAAATTCCGTCAAAGGAGTTCGCCATGACCAATCTGAAGGATCTTAACCCGAAATTCCGGCATGTCCGGCTGCTGCTTGCCCGCGAGAAGGACCGCCCGGGCGGGCATCGCGAAGAGGGCTATGACGTGCTCGCTCCATTGACGAGCGAGGGCCGGATCGATGCGGAAGAATGGAAATCGCACAGGGCTTCCTGCCGCGTTCGCCGTTTTCGCACCGGTGAAGAAGACCTGATCGGCCGGCTGCGGCGCAAGCCCGGCGGACAGTGGTATTTCGACTATGCCGAAGGCGATCGCGACGACGAGATCGGCTTCCATCTCGGCGACGAACGCTTCGTAACCGGCGAATATGTTTCGATCGAACGCAACGGCGCCATACACACCTATCAGGTGGCACGGGTCGAACGGCCTTACCACATTGAGCAAAGCGCCTTAGGAGTAACTGATGCCGCGACGCATCCTGATTGTGATCGGCCATCCCGATCCGTCTCCGGACCGGCTCTGCCGCGGTCTGGCCAAGGCCTATGGCGAGGGTGCGGAACAGGCGGGGCATGTCGTTCGTCGGGTTGATCTGGCGGCGCTCGATTTTCCGATGCTGCGCACGATGCAGGAGTTTGAACACGGCGTGGTCCCCAACAGCTTGAACGAGGCCGCCGAAGCGATCGTCTGGGCGGAGCACATCGTCTTTGTCTTTCCGCTCTGGCTCGGAACCATGCCGGCCTTGCTCAAAGCTTTTCTGGAACAGGTCATGCGGCCGGGAACCGCCTTTGCCTACCCGGACGAGGGTGGCGGCTTCCCCAAGACGCTGCTTCGCGGCCGCTCCGCCCGTATGGTGGTGACGATGGGCATGCCCTCCATTTTTTACCGGCTTTGGTTCCTCAGCCACGGCATTGCGGGCATGCGGCGGAGCATTCTGCGCTTTGCCGGCATCAGCCCGGTGCGCGAAACCTTGTTCGGCATGGTCGCGGGCGCCGGCGATGCGACGAGGGCGAAAGGGCTCGGACAAATCCGCAAGCTCGGTGAGCGGGCCAGATAGTCCGGTTGGAGTCGATCACGGCACCAGGACGGCACTTTGCCGCCCTTGCGCACAGCACGCAACGCGATCGGGACCAAATCACCGAACGGGAGCGAAGATGATCGCGGCGTGACGGGTAAGCTCAGTGATGGATTCGGCGCCGAACCTCTTGGCTTAGACGAAAAGGTACCAGAACGGCGGGAAGGTTAGTAGGAATCCTAGCCCGAGCAAGACGAGCGCTGCGATATTGACGGCGCGCATGTTCACCGTTTCCTTTCGCCAAATCCGTGACAGCCCGTACCAAGCAACCAGCCAAACGATGATCGTTACGGTCGTCTTGCCGGAGAGCGGACCGACAGGATTGTAGAAATTCAATAGACCCCGCAGTCCGGGCGACAGCTCGGACGCAAAGGCTAGAACGCCGATGGCAGCACAACCGACGCCCGCTGCCAGAATGGCCGCAGCTCCGGGGCCATTCGGGATGGTCTCAACGGTCTTTCCAAACTCGACCGCATTTTGCGACATAGTCATGGCCCTTCCTCCTGCATCAGAATGATCACATCGCCACCCCGAATCGGAGCGTATTTGTTCAGGAATGCACCGAACGCTCCGCCGATTCCCGTGGCGACAAAGGCAGCCACGGCGAAGCCTAGTACCGAGATGCGCATGTTCCGGTGTTGAATGATTGCTCGCCCGTATTTCATGGTAACGTAGGCCACCATGGTCATGGCGATCGGTGCTAGCCAGCCTACATGCTCTTTCCATTCCATGCCGACGTTATGCCACTCGGATGTCTTCCCACTGGACAGGAGCAATCGCCGCGGATAGTCCGCGAGATCGGTGACGCCTTCCGGCGGAACGGCTCGATACCAAGGATAGATGACGTAGGTGCCAGAGAACACAGTGAGCCACGCGAGTATCACCATCGCCACGAGGTAAAGACCAAGCAGTGTTTGGCCTCCCGCGCTCATCGCCGACGGCGCGCCAGGCGCAGAAAGTCGATAGAGTTCGACCAGCGCGCCGGAGAACGCCAGCATGAACAGGGCTCCAAACCCCATTCCATGCAGCACCGTCATGAGGTCGTGCGTTGTAATTTCCATGACAGACCCCTTTCATTGACTAGTCATTGCCTAGCTACTTTAGCGATCTCGCATGTTATTTCATTGATTTATATCAAAATCTCCCACTTACGGGCGTTACACTGCTTACCGCAGGCGACGTTTCACCCCTTCTGCGGGTCGACCTAGACGCTCGATTGCCGATTCGGTGGGCGATGCAAAAGTTCAAACACGGCGCGTTTCCTGACAGCCTCAAGGATACCGCCGACGGATCTGGAGCAGGTCATGCGGCCGGGAACGGCTTCGCCAACCGGACAAGCATCGCGGCTTGACCAAGAGACTGCTTCGCGGCAGGTCTGCTCGGGTCGTGGTAACTATGGGCATGCCCTCCGTTTTTATCGGCTTTGGTCCTCAGCCACGGTATTGCCGGCATGCGTCGAAGCATCCCCCATTTGTGTCGGCATCCGTCTGGTGCGCGAGACCGCGACGCGGGCGAAATGGCTCGGGCAAATGTGCAGGCTCGGCGCGCGAGCATCCGGCCACCGCCCGTGTTCCTTGAATCACGTCAAAGGCCACCGCATCCCAACGAAAAGAACCCGATCCGAGTGCGCAACTGTTTGACGCGCGTCAAAGTTGCCCGCCGCCTTTTCCTGTTCATTGCCTCCCATCGAGATCTTCAAACCCGGGAGAGCATCATGACGACGGCCGGAATAGATATCCCTATTCGAAAAGTGACGAGCACAGCAGCAACGAAACTTCGATTGGGTTCCCTCACGGCACTGGTGATCGGCTCGATGGTCGGCTCCGGCGTGTTCAGCCTGCCGCAGAATATGGCGGCCGGCGCCGGTCCTCTTGCCATTCTGATTGGATGGGTCATCACCGCGGTCGGCATGCTGGCGCTCGTCTTCGTCTATCAGTCGCTTGCAACCCGCAAGCCCGCACTCGACGCGGGTCCCTACGCCTACGCCAAGGCCGGCTTCGGTCCCTTCATCGGCTTCAACAGCGCCTGGGGCTACTGGATCAGCGCATGGGTCGGCAACGTTTCCTACGCGGTGATCGTGTTCAGCGCCCTGTCCTATTTCTTTCCGGCCTTCGGCGACGGAAACACCTGGCAGGCCGTGCTCGGTGCATCGATCCTGCTGTGGCTGATCCACGCCCTGGTTCTCGCAGGCATCCGTCAGGCAACAGTCGTGAACCTGATTGTCACGGTGGCAAAGACCGCTCCGATCGTTCTGTTCGTCGGCGTCGTCGCGGTTGCCTTCAAACTCGATGTCTGGTCTCTCGACTTCAGCGGGCTTGGCAACGCCGACCTCGGCTCGATCACCGCACAGGTGAAGAGCACGATGATGGTGACCCTTTGGGTGTTTATAGGCATCGAGGGCGCCAGCGTATTCTCCGGCCGTGCCGAGCGCCGCGAGGACATCGCCATGGCGACCGTCCTAGGCTTCTTCACTTGCCTCGCGCTCTACGCGCTGGTCTCGCTGCTGTCGCTCGGCATCTTGAGCCAGCCTGAGCTCGCCGCGCTGAAGAACCCCTCCATGGCCGGTGTCCTGGAGGCGGTTGTCGGACCCTGGGGCGCCATCCTCATCAACATCGCCCTTGTTGTGTCGGTGGTCGGCGCCTTCCTGAGCTGGACGCTGCTTGCCGCGGAAATTCCGTATGTCGCCGCCAAGGACGGGACGATGCCGAAATTCTTTGGCCAGGAGAGCGAGCGCGGCGTGCCGTCGACCTCGCTCTTGATAACCAACCTGCTCGTCCAGGCATTCCTGGTGATCACGCTCTTCGCGCAAAGCACCTACCAGGCGCTGTTCTATATCGCGTCGGCCGCAATCCTGGTGCCTTACATGTTTTCGGGAGCCTACGCGGCCAAGCTCGCGCTGACCGGAGAGAGTTATGAGAGCGGCGAGCAACGTGCCGGGCCCCTTTTCGCCGGGCTGCTGGCGACGATCTACGGACTGTGGCTCGTCTACGCGGCGGGGCCCGCCTACCTGTTCATGTGCGCGATCCTGTATGCGCCCGGCATCCTCTTCTACATCTGGGCCCGCCGCGAAACCAACCAGCGCATCTTCCATCCTGCCGAA
Source organism: Mesorhizobium sp. (assembly GCF_004962925.1). Lineage (GTDB taxonomy): Bacteria > Pseudomonadota > Alphaproteobacteria > Rhizobiales > Rhizobiaceae > Mesorhizobium. Next base: position 10,579 of record NZ_SUEO01000153.1, on the reverse strand, counting down.
GCAGCACTCGCCACAGCGCTCGCCTTCGCCGGTATCGCTGCCGCCTACCTCATCTGGAACGGGAGCATCAGCCCGCTATGAACGCTCCTATCACCACGACCAAGCTTGGCGCCTTTTCTGAAGTTGGCCGGCTGCGCGAGGTGCTGGTGCACCGCCCCGATCTCAGCCTGCAAAGGCTGACGCCGGACAACTGCAAGGCTTTGCTTTTTGACGATGTCCTGTGGGTCAAAAAGGCACGGCAGGAGCATGATGTCTTCGTCGACGCGCTGCGCGAACGCGGCGTTGCGGTGCATTTGTTCGGGGAACTCCTGGCCGATACCATGAGTCTGACCAAGGCTCGCGACTGGCTTCTTGATCGCCGGATCCATCCCGGCGTCGTCGGGCTCGATATGGTTGACGAGATGCGGGGGTGGCTCAACGAGATGCCCTCACCGCAGCTGGCGTCCTACCTCGTCGGCGGCATCGCTCGCGCAGAGCTGCCTTTCGAACCAAGCGGATTGACCGGAAGGACGCTCGCGCCCCAGGACTTCGTGCTTCCACCGCTGCCCAACCAGCTTTTCACCCGCGACAGTTCCTGCTGGATTTATGGCTCGGTCTCGGTCAATGCCATGTACTGGCCCGCGAGGCGGCCAGAAGCGGCCAATGTCGAAGCCGTCTACCGCTTCCACCCCCACTTTCGCGACAGCGGCATCCCCTTCGTTTCACCTGACCCGGGAACCGGCATCAGCCTGGAAGGCGGAGACGTCATGCCCATCGGCGATGGGACGGTTCTCGTCGGCATGGGAGAGCGGACCACGCCACAAGCCGTGGGCGCCCTCGCACGCAGCCTGTTCGCTGCTGGCGAAGCGACGCGCGTGATCGCCGCGCTGATGCCGCGGGACCGCAGCTTCATGCATCTCGACACGGTGTTCACTTTCTGCGACCGCGACGTGGTCACCATGTACCCGCCAGTGGTCGAGCGGCTGCACGCCTTCTCGCTGCGGCCGGGCGACGGAGCGGCGACGGTCGAGGTCACGGATGAGACAAAACCGTTCACAGAGGTCGTTGCCCAAGCGCTCGGATTGAAATCGCTGCGGATAATCGCCACCGGTGGCGACCGTTATGAGGCCGAGCGCGAGCAATGGGATGATGGCAACAACGTCGTTGCGCTCGAGCCCGGCGTGGTCATCGGCTACGACCGCAACGTCTACACCAATACGCTTCTGCGCCGCGCCGGGATTGAAGTCATCACTGTCGAGGGCGCCGAACTCAGCCGCGGTCGCGGCGGCGGGCACTGCATGACCTGTCCCATTGCCCGCGACCCGTTTTGACCCGAAAGGAAACTCTCCATGTCGATCAATCTTCACGGCCGCTCCGTTCTGACCCTGGACGATCTCACGGCTGACGAGATCCGTTTTCTTCTGAAGCTGGCGGCCGATCTCAAGGCCGCCAAGCTTGCCGGGCACGAGATACCGCGGCTCACCCGGAAAAACATCGCGCTGATCTTTGAAAAGGATTCGACGCGCACACGCACGGGGTTCGAAGTCGCGGCCTATGACCAATGTGCCCATGTCACCTATTTCGGCCCCAGCGGCAGCCATATCGGCCATAAGGAATCGATGAAGGACACCGCTCGTGTGCTCGGCCGGATGTACGACGCGATAGAGTATCGCGGCTTTGCCCAGCACCAGGCCGAACTGCTTGCCGTGCATGCTGGCGTGCCAGTTTACAACGGGCTCACCGACGAGGCGCATCCGACGCAGATCCTCGCCGATTTGATGACCATGCGCGAGTTCACGCACAAGCATCTTTCGGACGTGACGGTGACCTTTGTCGGCGAGGGTCGCGACAATGTCGCGCTGTCGCTGGCGCTCGGAGCAGCCAAGGTCGGCATTGACATGCGCATCGCCTCGCCCAAGGAGCTTTGGCCGGATGAGGGATTCTGCACCCATGTCAGGGAACTCGCCGACCATAGCGGCGGCCGCTTCAGGCTGGACGAAGACGTAAAGGGCTGCGTCCAGGGCGCCGACTTCGTCTACACCGACGTCTGGATGTCGATGGGCGAGGACAAGTCCGGCTGGGCCGAACGCATTCGTCTTTTGACGCCTTACCGGGTCACCAGCGACGTGATGTCTGCCGCCGGTAATCCTCACGTCAAATTCATGCATTGCCTGCCGGCGTTCCATGACACCGACACCGAGATCGGCGCCTTCATCGCACGGGAATACGGCATCGACTGCATGGAGGTCACTGACGAGGTATTCGAATCGGACGCCTCGATCGTCTTCGACCAGGCGGAAAACCGCTTGCATACGATCAAGGCCCTGCTCGTCGCTACGATCGGCAACTGAGATGCTTATCATCGTTGCGCTCGGCGGAAACGCACTGCTGCGCCGTGGGGAACCGATGACGGCCGGGAACCAGCGCAGCAACATCAAGCGGGCCGCATCCGTGCTGGCGGCCCTCGTCGGCGAAGGGCACTCGATCGTGATCACGCACGGCAACGGCCCGCAGGTTGGCCTGCTCGCGCTGCAGGCTGCCGCCCACCCGGGCGACGGAGCGTTTCCGCTGGACGTGCTCGGCGCCGAGAGCGCCGGTATGATCGGTTACGTGATCGAGCAGGAACTCGGCAACCTCCTAAAAGAGAGGCTGTTCGCAACGCTTCTGACGCAAGTAAAGGTGGACCCGCACGATTCGGCTTTCGCTCGCCCGACGAAGCCGATTGGCCCGGTCTACGATGAGGCAACCGCGACCAGGCTTGCCGCGGAACGCGGCTGGCAGCTCGCGCCCGATGGCGACAAATGGCGCCGTGTCGTGCCCTCGCCCAGACCGCTGGAGATTCTCGAAGCATCAGTGATCTCGTTCCTTGTCGAGCGCGGCGTTATCGTAATCTGCACGGGCGGCGGCGGGGTCCCGGTAATAGCGCGAGATGACGGCAGTCTTTGCGGAGTGGAGGCTGTCATCGACAAGGACCTGGCAAGTTCGCTTCTGGCGCGCCAATTGAAAGCCGACATGCTGCTCATGTTGACAGACGTCGACGCAGTCTATGTCGATTATGGCACCGCTACCGCCCGTGCGCTCTGGAGGGTTAACCCGACAGAGATATCAGGCCGGGATTTTCCCGCTGGCTCCATGGGGCCAAAGGTCAGCGCCGCAATCGAATTCACTGAGGGAACCGGCAAGCCTGCCGCTATCGGCAGGCTTGATGACGCCGTCGAAATTGCCAAAGGTGAACGCGGCACATGGTTTGAACCGGCGCTCGGATATGACTGATCCTCAGCGCCGGGCTGCGGCTCTGGCCAATGAGCCGGCCAAGGCCCGCCTCGATCAGCTGGTCGACGCGACCGTCTGCGCCCCTGTCTTCCCGAAATAAGCTGCTGCGTCTTTCGCCATCCGGTCAGTACACCAACGTGCGTAGACATCGGCAAAAATCAGGCCGAGCCAACGGGCCGGCGCCATTTGTGGCAGGTCGTAGTCGATGAACACCCGAAGTCGGCAGCTGCTCGATTCGGGGACGATCTCGAAACCCATTCGGTAACGGCCGATCACTCAGAGATTTGGGACACCGATGATTTCCCAGACCTTCAATCTGGGCGGCATCCGGATCGTAACCACCTGTTCCGCAGACAGTGCAATTCCAAGTATCCTGCCATGGAATCCAAATTACGAGCCGACCAAACGAGCTTCATATGCATCGAAGTCGTAGTCCATTTTCGAGCCGAGCATCATCCACGACGAGGCGCTCATATGAGTCCCGAGATGCCTGTGATCATCGAGATAGGCGAACACGGTCTCGGCCGCGGCTTCTATCCTGACGGTAGTCTCGGTGGAACGTGGCATTGCCGGCAAGCGCTCCCCCGGAGCCGCGGCTTTGATTTGCGTCAAAGCGGCGATGCGCAGCTATGCCACACTGCGAAGATGGAAATTGGACTGACCCAGCTTCGCGCCTTGCTTTCCATGCTCGTTCTGATCGCGGGCAGCGTAGTCATGGGCGCTGGTCTTGCCGGCCAAGGTCCCGGTATGGGCGCTGGTATCGACGCCATTGCCGAGTTTGCAGTTCCCCCCATTGGCGGCTCAAGCCCGGTGACAGGCGATGTCACGGCAACTGATCACAACGACGGCTGTTGCGAGCACGGCGCCGACTGCGCGTACTCGGCCGTATCGGGCTGTTGTGCTGCAAGCATTTCCGCCACCGGCGAATGTGGGGTCGTCAATTGCCCGTCCGGCACCGCCCGCTTCATGGCGGGCAAGGCGCTTCTGGCAACAGGCATCGACCCCGAGGCCCTCCTGCAACCTCCCCAGACCTTCGCCTGATATCGCGCCGTCGCGGCAATTGGGACTGTTGAACCCAGCAGCGCCCGCCAAGGCCGATAACACGCGAACGATCCGCCTAATCAAACCGGTATCGGCGATCCGGCTGTGCCTTGCGCACTCATTCTCAGAGTTCGCCTCGGCTTCACACCAACGACAAGGAAACAGCCATGAAGACCCACCTTGGAATGATCACGCTTGCCGCATTCACAGCTCTTTCGGGCGCGGCATTTGCCCAGACGGATCCGCACCATCCCGAGGGCGACGCACCGCAAGCCACGACAGCGGCCCCGGCCGAGGCGGTGCCGGGCGCGCTGCCCGAGCAGTGCACGACGATGACGTCAACGATGCAGAAGATGATGCCCATGATGCAGCAGATGATGCCGATGATGCAGATGATGATGCAGGGCGGCCAGGGCGGTATGATGCAGGGCGGCATGATGAACAACATGCCGATGGACACTGCCAACATGCCGGAGGCCTCCAGGACTTACATGGATGCCATGAAGCGAATGGACGGGCCGATGATGCAGGCCATCCAGGCCGAAGATCCCGATGTCGCCTTCGTCCAGTCGATGATTCCGCACCATCAAGGGGCGATCGACATGGCCCGTGCGGTTTTGCAATTCGGCAAGAATGATCAGGTCAGGGACTGGGCCAATCAGATCATCACGGCTCAGCAGGCCGAGATCGCTTCAATGCAAGAATGGCTCAAGCAACACGCGAAGTGACGGGAGGAACCCATGAACAAACTCAGCATTCTGTCCGTCGGCATCGCGCTGGGCGTGACGCTTGCACTGATGAGCATGCTTTGTGCTCTGGCCTTCGCCATCTGGCCGAACGCGACGCTCGACTTCTTCGGCGCCTTCATGCACGGGCTCGACTTCAGCGCGATCACATTGGCAGCGCAGATGAGCCCTGGCCGCGTTCTCTACGGCGTCGTCGGCCTTGGCGTCGTCGGCCTCGTGGCGGGTGTCGTCTACGCCTCGATCTACAACATCCTCGCCACCGGGCGCCGGTAGGGCGGGTCTCATGAAAGCTGCAGCCAATCCATGGACGATGTCGTCCGCAACGCTTGCCCTGGCCGGAACGATCATAGCGGGGATCGGCCTGTATTTCATAGTCCTCAGGCCGCCACTGTTGCCCGAGGATATCCGCTATATGAACCTCTCGGCCGCCGAGCTGGAAGCCTTCGGTCCGCGTCTTGCGATGTGGCTCACGCAGGTTTTCCGGGTGCTCGGCGGCTACGCCCTCGCCACCGGCGTTCTCCTGATTGCGCTGGCGCTCACGGCGTTCCGCGCGCGCCACCCGGTCGCGGTGGCCGGCGCTGTGGTTGGAGGCGCATCGTCCATCGGCTTGATGTCGATGGTCAACTTCATGATCGGCTCCGATTTCAAGTGGGCACTGTTTGCCTGCGCGCTGATCTGGGCCCTCAGCCTGGCGCTTTACGCCTTCGAAAGCCGCGCCTCGACCGCCGTGGCTGGCAATAGCAACCGCTAACAATCAAAGGGAATCCAACCCATGAACCCCGCCGCACACCGCATGTCCAATCCCCCGACCGGCTCCGAACCAGAACAGGAGACCGAGGCAGGAACGGGCGGATTCTGGACTTCGAAGACCGGTTTGGCCGCGATCGCCTTCCTGCTGATCGCCGCGTTTTTTCTTCTCTCCGAGCACCGGGCGCATACGTTCGGTGCCCTTCCCTTTCTGCTGCTGCTCGCCTGCCCTCTACTTCACATGTTCATGCATGGCGGCCATGGCGGTCACGGCAGTCATGCTGGGCACAAGAAGCAAGTCGGGCACCGGGGACAGGCCGGGCACAGGAAAACCGACCCGGGCGCGCAAGACGGCCCCACACACCACAAAGGAGCATGACCATGGTCGAGCAATCTTCCGCCTACGGCCTCTGGGGCCTGGCTATAATCAACTCGGCGATCTTCATCCTGTTCGCCTTCAGCTTCTTCAAGCCGCGAACCGGCCGTGACTGGCGCTCCTTCGGCGCATTCAGCGCCTTCCTGGTGGCGTTGTTTGCCGAGATGTACGGGTTCCCCCTGACGATCTACATGTTCTCAGGCTGGCTGCAGTCACGGTTCCCCGGCGTTGACTGGCTCTCGCATGATGCCGGTCACCTCCTGGAGATGATGTTCGGCTGGCGGCTCAATCCGCATTTCGGCCCCTTCCACATTCTCAGCTTCTTCCTGATCGGCGGCGGCTTCGTGCTGATCGCGAGTGCGTGGCGGGTGCTTTACGAAGCGCAGCGCCACAATCGCCTCGCAACCGGCGGCCCATATGCCTCCGTCCGGCATCCGCAGTATGTCGGCTTCGTTCTCGTCATGGCGGGCTTCCTCGTGCAGTGGCCGACGCTACTGACGGTGCTGATGTTCCCCGTTCTGGTTGGCATGTATGTGCGGCTTTCCTTCATCGAAGAGCGTGAAGCGAGAAAGGAATTCGGCGATGCCTACGACCGCTATGCGGCCCGCGTGCCCGCCTTTTTTCCGCATGTGGCTAGGCTGTTCGGTTCCGCCGGCGAGCGCCGTGCGCCCTAAAGGCAGGACCGTTTTAGCCTGATCTTGTGTTCTGACCGAAACCGAAGGAAACCATCATGAAACGCCGAGATATCCTGAAGGGCGCAGTGGCAGGCGCCGCAGCTCTTGCGATCCGTCGAACTTGGTCGCAGCAGCCTTCACCAACCAGTCAGGCGGCATGATGTCGGCCTTCGCTTACCGAAGCTGAGACACCGCTGGCGCGCGATCGCCACCACGATATGCGGCATGGAGAGCGACGATGAAAAAGATCAATCTGGAAGTGCGCGACCTAGTCGGCATGATGGACTTCGCGGCGATCGAAAAACGTCTCGAGGCACTGCCGGGCGTTGCCGGTGTCGCGATGAATGCGGGGTCGACCACCGCCACCATCGAGTTCGACGAACAGCGGACGAGCCCGCAGGCCCTTGCCCGGGAAATCGAGGCCTGCGGCTTCCATTGCCACGGCGAGGTCGTGCCGCGGCATCTATGCATTCCCGACGGCACGACGATTCCGGGGCATCCGCACGCGACCTCCGGGCACGCCGGACATGATCATCGGGCGTACGCCGCCGTGATCCAATCGGGTCCCGCGGACCAGGGAACGGTTGCGGCCAAGGTGCCGCACGACGCCATGGCCCATGAGATGGGACACGGCGCCGGCATGGACATGCAAGGCATGGTCAAGGACATGCGCAACCGTTTCCTTGTCAGCGTGGTTTTCACGCTGCCGATCTTTGCCATGGAGCCGATGGGTCTGGGCGAGCCCTGGTTGCGCCCGCCTTTCGGACTGAGCGAAGACGTCGCGATGTTTTTCCTCGCCAGCGCCGCGATCCTCTATCCGGTCTGGCCGTTTCTGGTCGCCGCCTGGCGGGCCCTGCGCAACGGCGTCCTCAACATGGCCGTGCTGGTGGTGCTGAGCGTCGGCACCGGCTACCTGTTCAGCGTCGGCGCGACCTTCTTCTTCGAGGGCCAGCAATTCTATGAGGCCGCCAGCGTGCTGCTCGTGTTCATCCTGCTCGGCCATTGGCTGGAGATGCGCGCCCGCGCCGGGGCCTCGGCCGCGATCAGGGCCCTGCTCGACCTCGCCCCGCCCAAGGCCACCGTCTTGCGCGATGGCACGGAGGCCGAGATTGCGACCGCGGACGTCGTGCTCGGCGACATCGTGGTCCTGCGCCCCGGCAACAAGCTTCCCGTCGATGGCGAGGTGATCGAGGGCGGTTCGACCATCGATGAATCGATGCTGACCGGCGAGTCGATGCCGGTTACCAAGAAGGTCGGCGACAAGGTCATCGGGGCAACTATCAACAAGAGTGGCACTCTGCGCTACCGCTCGACCAAGGTGGGCGCCGACACGGCCTTGGCGCAGATCGTCAAGCTGGTCCAGGAAGCCCAGAATTCGAAGGCGCCGGCGCAGCTGCTCGCCGATCGTGCCTCGCAATGGCTGGTGCTCGCTGCGATCGTCATCGGGCTTGCGACCTTCGCCGTCTGGTTCTGGTGGCTCAGCCAACCACTGCTGTTCGCGATGACCCTGACCATCACCGTCTTCGTCATCGCTTGTCCCGATGCGCTTGGCCTCGCCACGCCGATGGCCGTCGTGGTCGGTACCGGCCTTGGCGCTTCCAACGGAATCCTGTTCAAGAATGCCGCCGCTCTCGAGGACGCGACCAAGCTCGACGTGATCGTCTTCGATAAGACCGGCACGCTGACCATGGGCCAGCCCAAGGTCGTCGAGATCGTTCCCGCGGCCGGCGTTTCACGCGACGAGGTTCTGCAGGTCGCGGCCGCCGTGGACCAGGGCTCGGATCACCCGTTGGCCGTCGCCATCGTCGAGCGGGCCAAGGACCTGAAGCTTCCCAAGGTTTCGGGTTTCCTTAACATCGAAGGCAAGGGCGCCAGCGCCGTCGTCGGCGGAAGTCCGGTATTCCTCGGCAATCGGCGCCTCATGGACGAACAGAAGATCGATCTTCTGGCGCTCGGCGAGAAGGCCGAGACGCTCAAGGGCGAAGGTCGCACCGTCATTCACGTGGCGCAGTCCGGCAAGCTGCTCGGGCTCATTGCGATTGCCGACACGCCGCGTCCGACAGCCATCCCAACGATTGCCAAACTGCACGAGCAGGGCGTGCGCGTGGCCATGCTGACGGGCGACAATGCCGGCACCGCTAGGCGCATCGCGGACATGCTCGGCATCGACATCGTCCTGGCCGATGTCTTGCCGGGGCAGAAGGCGGAACAGATCAAGGAGCTGCAGGGACAGGGGCTGAAGGTCGGCATGGTCGGCGACGGCATCAACGACGCGCCGGCCCTGACTCAGGCCGATGTCGGCTTCGCCATCGGAGCGGGCACCGATGTCGCGATAGAGAGCGCCGACATCGTGCTGATGAAGAGCGATCCCTACGACGTGGTCGGTGCGATGACGCTCTCGCGCGCCACGCTGCGCAAGATGCACCAGAATCTGTGGTGGGCGGTCGGATACAATCTCATCGCCTTCCCGATCGCGGCAGGCGTGTTCTACCCGTTCCTGCTCAGCCCCGAGCTTGCGGCTCTGGCAATGTCGGGCAGCTCGGCTCTCGTGGCCATCAACGCGCTTTTGCTCAAGCGAACCCGGCTCGAAGGGATTAGACCTGCCGCTATATCGACGACCGAAGGCACCGCTCATCAGCACCCGAGCAGCGCGCAGGCATGAGCGGGTCGACGTAAGCCCAGCAACGCACGTCGCGAAAGAGCTTGGCCGCACTTCTCATCTCGGCCTTTGTCGTTGCTCTCGGCTACGGAATCGTCTTGCCGGTCCTGCCGATGATGGTCGAGCGGCTTGCCGGTGCCACAGATCCGACATTCAATGCGCGGCAGATTGGGTTCTTGACTGCTGCCTATGTCGCCGCGCCGGTGGCCGCCGCTTTCCTCTGGGGGAAGTGGTCGGATTTGATCGGGCGCAGACCCATCCTTGTCGTCGGTCTGATCGGCTTTGCCATCACCCTGGCCGCTTCGGCGCTGGCCCCAAGTCTGCTCGTTCTTTATGTCGGTCGGATATTGAATGGCGGCTTCGCGGCTGCCGTGGGGCCAACGGCTCTTGCGTTCATTGCCGACGCTGAAGGCGGGGCCGACGCTGAAGGCGGGGACGATCGCCGCACAAGGGCGTTCGGCTGGATGAGCATGGCATCGATCGCAGGCTTCCTGGTCGGGCCGACGCTCGGCGGACTCGCTGCGGAACTGAAGCTTGACTTGGGCGTCGCGGCTGTCCCACCGCAGACCGTTCCCTTCCTTCTTGCGTCCGGCCTCGCCGTAGCGGCAGCTCTTGGCGTGTGGTTTGTGTTGCCTGGAAAACTGTTGCCGGCGCCCCATGCTGAGGCGAGCAAGCGCAGCTCGTCAATGTTCGTACCCGGAGAGCTACGGCTGCTCGCTCTTGCCGCCGTGGCCGCGGCAGGGCTTAGTGCATTCGAGGTCGGGCTCACCCTTCGAAACGTTGAACTCGCCATGGGTCCGGCCGCGCTCGGCCTCATGTTCGCGACATGCAGCGTTGTCATGTTTGCGGTCCAGGCATTGTCTTTTCGCCCCTCGTGAAACCCGCAGCGGCGAGGCTGCTTGTGACCCCTGCCTACCTGGTGATGGCGATCGGCCTGGCGCTTATTCCGACGATTGCTGGGCTCACGGAAATGCTGTTCGCTGTTTCCGTCGTCGCTGCTTCGGCCGGGGTCATCAGCCCACTGCTCGCCTACTGGGTGTCGCGCATCAGCGCACGAAGCCAGGGTGTGGAACTTGGCATCCAG
>NZ_SUEO01000152.1 GCF_004962925.1 Mesorhizobium sp. | reverse complement strand
GAACCAGCGAATGCGGGTTACCTAACGTGTGGTTGTCCTTTTACACAGTGGTTCGCGACTATCTCAATGCTTAGGAACGTCAACAGCCTTGGTACCCATGAGGCCTTTTCCAATATCTGCGACACGATAGTCACCGTCGTGCCGCAGATCATCCGCCGGGCTCAACTGGCGACCAGTTGATTCGCAATGTTTCCCATACGACAACTGTCATGTCACGCGCCGCCGACCTTCGATATTATCAAAGCCGTGCGGTGCCAAGATGACACGACATGCAGCTTGCGAAGCCGCTTGCCTCATAAGGCCGAGGTCCTGGGCGATGAACAGGCACGCTACACCCAAGTCCTTTTGGAGCCGCAACAACAGGGTCACTATCTACGCCCGGAAAGAGTGACAACCGCCATGTCCTCGAGCTTCAGGCGAGACAGCTGAAGTCGATTCGGGAGGAAACCAGCCGCGTCGAGTTTGAACAAGGACCTTCGAAAAAGGCGGTATCGGTGCTTCAGGTGGCTACAATAGTGGCCTAAGCAGGCGTCGATATTCACCAGTACGGGGTGCGGTGGGGTAGCATTCTTCTCGGGCTCGTCATGCCCGAAAGAATGATCCTCAAAAAACGCCTAGGAATCCGAAGCTTGGCAAGCACGCAGCGCATCTGCACATCTCCTTAGACAGAACGGAACATAATGCTGCAAGGAAGATATCCGCAAGCACTCACGCGATCTACGCTTCGCTCGAGAGCGCATTGCGTGCAGCATAGAGCTCCGCGATGAAGTCGATGATCAACGTCGAATTGATACCATCCGGCGGGCGCAGGATCAGCGCGCGAAAATGAACGGCCGGCTCGAAAGGCTTGGCGATGATGCCGTCGATCATGCGGTCGGCAATGACGGAAGGATTGATCAGGCCAATCCCCAAGCCCTTCGCGGCCAGGATCGCGATTGTCAAGCCATAGGGGGTTTCGATCAGGATGCGCGGCCGTATGCCGTGCGCGGCTAAGATCTTGTCCATGGCGAGCCGCGCCGTGTCTTCCGGCGACAATGCAAGGAAAGCCTCATCGGCGAGATCAGCCGGCCTGATCACGGACTTTCGCGCCAGCCGATGGTTCTTTGGTATCACGCAGACAGCGCGGGGGGTCGTGAAGACGCTGTGAAGCACCCCGCTGGTGTCGATCTCGTCGGCCGCAAGCCCGATGTCGAAACTACCCGATGCCACCAGGTCGCGCACGACATGGGAGGTGCGTACCTGATAGCTGATGCGCGCTTGCGGATGCCGGCGCGAGAAGGCCACGATAGCGCGGGGCACCAGCCCGTGTCCGAGCGCCGACAGGCTGGCGACGCGGATGGTGCCGGTGCCCACTTCCTTGATCTGTGCTGCACGAAGCTTCAGCCGGTCGAGCCCGACCAGGTTGGCCTTCACCTCGGCATGGAACAGTTCGCCTTCGCGTGTCGGCACCAGCCTGCCGCGAATGCGGTCGAACAGGCTAAACCCAAGTTCGGCCTCAAGCTTGGCCAGCGAACGGCTAATGGCTGGCTGCGAAGTATTGAGCAACGTCGCCGCGGCGCCGGCGCCGCGCGCAATCATGATCGCGTTGAAGACGTCGATGTCCCGCAGATTCATTTGGAAGCCATATCAAAATCGAATGAAGTCTATCGCAGCGGTCATAGATGGCAATGGGTGAGCCAGCTAAGCTCCACCCCATGACCCGACACGACGACACTTCGCATGTCCATCCACCTAAGCGCTCGCAGGAACCCTTCCATGCGGTGGCGATGTCGGTGGAGCGGGCCTCGACTGTTATCTTCGACGATCTGGAGTCCTTCGAGCGTCGCGTCGAGCGTCTGTACGATGGCTTCAGCTATGGCCTTTACGGTACGCCGACCAGCCGGCGGCTCGAAGACCATATTGCCGTGTTGGAAGGCGGTTCGCGAGCTCTCGTCGTGCCGTCCGGCATGGCAGCCATAACGCTGACGACCATGGCGATCTGCCGAGGCGGCGATCGGGTTCTGGTCCCCGAGACACTCTATGGTCCGGCACGTGATATGGCCGAGCGTTTGCTCCGGCCCCTGGGCATCGAGGCAATCTCATATGATCCAAAACTCGACGCGGGCATCTCAGCCTTGATCGATGACAGGTCGCGGCTGGTTTGGGTAGAATCGCCAGGTTCGGCCACCTTTGAAGTCCAGGACGTACCGGCCATCACGGCGGTTGCTCACCAGGCTGGCGCGCTCGTCGCGGCTGACAACACCTGGGCCTCGCATCTACTATTCAAGCCGCTGGCCCATGGCGTCGACATCTCGATGCAGGCACTTTCCAAACATGCTGGCGGCCATGGCGACCTTCTGATGGGCTCTGTCGCAGTGCGTGACAAGGCTCTGTTTCGACGCCTGAAGGATACATCGCGCTTCCTCGGCTACGGCGTCTCACCGGAGGATTGCGCACTGTGCGAGCGAGGTTTGATGACCATGCCGGTACGGATGCGACACGCCGACGGCACCGCGCGCAAGATCATCAGATGGCTGTCGGGGCGCGCGGAAGTCGCGCAGATCCTGCATCCGAGCGAGCCCGATCATCCCGGCCACGCGGTGTGGAAACGCGACTTCGCCGGATCCGCGGGCGTGTTCTCTTTCGTGTTGCAGCCGGAATTTGCGCCGATGCAGTCGCGAGTCCTGCGCCGTATGCAACTGTTCAGGCTTGGTGCGAGCTGGGGTGGGGTGCATTCGCTGATCTCGGTCAGCGATCCGCGAAAAGGCCGCATCAGCCTCGATTGGCTTAAGCCCGGCCCGGTCTGGCGCCTGACGATTGGGCTTGAGGCGCTCGACGACCTTCTGGCCGACCTTTCCCAGGCCTTCGAACTCTTTGCTGAAGCTCGGCGCAATGGAACCGCCGCGGCAGACGCCAAGGCCGCCGAATGACGAAACCTCAACGACAAGGGGAATGATTATGAGACATCAAGGTTTGAAATGGCTCACGGGTCTGGCGATAGGATTGGCCAGCCTGAGTTCGAGCGCCGTGGACGCCAGCGCGCAGGCGGTGATCAACAAGATCCAGGAGCGCGGCTATGTCAGCTGCGGCGCCAGCCAGGGAGTGCCCGGTCTCTCCCGGCCGGACGAGAAAGGGTATTATCGCGGCTTCGATTCCGACATCTGCCGCACTTTCGCGGTCGCCATCCTCGGCGACAGAGACAAAATCCGTTACGTGCCGCTTAACGCAGGCCAACGTTTTCCTGCGCTGCAGACTGGGGAAATCGACGTTCTGTCGCGCACATCCACCATCACCTACAGTCGTGATACGGTTGTCCGCTTCGTCTGGATCAATCTCTATGACACGGACGGCATGCTCGTGCGCAAGGCCGATAACATCACCGAGCCCAAACTGTTGGACGGAAAGACCGTCTGCCTGCAAGGCGGTGGCAGCCTGACCGAAAAAGCGATCGAGGAAACCGAGGAAGAGTTCGGGATCGCAATGGAGAAGGTCTATTACGACTCGACCATTCAAGCGCGCGACGCCTTCTTCGGCGGTCGCTGCGATTCCTACGTAACGGACGGCACCGCGGCAGCCGGACAGCGTGCCTCGGTGGCCAAGAACCCGGACGACTACGACATCATCCAGGTCGGCAAGGCCGCCGAACCCAATGGCGTCGCGGTCGCCCGCGGTGACGATAAGCTTTTCGACGTCGTGCGTTGGACACTCAATGCGCTCTTCTGGGCCGAAGCCAACGGCATCACCTCGCAGAACATCGATGAAAAGCTTGCGTCGGGCAGTCCGGAAGTCAAACGCGTCCTGGGCGGGGAGCCCGGTTTCGGCAAGCCGCTCGGGTTGGACGACAAGTGGGCCTACAACGTCATCAAGCAAATGGGCAACTACGCCGAGATCTGGGATCGAAATCTCGGCAAGGACAGCCCGCTGAAGGTCGAGCGCGGCCTCAACGCGTTGTGGAAGGACGGCGGCCTCAACTATCCTTTCCCCTGGGATTGAGCCGCACATGAAGGGGAACGTACCTGGCGCTCCCCTTTCCTGCTACGCCGCAAACCATCGAGGTCGACATGCTGAGCGACGCCAAGACCAGATCGATCATAATCCAGTGTGCCCTGGTGGGCGTGGCTGCCGCCTTCGCTGCCCTGCTCGTCAGCACGACTTTCGCCAATCTCAGGGCACGCGGCATCCCGATCGGCTTCGATTTCCTGACGATGCCTTCAAGGATCGTCATCTCGGAAGCGATCCTCACTTACAAGTCGCGGGATCCCTATTACTGGGCGATCGCGACCGGGCTCGCCAATACGGTCTTCATCTCCGCCGTCGTCATCGTCTTTTCATCCGTGCTCGGCCTCGTCGTCGGCATTACCCGGCTGAGCAGCAATCCTCTGGCGGCGGGCACCTGCCGCGTCTGGGTGGAGGTTGCACGCAATTCACCGCCGATCGTGCTTCTGATCTTTCTCTACTCGCTGTGGTGGAAGGTGCTGCCGCCGGTCGGCGAAGCGTTCAATCCGCTGCCAGGCGTTTACGCCTCCATGCGCGGCCTTGTGGTGCCGGCTATCAGCATGGACGTCGCCACCCCGGGATTGCTCGTCATCGCTCTTGCCTTGGCACTGGCGGCCGCCGGCTGGGCGGCGGCGAGACGAGGATGGCTGCCGCCGCTGGCCGCGCCCGCGATCCTCGCGGTTGGCGTTGCCGGGCTCTGGATTGCCGATGCGAAGTTCTCCGTCGACTGGCCGATCTTCACCGGGTCGAATTTCAAAGGCGGCAAGGAACTGACGCCCGAACTCAGCACCATCCTGATCGGGCTGACCATCTACACCACCGGCTTTGTCGCCGAGATCGTGCGCGGCGGCGTGCTTTCGGTCGGCCGCGGTCAGTGGGACGCAGGTCATTCGCTCGGCCTGCCGCGCGGCAAAATATTGCGTCTGATCATCATCCCGCAGATGCTGCGGGTGATCGTCCCGCCGCTCAACAGCCAATACATCAACGTCGTCAAGAATTCGACGCTTGCGATCGCGGTCGGTTACCCCGACTTCCTTGCGGTCATGAATACCATCATCAGCAAGTCCAGCCATTCGATCGAGGGCGTTTTCATCATCCTCGGCGTCTATCTCGCCCTCAACCTGAGCCTGTCGAGCGCGGCCAATTGGTACAACCGTCGCATCGCCATCGTGGAGCGCTGAACCATGAAGGCCCTGTCTCTTTCGCTTCAGACCGCGCCAATGCCAGGACAGATCCGCGTCGGCGCCTTGTGGCGGTATGCCAAGCTCCTGTTTGGCACACCGCTCAACGCAGCCCTGACGCTGCTGTTCGGCACCATGATCGTTGTCACGGTACCGCCGATGCTGCGCTGGCTGGTAATCGATGGCGTGCTGTTCGATCCCGATCCGAATGCCTGCCGGGTGGCCGCCGGGGCTTGCTGGAGCTTCATCTACGCCAAGTCGGGCCAGCTGCTATTCGGCATCTATCCGTTCGACGAGCGCTGGCGTCCTGCCCTCGTGTGTCTGCTCATCCTCGCGCTGCTCGGCTGGTCGGTACGGCCTGCCAGCTGGACTCCACGGCTGGCAGCGCTCTGGGTGGCGGCGCTCGTGCTGATCTTCTGGCTGATGGCCGGCGGTTTCGGCTTGATCGAGGTTCCGACCTCGTCTTGGGGCGGCCTGCCGGTCACACTCATCCTCACCGTCGTTGCCATCGGCGTCGCTTTCCCCGTCGGCATTCTCCTGGCGCTGGCCAGGCGCTCGACGATGCCCGCGATACGCATCGGCACCGTGGTCCTGATAGAATCGGTGCGCGGACTGCCGCTCTTGTCCATCTTGTTCGTGGCATCGATCATGATGCCGCTGTTCCTGCCCGAGGCCCTGTTGCCTGACAAGTTCGTGCGCGCGCTGGTCGCCCTCACCATCTTCGCAGCTGCCTATCTCGCCGAGGTGATTCGCGGCGGCCTGCAGGCCATACCGAATGGCCAGTATGAGGCTGCAGCGGCACTCGGCCTGCCCTTCTGGCGCACGCAATATCTAGTCATCCTGCCGCAAGCGATCCGCGTGGCGATCCCGGCGCTGGCCAACACCATCATCGTCATGATCAAGAACACCAGCCTTGTCCTGGTGGTCGGCCTGTTCGACCTGATCAGCTCCGGTAAAGCGGCGCTGGCCGACCCGGACTGGCCATCGCCAGCAGCCGAGACGTTCCTGTTTATCGGAGCGATCTTCTTCGCACTCTCGTTCTCATTCGCCCGCTTCGCCGACTTCCTGGAGCGGCGCGGCCTCACCGCTCACTAGGAAATGTTGTGATGTTATCGTCCGCCGCCAAGCGCGTTGCGCCTATGCCTGCTTCCAGCGAACCGGCCGCCATCGAAATGGTTGGCATGAACAAGTGGTACGGAAGCTTCCACGTGCTGAAGGATATCAACCTTACCGTTCGCCGTGGGGAGAGGTTGGTAATCTGCGGTCCGTCGGGTTCGGGCAAGTCCACAATGATCCGCTGCATAAACCGTCTGGAGGAACACCAGCACGGACAGATCGTGGTCGACGGTGTTGAGCTCACGAATGATTTGAAGAAGATCGACGTAATCCGCCGTGATATCGGCATGGTATTCCAGCACTTCAACCTGTTCCCTCATCTGACCATTCTTGAGAACCTAATGCTGTCGCCGATCTGGGTGCGCAGCATGCGGCGCTGGCAAGCCGAGCAGACCGCCATGCATTATCTGGAACGAGTGAAGATTCCGGACCAGGCGCACAAATATCCCGGCCAGCTGTCAGGCGGCCAGCAGCAGCGGGTTGCGATCGCGCGTGCGCTCTGTATGAGCCCGAAAATCATGCTGTTCGACGAGCCGACGTCGGCACTCGATCCGGAAATGGTCAAAGAAGTGCTCGATACCATGGTTGCGCTGGCCGAGGATGGCATGACGATGCTGTGCGTCACGCACGAGATGGGGTTTGCCCGCCAGATCGCCGATCGCATCGTGTTCATGGATCAAGGCGAGATCGTCGAGATGAACAACCCTTCTGAGTTCTTCTCGAATCCGAGCCATGAACGCAGCAAGCTATTTCTTGGCCAAATCCTATATTAGCAAACTGTAGAATCTCGACCGGCGCACGAACATTACAAGTGCTAATCTGGTCGGCAGTATCTCGGCTGATCGCTCTGTTCACGACAAGGCACCCCACGGGAGGCCGGGCTGAGGCCTGCTCCCGGTGAGGGGGTCCAATGGCGCCGACATCTGAGCTCGGCCTTGGCAAGTCGCGTGAGATTGTCCTTGGCCAAATTACACGCGCGCTATCACCCGTCGGAGGAATGGGTGAACATTGTGACTCGACGCTGCCACCAGTTTGACCTGCCAACCAGGTCGCACGAGCAATGGCTGGCCTGAGGCTGAGCCGGTGGGCACCGCCGGCCGCTATCGAGTGTTATTGGCTGCGATCCACTGGGAGTTGTCAAAACCCCTTGCGGCAAAGGGTTTCAAGATCCGCCTTAGTCATCCCCTCGATGCCGAGCATGGGAAGGATATCATTGTCTCCCCTGAGATCGCGACCATAAGCCGCCGACAATATGGAAATTCCGGATTCATGGAGAACCGCTGGATTTCCGCTGATCTTTCCTAGGACGGCGGTCGGTAACAGGCCGAACGGAACATCCTCGAGAATGTAACGGCTCTCGATAGTTGTCGGGCCAAAGCCACCACGACCTTGGCGATCCATCTCCTGGTTCATTTCCGAAACAGTGCTCATGGGGACGTGGAACGACAATGAAAAATGTTCCTGGACGGTACGAACCGCGATACCGAAATGGGCAGCTATGGCCAATCGTTCGGCATCCAGAGCCTCGATAAAGCGACCAACGGCAGGAGTGACATTTCCCCCCTGGCTCCATTGCTCGCCCTGCTCCATGCGTGTGAGATTGAGAAGGGCAATTCCCAGATGGTTCTGCGGATTGAGGTTGCTGAGCGCAATCGCCAGCAGACCATCGCGCTTGACGAAACGATCGCCGAACAAGGCCGTGCAAAGATCGTATCCTTGGTCTAGCGCATCGAAAGGCAGCGTCGCGACATCAAGCTTCTGGCGAATGGCAGTGACATGGACTTCTGTTGGTCCGAGCTGGCGGCCGGTCAAGAGCGTTGTGCCCCAAACGACGATCGGCAACCTGACCTTGCGTTCGGCCAACCGCTTGGAGAGATACAGCGCCCCGAACGAACTGTGCGAACTGACGATGACCGGAATACCATCTGCCAGATGAGGGACGGCGGCATCCATCACCATCTTGTGGCCGTAAGCGGGAAGCGCGATCACCACCACGTCCGCGTGGTCGATGGCATCTTTACAATCCTTGGCAATGCGCACCGGCACCGTCGCCTCGATATCCCCCGTCGCCTTCAATAATTCGCCGGTGGCCAACGTTCTGGTGCGGTGTCCCGACGGTGACCAGAGCGTTGGCGAATGTCCTGATTGTGCCAAATAGGCCGTAAGGCCATAGGCAATTGCTCCGGCGCCCAGAATACTCACGCGCATAACATTCCTCCTGTTCCAGGCTTTATGGTTCGAGAATCCTTGCCGTCCCCGCCTACAAGTTTTTTCATCAGGAGGTTCCGAATTGGAGTCACGTCGGTTGCGATCAGCCGTTTCGATCAGGACTCCGGCTCTGAGCCGGCAAACGCCGCAACGAGTATTAGTTTCCGCTTGACATATATCAAAAATGAATGAGACGATGTCAATCATACGAATTACGCATGTAGGGAGAACATGGAAACCCGGGACCTTCAGACCTTCCTTGCGGTTGCTGCCAGCGGCAGCATTACCAAGGCGGCTGACATGCTCGGGCGTTCCCAACCTGCGGTGACACGCACCATTCAGGATCTTGAGGCCGAACTTGGCTTCGAGTTGCTGCATCGGATCGGTCGACGGGTGCAGCTGTCTGAAGAGGGAGTCGCATTCGAAGAAGAAGCGCGGCGACTGCTGATGTCCTTCACCGAACTTGCAGCGCGGGCCAAGATGATCGCCGCCGGCCGGGGGCGGATCCTGCAGATTGTCACAACCTCTGCGATCGGCACCGGCTTGATCCCGACGGCCATGGCCGAGCTCAAGGGTATTGAGCTTCCGCACGAGACACATCTCGGGCAGTTTCTTCCCTCGATCGTCGCGCAGGAGGTGCGCAGCGGACGTGCCGAGATCGGCTTTTCAAGCCTGCCGCTCGATACGCCCGGTCTGGATGTGCTGCGGCTCTATTCGGCACCTGATGTTGCGGCCGTGCGGGAGGACGATCCGCTGGCTGAACTTGATGTCATACCGCTTTCCGCCTTTGCCGGTCGTCGCGTCGCCACGTTGCTCAACCCGCTGCGTTTTCAGTTGCATGTCACCAAGGCATTGGCGGCCAGAGGCATCGACACCGGGCCAGTGATCCGGACGAATACTGCCTATGGCGCATTGCAGCTTGTGCGCCGGACCGGCGTTGCTGCTGTCATCGATCCCCTCACCGCTTATGGCGTGGCCTTGCCTGGGGTCGCCATCCGCCCGATCGACGCGACCGTTCTTTTTTATTGGGGCGTTGTGGCTGCCGAAAAACGCCCCCTTCGTCCAGTCGCGCAGGCGTTGATGGATGCGGTCGAGGCGGTGGCTGAACGCTCGATCGTCGGCTTCAAGAAACTCGATCCGACCCTGGCTGGCCAATTGGTAACCGATCCTGCATCCGGCACAAATCACGGAACGGGAATATGAAGCATACCCCCACCGCACCAATGTCGACAGGTCTTGCCGCACTGGAAGCACAGCTTGCGCAGGATCTCGACTTTCTCGAACTGCCCGCTAAGCCATGGGTTCCTGCGCGTTCGCACGATGGCGTGCCGGTCCGTGACGTCGTGGTGATCGGCGCCGGCATGTGCGGACTTGCCGCCACGGCAAAGCTGGCGCTGACCGGGATAACCAACATCGTCGCCTATGATGCGGCTCCGGCCGGGCTCGAAGGGCCATGGGTGACGTTTGCCCGCATGCAAACGCTCCGGTCGCCGAAGACCCTGCACGGTCCGTCGCTCGGCCTGCCGCAATTGACATTCCGCGCCTGGTTCACGGCGCAATGGGGCGTTGAGGCCTGGCAGTCGCTGGACAAAATCCCCAAGGGCCAGTGGATGGATTACCTGGTCTGGTACCGCAAGGTTCTTGCTCTGCCAGTGCGCAACAGCGTGCGCATGACCGCCGTCGCACCGGTTGGTGATCTGATTGCGATTGATATCGAGGGCGCGGAATCCGGCCGGGTTCTCAGCCGT
This sequence comes from Mesorhizobium sp., assembly GCF_004962925.1. Taxonomy (GTDB): domain Bacteria; phylum Pseudomonadota; class Alphaproteobacteria; order Rhizobiales; family Rhizobiaceae; genus Mesorhizobium. The sequence continues at coordinate 5,262 of NZ_SUEO01000152.1, read as the reverse complement.
CATCTCGTTCTGGCCACCGGTCGCTCTGGTCTGGGCGGTTTTGCCGTGCCCGAATTCCTCAGGGGCATCGATCGCGCCTATTGGGCCCATTCGGCCGACGACATCGATTTCGACGCGCTGAAAGGCAAGCGTGTGGCAGTTATCGGCGCCGGTGCCTCTTCCATGGACAATGCCGCAACCGCACTTGAGGCGGGCGCCGGCTCAGTCGACATGTTGATCCGGCGCAAGGAGATGCCGCGCATCAACAAGCTGACCGGCATCGGCAGCCCGGGTGTTGTGCTCGGGATGCATCAATTGCCCGATGCCTGGAAGTGGAAATTCTTCGACTATACCGCCTCGACCCAGACACCGCCACCGCGCTCATCGACGCTTCGCGTGTCTCGCCATCCCAATGCCCGGTTCTTTCTCGACTGCGCCATAGTCACGGTGAAAGAAGATGCAGGGGACCTTCTGATCGAAACCACGCAGGGACCAATGCGCTACGACTTCCTGATCGCGGCAACCGGCTTTTCGAATGACTTCAGCGGCCGCCCGGAATTTGCAGCCATCGCGCCACACATCCGCACCTGGTCGGATAGCCGATATACGCCGGATATGGGGCTACCGCGTGCAGGCATGTCGGAAGCGCCGGATCTAGGTCCCGCCTTCGAATTTCGCGAACGCGTTCCCGGCTCCTGCCCGATGCTGTCGCATATCCACTGCTTCAACGACGCCGCCATGCTGACCCACGGCAAGGTTTCCGGCGATATCCCAGCCGTCAGCGCCGGTGCCGACCGTCTGGTCCGCGGCATCGCCGCCTCGCTGTTTGCCGAAGATGTCGAAACCCACTTCGCCAATCTGATCGCCTACGACACGCCCGAACTTCTGGGCGACGAATGGGTCGATTCAACACCCTTGTTGCAGAAGGAGGCCGCGCTGTGATCGACGCAATGGACAAGGCCGCCGGTATTTCCCCGGACGATGCCCTTTTCGCCGCACGGCGATTTCGGCCCGAATTCGTGCAAGGGGCGGAGGAATGTCGCCTCTCCGTCCTGCAGCCAGCAAACGACCAAGGACTGGCGCGGAATTTGCGGGTCGCTCTGGCTCGTCGCATGGCCGCTCTGAATGCCGATCCGGTCCTGATGGCCGAATATGATGTGCAGCTGGTTCAGCTGGATCCGACAGAGCAACTCCGGGCTTTGGCTCGGGGCGAAACGGATCTGGAGGAACCATTGGCGACTATCGTACGTCATGTGGACCTGATCACACTAACACCGAAAAAGGCGCAGGCGAGCCACATTGCCCTGCTCGCCCAAGCCGGATTGAACAATCCTCAGATCGTCGCCCTTTCCGAGCTCATCGCCTTCGTCAATTTCCAGACGCGGGTGGCGACCGGCCTGCGATTGTTGAGGTCGGCATGATTTCCGCAGTGCGCCTGAAGCCATTGAATTGGCATCCGTACATCGCGCCGGTCGAGCTATCCGAGGCCACGCCGGAACAGCTTGATGCGATGAAGGTCACGCCATCGGCCAAGAAAGTTTCGGAATATGTGCGCACCCTTGCGCATGACCCCGAGAGCTACCTTGCCCGCACCATCTTGTTCAACGCAATCATGTATGTCGAAGGCGGGCTTGCCCGTCCTGACCGCGAACTTGGTGCATTGGGTGCCTCGATCGTCAATGGCTGCAAATTCTGCGCCGTTGTTCACGCCCGCAGGCATGCAGAGCTGACCAAGAGCGACGAAGTGGTCACGGCGCTCTATCTCGACAAACCTGAAGCGCTCGGCCCACGCGATGCGGCAATCTACAGTTTTGCCCGCCGCCTGTCGGCGGCCCCGTCGGAAGCGACGGCAGATGATATCGCCGCGCTTCGATCAGTCGGCATGGACGACCGCGAGATTATCGACCTGATCCACGCCATATCGATCTTCGGTTGGGCAAACCGGCTGATGCACGTTCTCGGCCATGCGGAGAGCGGGGGATGATGTCGCATACGGTCAAAGCAGTCCGTCTCACACTTTCCGAAGGGCCAACCAGCAATGCTTGAACTCAAAGATGTAAAGCTGTCTTACGGAAGCACGCAGGTTCTGAACGGCGTCAATCTGTCGGTAAAGCGGGGTGACGTGGTGTCGATCATCGGCCCCAGCGGCACCGGCAAGACCACGTTGCTGAAATGCATCAATTACCTGGCCAAGCCGTCGTCAGGGACCATCGCGTTCGATCAGATTCGGATGGATTACCAGCGCGCCGACAAAACAGCTGTCCAGGCGATCCGGCTCCGGACAGCGATGGTCTTTCAGCAATTCAACGTCTTCAAGAACATGACGGTCCTCCAGAACGTGATGGATCCCCTGGTCGTCGTGCAGCGCAAGTCCACGGACGAGGCGCAGGAGATCGCCCTGCGGGAACTCGAGCGGGTCGGCCTCACCCCGAAGCGAGACAGCTATCCCTCCCAGCTGTCGGGCGGCCAGCTTCAGCGCACCGGCATCGCGCGCGCACTAGCAGTTCGACCCGACGTAATACTCTTCGATGAGCCGACGTCATCGCTGGATCCCGAACTCGTCGGTGAAGTTCTAAAGGTGATCAAGGATGTCACCTCGTCAGGGATCACTTCGCTGCTTGTGACCCACGAGATGCAATTCGCCAAGAACATCTCCAACCGGATCGTCTTCATGGATCGTGGCGTGGTCGCCGCCGATGGCAGCCCGGCTGACATCTTCGATGCGCCTTCCAGCCCACGACTTGCTCAATTCCTGCAGTCAGAACTCGCTTTTCAATAATCCAACAAGAAGGGAACCAAGAAATGTCTGCAATCACATCCAGTTTTTCTCGCCGCTATGCCCTGGCCATCGCCGGCGGCATCGCGATTGCCCTTGCAACGGCGGGGGTCAGCTACGGCCAGACCGTTCGCACGATCAAGATCGCCACGTCTGCCGAATCCAAGCCGCTGGCATGGGGCGCGATCGGCGTCGAGCCGCAAGGCTATGAGCCCGATCTTCTGAGGGCGATCAACGCAAAGCTGCCCCAGTACAAGTTCGAAATGGAAGGCGTCTCCGACATTGCCCAGGAAACCGGTCTCGCCACGGGCAAGTACGACATCGCGGTCGGCGGCTACTACAAGTCCCCCGAGCGCGCCAAGCAGTTCCTCATTCCGGAAAATCCTATGGGCGCCAGCCTGATGAAGATCTACAGCAAGAAAGACAGCGGCATCAAGGAAATGAAAGACCTGGTCGGCAAGAGGATCGTTCCGACTACGGCCGGCGGTGGAACCTACAAGTTCATCATGAACTGGCAGAAAGAAAACCCGCAATACAAGCTCGATGTCACGGCATCGAGTGCCGGTATTCCCTACCCGAACCGCCTGGACGAAGTTCAGAACGGCAAGTTCGACGCCCTCGTCCTGCCGTCGAATCTCGGTGAGCAGACCGTCATCGAGCAAAAGAAACTCGATATCGTGGCGTCCGAACCAGTGTTCAGCAACAACACCTACATGCTGATCCACAGATCAGACGAGAACAAGGTTCTGGCCAACGATGTGAACAAGGTTCTCAAGGAATTGAAAGACGACGGCACGATCGAAAAGCTCTCGCAGAAGTGGTTCGGCGAGGGCATCGTCCAGTACATGAAATAGCACGGCCGTCGACGGCCATATCGCTAGTCAGCGGCAAGGCTGAATTGCAAGAAGGAGCGTTTCAAAGTGGATGTATCTGCTATGATTCCCGAGTTGCTCTCGGCACTGCCGCTGACGCTCGCCATCACGTTCACAGCCCTCATTTCCGGGTTCTGCCTGGCTCTCATCGCGACAACACTCCGTGTTCGCAGGGTGCCACTGATCAGTCACCTGGTGGACCTCTACGTGTCCTATGCGCGGAGTGTTCCTGTCGTGCTCCAGTTGTTCGTCGCGTTTTATGGGCTTCCGCTGTTGGTGATCTTGTTCGGCGCCAAAGATTTTATTTCAGCGACGATGGCTGCCATGGTGGGGTTGAGCCTCTACCATGGAGGGTATCTGTCGGAAGTCATGCGACCTGCATATCTTGCCGTCGATCGCGGCCAGCACGATGCGGCCGATAGCCTTGGATATACGTTCCGACAGAAAATTAGTCGTGTCGTCGGCCCGCAAGCGGTGCACTTCGCATTGCCGGGCTACGGGAACTCCATCATCTACCTGATCCATAACGTTGCGCTGGTCATGTACATCGGGGCGGCCGACGTCATGGCGACTGCGCATTTGATCATGGAGCGCGACTACAACCAGTTCCAATTCGAAACCTACCTCGTCCTGGCGGTCATCTATTCGCTGATGTGCCTGGTCGCGTGGCTCATCGTGCGCTTCTTCGAGCTTCGATCACCGATGCAAGCGCCAGAGGCGACGACAACAACTCCGATCAAGAACGAGCTCCTCGCGAGCGTCTGACGTAAGGGTATTCAACCATGTTTGATACCGATATTTTGCTCCAGGACACGCATGAAATTCTGAGTGCCGTGCCCGTGACTGTTGGAATGGCGCTCTTGATTTTCGTCCTGTCGACGATAGTCGGCAGCATATTCGCGCTTATCGAATACAGACTGGTGCCGGTGCTGCGAGAGCTCATCATGACTTACAAGATCGTCTTCAAGGGCGTTCCGATGGTCATCGTGATTTTCCTCGCCTATTTCGGTCTGCCCCCTGCATTCCAGTTCCTCTTCTCGTTGCTCGGGATCAACTTCAATGCCCACGAAACCCCCAATTGGGTCATTCTTGTCGTTGCGATTACCGGCTGTGTCGCCGCGTTCCAATCAGAAATAATCAAGGGGGCTCTGAATGCCTTCGACACCGGTCAGTCGGATGCCGCCCATTCGCTGGGCTATACGGGCGGCCAACTGTTCCGACGTATCCTATTTCCCCAAGTGGCCCTCACGGCAATTCCCGACCTGACGACTTCGATGATGGTCATCATGAAGGCGCTTTCTCTCGGATTCGCCATCGAGGTTGTCGATATCTTCGCCCAGTCCCAGCTGACCGCCGCGCTGAACTACTACTACCTCGAAGCCTTCGTGATTGCCGTCGTGATCTATATGGTGATTGCCTATATCGTCACACAGATTGCCGACAGGCTGGAGCAGGCGCTGAGGGTGCGGACGTGAGGCGGATGTGGGATAGAATCGTCAAGCTTCGGATATCGAGCCGCACCTGGGAGGCAATTCTTTCGGGGATGAAAAGCTTGAGGAGAAACCCAAGTAGCCGATGTAGTCGGCCGTGAAGAATTCGGAAGCCGCTGATATTCCATAGGAATCGCCCGATTTG
>NZ_SUEO01000151.1 GCF_004962925.1 Mesorhizobium sp. | reverse complement strand
ATCAGGAAGCCATTAGGTCCGGCGCAATCCAGGCGGCTTCATCTTAACGCGCCTCTTGTCCCGGTCGCATCGGCAGCGGCGTTGGTTTTGGGCGGGATCACCCAATAGGCTTTGCAGTGCGGCTGGAGATTTTTTGACGCGCGACCGACCGTATTGAAATGCGCCGTTGGCACAAATTCAAGCTCCACGACCCTATCCACCAAACAGACAGATCGTCCAGCGCGCAGGGCCCTCGGGCGGCTGCGAGCAGGCGAGTGCGATAGCTTGGCCTGGCCATTCGGCGGGAAAACGCGCCACTTGCGCCTTTTCTGATCCGTCTCACCGTCGAAATCGGCAGATCGGCGGGCGCGTGGGCTTCTTGCGCGTGAACACAGCGTCCAACCTGTCCTCGACCAGTTTCGCACGCACACGGCGAAACTTTGGTCACGTTGGTATCAAGCGCCTCGCAGATGCGCGCATCCGTCCACCCCGCGCCGCCTTCGCCCCGGTCAGGCCTTCAACAGAATGCGCGCCTTGAGAATGGCCCTCGCCGGGCTCTTGCCCTTGGAAATCAGCGCACTCAGTTCGGCGCTCTCTTCGGAGATGAGCTCCACCAATTACCTCCTGTTTGCCATCGCTTCATCTCCCTTGCCGGATGTTTCCGACAGGATGGAATCAGTGATTACGGGGCAATGCAGTACCAATGCATGGGGGTTCCCAATCTCACGAACGACCAGGCGCCATACAGAGTTACCCACCCATGAAAGTCGGACCTCTGCCGGCCAACGCTATCGTCTGTGTCTGGCCCGTGTTTGTCGGTAACGTTCAGCCGGGCGAGGCTTGCCAGCATGTATCTTGAAGATCCATCGCATGGCTAGATGACTACAATATGGAAACAGCATTTGACGCAAGCCGCTGTTGCGGGTGAACCTCCGATAAGACGAAGATGCGAAGCGGCCGTGCATTCGGATTGCCGCCGAACCTACGGTTAGCGGGATGGCGCCCCGTCTAAACAGCAAGTCGGCAATTGAGGTGATCTGTGACCACTACATCTTCAGCAGTTCCACTGACGGGCCTTCCATTCCCTAATGCCGAGTATGAACGGCGTCAGCAGAAAGTGTTCGAGGCAATGGAACGAGCCAATCTCGACGCCCTCTTGGTAACCGCTCATGGCCACCTTCAGTACCTTAGCGGATATGACGGGCGCGGTGCATATTTCATGCCGTTCCCATTGATCCTCGTACCGGGACAAAAGCCGACCTTCGTCGTCCGGGAGTATGAATTGGGCGGCGTTCGTCCAAGCAGCTGCGTCCAGGAAATACTTACCTACAGCGACCAGGATGGCTTTGCCCCGGTGTGTGCCGATGCAATTCGCCGATTTGGTTTGAATGGGCGTAAAATTGGGCTCGAGCTCGGCTGCTGGAATCTTGCGCCAGCGGACGTTAGTGCGCTTCAGGAGCAGCTTCCCGATACCAAATTCGCTGACGCGACTCGTCTGGTAGCGGCGGTGGCAGCCGTAAAGACGGAGATGGAACTCAAAGCCATGCGCTTTGCAATCGAACTGACGGATGTGGCCGTCAGAACATTCCAGCAATCATTGCGGGAGGGCATTACGGAATCGGAAGTGGCCGAGAACATTGAGCGGGAGGTTGAGAAGGCAGGGGGTGTATTGCGGTCGAGTTCCATGACCCTGCTGTTTGGGGAGCGGACGAAACTTTCGCACGGCGGTCCGAAGCCGCATCCGATTGGTAACAATGAGCCAGCTTTCATGGAACTTGGTGGCATGAAGGACGGATACCCCTGTGGCCTGGTCCGGAGCGCTGTACTTGGCCGACATGCCGAAACTGAATATCTGCACGACCTCTCGATTGAAGTTCTGGAGGCGGTTATTTCTGCGATCAAGCCTGGCGCGACCGCCGGCGAAGTTGATGCCGCCGGGCGAGAGGTGCTCAAGCGCCATGGGCGTCCTGAGTTGCTCAATCACCGGGTCGGCTACCAAACCGGCATCAACTGGTTGGAGCGCGGCAACATCAGCCTTCAGCCTGGCGCTACGGATATACTTAAACCAAACATGACATTGCATATGCCAATCATCCTGTGCGGAGAAAGTGGTTACCTGGTTGGAACCAGCGAGCACGTCGTGGTGACAGAGCACGGCGCAGAAATCCTCAGCCGCACCCCCCACACACTGTATCGTGCATAAGGCGAACAATGAGCAACGCATCACACCTTACCTTGGACCTCAATGCGCCGTGCATGAGCACAGGGCATCTTGTTGTCGCAAAGGGCGCGGACTGCGAAGCGCTTTCGCTTCCGGTCTTCTGCCTCAACAAAGGGGAGGGACCGCGCCTCCTCATCACGGGCGGAAATCATGGCAATGAATTGGAAGGGCCAATCGTTTCACGACGGCTTGTCGAGTGGCTGCCCGAAGCGCAAACCTGCGGAAGGGTCATCATCGTCCCGGAGATCAATCCACTGGCTGTTCAGGCTTGGACCCGCAACACGCCGGTCGATGGGAAGAATCTCAATCGAGAGTTTCCTGGCCGCGCTGATGGCTCGGTAACCGAACGCATCGCGGATGCCGTCTCTCGCCTGTTGGTGCCGATGGCCGACACGGTATTTGATCTGCATAGCTTCGGACCACAGTGGGAATTTCCACCGTCGGTCGTCACGCATCCCATTGCGAACGCCGCTCTGATGGCCAAGACAGTCAAAATGGCAGAAGCATTCAAATTTCCCATGACATTAATTTGGGAACACGACGACACGCCTGGAATGTTCGATACGTTTGTTCATAATCAAGGCAAGGTCTTTATTTGCGCTGAACTCGGCGGCGGCGCCGTTGGATCTGAAGTTCTCTCGATCTACGAAGCTGGCGTACGCAACGCCCTCATCGCGCTCGGGCTCATTGAGGAAGAAGCCGAGTGTCCTACCTTCCGTCAACGAAAGTCCAGCCAGACATTTGAGACCCTCTTGTCTGACCGGCTGAAATCGCCCGCGCCGGGCATCTTCGAACCGCGTTGCTCGGTGCTTGACGAAGTGAAGCCGGGAGATCTGATCGGCGTCCTGCATCCGATGGAGTCGCTGTCGGCTGGGTCCATTGATATTCGCGCGCCTGCCGGGTCCGTCGTTTGTGCGGTAAAATCCGCGAGGTATATGGAGGTCGACGAGGCGGTGGCAATGCTTGCACGCCCGCTCGAACGCTGAGGGTGGGGTGGGCGTCGGACTGCTTCCAGCAGCCAATACAGTATAACAGAATCGAGCGAATTGAAGTGCAGATCAAAGATGTCCTCCTCGCGCCAGGCAATGGTGCATTTTTCTATGACGACCAAGCTGCTATCCGGGCTGGCGCCTCACAGGACGGCTTAATCTATGTCGGTGAACCGATAACGCCTTGCTTCACGTTCATTCGCGTTCCAGCATCTTCGCTGAGCGTCGGGCTTGTCCTTACCGACGACACCGTCGTTTGGGGCGACATGATGGGCGTTCAGTATTCTGGTGCTGGTGGACGCGATCCTTTGTTTGAAACTGCTCAAATCTCCGAAGTGACGTCGCGGGTTGTGGTGCCCCGGCTTCTTGATGTCGATGCGTCTGGTTACCTCGATGCCTGCGCGAAGGTTTTCGAGCCCTTCGAACACAAGCGGTTACCTCTCGCGATTGAGTATGGCGTCAGCCAGGCGCTCCTTCGCGCAGCGGCCCACCTTCACCGTACGACGATGGCGGAGGTCGTATGCAGTGAATTTGACCTGCCGCTGCCGACGTGCAGGGTCCCGATTTATTGCCAGAGCGGCGATGCTCGCGAAATCAACGTCGACAAAATGATCCTGAAGGCCGTGGATGTGCTCCCGCACGGGCTGATCAACTCACGGCAGAAATTCGGCGCCGACGGACTGACCTTCATGGAATTCGTGAAGTGGGTTGCGACGCGCACGCGCGAAATCGGCCGCCCGGGGTATCATCCGGTGCTGCATTTCGATGTGTATGGCTGGATCGGGCAGGAAATCGGCCTGGAGCCCCAAAGCATCGCCGACTTTATCTGCAAGGTTGCAGATACCATCCCGGATTTCACGCTCAACATCGAGTCCCCGGCGGATTTTGGTTCGACGCAAGCTCAAATTGAGAACTACGCCAAGATCGTATCGATTTTGGACGACCGGGGTTCCAGCGTCCGCATTGTCGTGGATGAGAGATGCAATACGCTTGAAGATATCCGGCTCTTTGCCGAAGCCAAGGCCACGCATCTGGTCCAAATCAAGACGCCAGACGTGGGCTCAATCGCCGATACCGCGCGCGCAGTTCTCATTTGCAAGGCAAACAAGGTAGGAGCGTATGTCGGGGGAAGCTGTACCGAGACCGATCTCTCCGCCCAGGCTTCTGTCCACGTATCGGTGGCAACCCAGGCCGACATGATGCTTGCAAAGCCCGGAATGGGAGTCGACGAGGCATTCTCAATTGTTGGGAACGAACAAAACCGGTTGCTGGCGATGTTGAACCGTCGTCGGACTCAAAACGAAAACGTTGGATGAAAAGCACGGTGTCGCATGCAGAACTCTCTTGAGGGGATCACTGTCGTAGCCGTGGAGCAGGCTGTCGCCGCGCCTTATGCATCGTCTCGTCTTGCTGACGCCGGCGCCCGCGTCATCAAGGTCGAGAGACCCGAAGGGGATTTTGCCCGAAACTACGACAAGTTGGTCCGGGGGCAGAGCGCTTACTTCGTCTGGCTCAACCGGGGCAAGGAGTCGGTCTGTCTAGACCTGAGGTTGGAGTCGGACCGCGAGGTCCTCGACGGGCTCATTGCCGCTGCTGACGTCTTCATCCAGAATCTGAAACCGGGCAGCATCGAAAGACTGGGTTTCGCGTCTGCTGATCTCCGTCGACGTTTTCCGCGGCTGATCACCTGCGACATCTCTGGTTTCGGGGACAGCGGGCCGTATTCCCATTTGAAGGCTTATGATCTCATCGTCCAGGCCGAAACAGGCCTATGCGCGATCACCGGCAACCAACAAGGGCCCGCGCGTGTAGGCGTCTCGGTTTGCGACATCTCGGCGGGCATGACAGCACATAGCGCCATTCTTCAGGCGCTCTATCACCGCGAGGTCACCGGTGAAGGCACCAGCATCCAGGTGTCACTGTTCGATGCCGTCGCCGACTGGATGAATGTTCCGGTTTTGCAAAACGACTACAGCGGCTACCACACGGTACGCGCTGGCGTGAAACACCCGTCGCTAGCGCCCTATGGCGCATATTGTTGCGCCGACGGCAAAGAGGTCATCTTTTCGGTTCAGAATGACCGTGAATGGGTGAATTTCTGCGAGAAGTTCCTGAAGAAGCCGGCGCTCACACGCGCACCTGGTTTTGCTGAGAATATGGAGCGTCTCGGTCACCGTGCGCAACTTGACGAGATCATTGAACGGCGGTTTTCCGAACTGTCCTGCCATCAAGCAATGCAGGAGCTCGAGGCGGCCGGCCTAGCATATGGTCGACTGAACGAAGTGGCGGATGTTTCAAAGCATCCACACATTCGCAGGGTGCAGGTTGGAACACCCGAAGGAACCGTTGAGACGATAGCGCCGGCGGCGATTTTCAACTCAGAGCGCCCCTGGCTGCGTCCAGTTCCGGCTCTTGGCGCGCATACCGAGGCAATCCGCGAGGAGGTTCTAGGGCTTTTGCGCGAAAGAGCCGCTTCAGCGTGAGCGCGCTTCTCGGCAAGATGGGTGCGCTCGCGATTTGCACAGAGCGTGCACACCTCAGATCATCTCAGCGCATCGGCTGCCCAGCAAGCTCACTGCCACCGCCCTCGCTAAAATCGATCGCAGAGGCGGCTCCATGATCAAGGACACCTTTACGGCCGTTGAAAGCGCGATGCCTGTACCCCGCTGGAGATCGCTGCTCTTCGTCCCCGCTCACGTTGCGCGCTTTGTGGAGACGGCCCATGAGCGGGGTGCAGATGGCGTCATTCTCGACCTGGAGGACTCCGCTCCCCAGGATCAGAAGGGCGAGGCACGGCGGCAGCTTCCTGAATCCGTGGCAAAGGTGGCCCTCAAGGGTGCATCTGTTTTGGTCCGCGTGAATCATGGTTTGCGCGCCTTGGCGGCGGATCTCGATGCAGCCGTTATCGCTGGTGTTGACGCACTGGTTCTTCCGAAGACGGATTCAGCAGAGTGGATTTTAGAGATCGCGAATGCGGTTTCAGAACTTGAACGAGAAAGAAATCTTTCGCTGGGACGCATCCGGTTCCTTGCCCAGATCGAGACCCCGGGCGCCTTGCAAAGACTCGCGGCCATTGCGTCGGCGCATCCAAGGATGGTCGCAATGGCCCTTGGTCCTGGAGACTTCAGTGCCGCTGTTAGCGGCGCCCCGGAATTCGACCTTCTGTTGACGCCGAACATTTCTGTTCTGTTTGCTGCCCGTGCGGCCGGCTTGCTCCCGCTGGGCTTCATAGGAAGCATCGGCGAGTTCTCGGACACGCATAAACTGCGTGAAGCCGCGGTGCGTGCGCGGCGGCTTGGCTTTGCCGGAGCCTTGGCGATCCATCCGACACAGGTGGCCATATTCAATGAGGCTTTCTCGCCAAGCGCACAGGAACTCGAGTGGGCCCATAAAGTCGTCGCGGCGGAAAATGATGCCGCCACACGTGGACTGTCCGCATTCTCGTTGAATGGCAAAATGATCGATCCGCCAGTGGTGCGGCGCGCCCACGAGATCCTGGCTTTCTCCAGCAATAACTGAGCCTTTAATCAGCGGCTGGACAGGCTGTTTTCGAACGAGTGCGACAGTTTTGTGGCTTGCCTGCCATCTCGTTTCGAGATAGATAGGAAACACAGGGGATCATGCCCCGGTTGGATTTGTTCATCGTGGACATCAGGCAGTTAAGATACTTTGTCGGCGTCGTTGAAGCCGGCAGTTTCACGAAGGCAGCTGCGACCCTCAACGTTGCTCAAAGCGCTCTAAGCCTGCATGTGCGTCAACTCGAGGAAGGATTCGGCACCCAGCTGCTCGTGCGCGACAGGACCGGTGTCAGCGTCACGGCGTCCGGAGACAAGCTGCTTGAGCGCGCGCGGATCATCCTGAAGGAAATTCTGCTCACCGAGGCCGAACTGACCAACTCGGTGGCTGCTCCTTCCGGAGAGGTGACCATTGGCATTCCGTCCGGAGCCGCTCGCGTCCTTAGCGGTCCCCTGCTTGAATCGGTAAGAAGCGAATTGCCGAGAATCTCGCTTAAGATGATCGAGGGCATGACGGGACCGTTGGAGGAAGTGGATGGGTTCTGGCCGCTTCAATCTGGCTGTCCTCTACCGCACTGCCGAGAGTGTGGGGCAAATGACAGTGCTGGCACGCGAAGAGTTTTGCCTGGTGGTGCCGCCCGGTGAACCGCCTTTCGAAGATTCGATACCGCTCGCCAACCTGCACGCGTTTCCGCTGGCGGTTCCCATGCGCAACAACAATGTCAGGCGTTCGGTGGCTGATGTCGTTGCCCAACACGGTTGTGTTCTGGACGTCAGATTCGAAGTCGACTCCCTTTCCACGATCATCAATATGGTCATGGAAGGGAAGGCCTATTCCATCCTACCCCGTCGGCCATTCAGAAAGAGGCGTCTCAAGGCCAAGTCCGGACGGTTAAGATCATTGATCCGGTGATCACCCGTTCCGTTGTGCTTGCCGTCAACCCGAAAGATGAGCGCTCTCCAGCCGTCTCTGCGGTCCGCAAGCTGATCCCCACGGTCGTAAAGACTTTGATCGAGGGCAAGCACTGGTCAGCCACGGTTCCGGACCGGATTTAGGGAATTCCGAGACGAATTCTCAGTGCGATCGATCTTCGCGGCTGCGTTAGCGGTGTCAATCTGGATTCGAGATGGCGTTGGGCGACATTCGATATTTGACCGCATGCGACTATCGCGATGAAAATCGCTGAGGAGCGAGGCACGGTGCACGGTTCAGATATCGGCCGTTCTCGTCCTGGCAAATTCACTCAAGCGGAGCATCCGATGTCCAACGCCACGACCTATCACCTTTTCATTAACGGCAGGTGGCGAGCCGGAAGTGGCGGAGTTACTTTGCCGGTGACGAACCCGGCTACAGAGAAGGTATTTGGCTCGGTGGCCGCGGCGTCGGCTTCGGACCTGGACGATGCCTTGGCTTCTGCAGAGGCTAGCCGCCGGGCGTGGTCCTCGCGACTGCCGAAGGATCGCGGCGAAATCCTTGTTGCGGCCGCCAGAATCCTGTCGACGAAGGTGGGAGACGCAGCAGAAGATTTGTCGACAGAGCAGGGCAAGACGATTGCCGAAGCAACAGGCGAATACGCGCGCGCAGTCGAAACCTTGGAGTGGTACGGCACGCACGCCGAAGAATTCTCGGCCCCTATTCCACATGGCCCGAACCGAATGATCGTGCCCGAGCCGCTCGGCGTGGTGGCTGCCTTCACGCCCTGGAACTATCCCGCAGTGCTTATCGCCCGCAAGCTTGCCCCAGCCTTGGCGGCAGGGTGTCCCGTGATCCTCAAAGGGGCTGAAGAGACACCAAGTGCTGCCATCCACATCGTCGAAGTCTTGCGCCAGGCAGGTATCCCGGACGGCGTGGTTAATCTTGTCTTCGGCGTGCCAGCGGAGATTTCTGAACATCTGCTCAGCTCGCCAATCGTGAAGATCTTGACTTTCACGGGCTCCACCGCCGTTGGAAAACACCTGGCCAAGCTCGCCGCGAACAATTTGCAGCGGTGTGTCCTTGAACTCGGCGGGCATTCCCCGGTCGTTGTATGCGAGGATGCGGATCTCGCAACGGCCGTTCCGGCAATTTCGGAATACAAGTTCGAGTGCGCGGGCCAAAGCTGTAATGCGCCCAGCAGAATCCTCGTCGCCCGGCCCCTCTATGAAGAGTTTCTATCCCGGATGACCGAAGTCGCCCGCAAGATCAAGATCGGCCCACCCGACGACCCGACGACGGAGATGGGGCCAATGGCAAACGCGCGGCGGATCGAGGCCATGCAGCGTCTTGTCGAGGGCGCGGTGGATCGCGGCGCCCGCATAGAAACCGGTGGCGCTCGCGTGGATCAGCCAGGCTTTTACTGGCCGCCAACCATCCTGACAGGGTACCCAAAGCTGCCAAAGTGCTTCATGACGAGCCGTTCGGGCCGATCCTGACTGTGGCCCCGTTCGACACGATCGAGGAGGCGATCGATGAAGCCAACGCCACGGAGTACGGTCTGGCCGCCTACTTGTTTACTGGCGCGGCCGATACGCAACAGAGGCTTGTGAGCGGTCTTTCTGCGGGCGCTGTTAGTGTGAATTACCTGAAAGGGGTTTCCGCTGATGCCCCTTATGGAGGAGTCAAGCAAAGCGGCTATGGATATGAAGGCGGCGAGCAGGGGGTGCGAAGCTTCCAGATTCTGAAAATGGTCAATGGCCTCGGTTCATTTGGATAAAATCCGGTGGGAAATAGAACACGGACCATCGCCGGTCGCGACATCACAAGGAGCGTCGCCGACGCCCTTCAGTACATCTCGTATTACCATCCTCCGGACTATATCCGGTACCTTTCGCTGGCATATGCGCGCGAGCAGAGCACGTCGGCGAAGAACGCCATAGGGCAGATACTGCTGAATTCGCGGATGGCGGCATTTGGGCGCCGGCCGATTTGCCAGGACACCGGTCTCGTGGTGGTGTTCGCCAAGGTCGGGATGGGAGTTCGTATCAAGTCTGCCGCCAATTTTGCAGACCTCATAAATGAAGGCGTTCGTCGGGCATATCTCGATCCCGACAATCCACTACGACCGTCGATTGTCTCAGATCCGCTCGCCGGACGATTGAACACTCGCGACAACACGCCCGCAGTCGTCCACGTCGACCTTGTGCAAGGCAACCAGATTGAGATCACCATCGCCGCAAAAGGCGGCGGGTCAGAAAACAAGGCGCGTTTCACCACCCTTAACCCCGGCGCGTCCGTTGCCGACTGGGTGGTCGATACCGTTTCGACGCTTGGCAGCGGATGGTGCCCGCCAGGGCTGATCTCGGTCGGTGTCGGTGGCAGCGCCGAAAAGGCGATGCTGCTGGCCAAGGCGGCCATGAACGAACCCATCGACATGTCGGATCTTATCGCCAAGGGGCCATCAAGCGCGGAGGAGGCGCTGCGCATTGAGCTCTATGAGCGAATTAACGGGCTGGGCATCGGTGCGCAGGGACTCGGGGGTCTAACAACCGTCGTTGATGTCAAGGTTGCAACCTATCCAACCCATGCGGCGTCCAAGCCCGTAGCACTCATCCCGCAATGCGCCGCGAATAGGCACTTGACGTTCACGTTGGACGGTAAAGGAGCAGCGCAGCTCCAACCGCCCGATCTTTCCCAATGGCCCCAGATCGATGCTGAGGACGTGCAAACAACCGGCGTCCGCCGGGTCAACTTGGATGGGCTGACGAGGGAAGAAACAGCATCGTGGCGGTGTGGGGAGACGCTTCTTCTATCCGGAAAGATGCTGACCGGCCGTGATGCCGCCCATAAGCGCATGGTCGACATGATCGACGCCGGCAAGCCGCTTCCGGTCGATCTGCGGGGACGCGTGATCTATTATGTCGGACCGTCCGCGCGGTGAGGGAGGAGGTTGTCGGCCCGGCTGGCCCGACAACCTCCAGCCGCATGGACGATTTTACGGAAAAATTGCTCGCGCAAACCGGGCTCTTCGCAATGGTCGGTAAGGCGGAGAGGGGGCCAACGGCTATTGCATCGATTGCCCGATACAAGACGCCCTATCTGATTGCAGTGGGTGGCGCTGCATACCTGATATCAAAATCAATCAAATCCGCGCGGCTCGTTGCCTTTGAAGACCTGGGCATGGAAGCCATTTATGAATTCGAGGTCCAGGACATGCCGGTGATCATGGCTGTCGATGTCGAAGGAAACTCGATTCACAATTCCGGGCCGATTGAGTGGCGCAAGCGCATGGCTGCCGATAGCATCGCGCGCAACATCGGCGTTTGATTATTCCCGTTAGGCAATCCGTTCTGCCTCGCTTATCCATAGACTCCGAAAGGGCAGTGAGAAGGCCGCGCTTTTGTTTGGGCAAGCTGGGCGAATGGGCCCATGCGTGCGCCAGCACCGCCTGCGAGGAACGCAACGCTGAGCTGGCACGTCGGCACCATGGATGCAATTGGCGCAAACCCAAAAGCAGCCTAAACGTAAAGCCATATTCAGCCCGGCAAGGCCATGAAATCGAAACTCAACACCGTACGCTTGGACGCTTGGGACCTTCGGATTCTGTCCGAGCTGCAAGCAGACGGTCGGGTATCGAAAAGCGAGCTTGCCAAGCGCGTTCATCTGTCAGCGTCGGCTTGCTCGGAGCGGCTTCGTATACTGGAAGCTGCAGGGGCTATTGAAGGCTATTACGCGCGGCTCAGTCCGGCCCTGACCGGTGGCGTGATTTTCGTGATGGTGGAGGTGGTGCTGGATCGTCACCGCCTCGAAGACCAACGACACTTTGAGACGGCAATTCAGGGCATCCCGGAAATTTTGGACTGCTGGGCTGTCGGAGGCCGGGTCGATTACCTGATGCGCGTTGCAGCTCCCTCTATGGCGGCTTATCAGGAACTCATGGAGGGATTGCTGCAGGTTGGACTCGGGATCGACCAATATTACAGCCTTGTTGTGACGAAATCCGTCAAATCCAATTCGCCGATCCCCTTGTCGGCACCAAGAGAGCGGTGAGTTTCTGGAGGCCGTGTTTTCCACGGAGATTGAGGCAAGTTCCGTGAATTCGTCGGCCGCGGGCCCGTATTGCCGTGGAACGTGAGGTATGTCCGGCGATATAATTACCCCCGTGACGAGCGGCTGACTGAGTGTTCTCCGCCGGGGCGATCAACGGGAGAGCGGCAATGAGCCTGACCAATCTGGGAACCAAGCAAATCCAGGAGAAGGATCGGAGCTTCGTCTTTCATCCGTCCACGCACTTGGCAAAACACAGCCGTGGCGAGACGCCAAACCGGATCATGGCCGGAGCAGAAGGCGTCTACATCTGGGATACTGAAGGGCGAAAGAGCCTTGACGGTTTCGGCGGGCTCTACTGCGTCAACATGGGATATGGATGCACAGAGATCGCTGACGCCATTGCCAAGCAAGCGCACGACCTGCCGTTTGCGCATGTCTATGCCAGCCAAGGCACGGAGCCTGTTGCCCGTTTGGCGGAGGCCGTGGTCGAATATTTCGGACAGAACATGCGAAGGGTGTATTTTGGCCTGTCCGGTTCCGATGCTAACGAAACCAACATCAAGCTTGTCTGGTACTACAACAACATCCTCGGTCGCACTGAAAAGAAGAAGATCATCTCGCGACACCGCGGTTATCACGGTTCCGGGCTGGTCACCGGTAGCCTGACAGGCCTTCCGTTCTTCCATCAGTTTTTTGACCTGCCTTTGAATCTGGTGCGCCATACAACCACGCCACATTACTATCGCCAGGCGCGTGAGGGCGAAACCGAAGAAGCCTTCTCCAGGCGATGCGCCGACGAACTTGAAGCCCTTATTCTTGTTGAGGGCGCAGATACGGTTGCAGCCTTTATTGGAGAACCGGCACTTGGGACCGGGGGCATCGTTCCGCCCCCAAAGGGGTACTGGACGGCCATCCAAGAGGTGCTGGATAAGTACGATATCCTTCTGATCGCCGATGAAGTCGTTTGCGGCTTCGCGCGAACCGGTGAGAAATTCGGCTCCCACCTCTATGGCATGCGCCCGGATTTCGTCACCATCGCCAAGGGCGTGAGTTCCGCCTATCTCCCCATCTCCGGGTCAATTATCGGCGACCGCGTCTGGTCGGTCCTGGAAGCAGGAACGGAGAAGCATGGACCTCTCGGCCATGGCTGGACATATTCCGGGCATACGCTTTGCGCGGCGGCCGCACTTGCCAACATCCAAGTCCTCAAGGAAAGAAAGATTCTGGAGCACGTCCAGGATGTCGGGCCGTATTGGCTTTCCCGCATGAAAGCCGAATTGGATGGACATCCTATTGTCGGCGAAGTTCGCGGCGTTGGAATTCTGTCCGGCGTGGAGCTGATGCGGGATCCCAAAGCCCGCGTACCTTTTGAGGCCGAGCTGCAGGTTGGCGTGCGGGCCGCCGCTGCTCTGCTTGAGAACGGTGTCATCGGCCGGGCCATGCCGCACAGCGATACCCTCGGCTTTGCCCCGCCACTGATCATCACCCGAAACGAAGTCGACATCATCGTCGACGCGACGGCGAAGTCAGTTGAAACGACGTACCGCGCTCTGAAGGCGGAAGGCGCCGTATAATCTTTGTGAATCCCAAGTCACTTGTTTCGCTGCTGTTGTCCGGTCCTCCCATTTGACCGCGGGCTTGGCGGCGGGCCCTGTCGGTGCACCTCCCCGCCGGCAGGGCGTATTTCTGAGATATTGAAGGTCCACTACATCCCGACAGTAAATGGATATTGAGAAGACCAGAATGCTCCATATGAAAGGCTTATAATGCCGAGCACCTGGACTTGCTGCCACCTGCGAGCAAGTTGCCGAAGACCCAAGGAAAGCGCCGACAAGGGCAGACATGCAATCTGTCTTCGAAAGATTTTTGGAACAGCTTTCGGAAGGCCTCGATGAGGTCGATTTCCACAGCGCCTTGGCCTATGTGAGCTCACAATTCGACCTGCTCGCCTTCGCCTACCTCTCGCTGCCGCCGCGGCCAGGTGACAAGCCCACGCTGATCTCCAACTATCCGGCGCCCTGGACAGCGCGCTATCTTGAGCACCAGTACCAGAGCATCGATCCCGTGATCGTGCGTGCCCGCGTCGGCGGATGTCCATTTCGATGGGGCTCTGCACTACCGGGTGTTGAGCCATCAGAATCGGAGCAGAGGGTCTTTGACGAAGCCGCGCAATTCGGCATCTGCTGTGGTTTGACGATCCCGATCGTCGATCTCCGAGGCAATTTTGCGGCGATGACCTTTGCCGCTGACAAGCGCGATCCTGCATTTTTCCGCGTCGCGGACCGCTATGACGATCTGCCATACGCTGCGACCTGTTTTCACACGTTCGTTCAACGAAAACTGTCCGCTGACCGAATCGTTGACGGTGTGCCTTTGACGGCGCGCGAGTACGAGTGCCTGCAATGGGCAGCACGTGGCAAGACGGCCTGGGAGATCGGCTGCATCCTTGGGATCACGCGGCGCACAGCCGCGTTTCATCTCGATAACGCCCGCAGGAAGCTCGGCGTAACGACCAGAAGCCAGTTGGTTGCGCGTTTCGTCAATTCGAAATCCTCGTCTCACTGACAGTCTACCTGTGCAGTTGCACAGGTAGTGCAAGCGCAAAGCTTCGCCTCCAATACCGGGGAAATTTCGCCCGCGAGGAGGCCTTTGATGATCCAGCTGATTTCACCAGACTGCTACGAGGACTTTGCCGACGACCTGCATGCCATGCATCGCCTTCGCTACCGTGTCTTCAAGGAGAGGCTCGACTGGGAGGTGAGAGGAAATGGCGGCTTCGAGATCGATTCCTTTGACTCGCTCAGACCTCACTACCTGTTGCTGCGCGGTTTCGAGGGTCGGGTAGAGGGTTGCGTGCGCCTTTTGCCCTCGACCGGCCCGACCATGCTTCGCGACACCTTTCCCATGCTGTTGGAGGGAAAGACGGCACCTGAGCACCCGAGCATATGGGAAAGCAGCCGGTTCGCGCTCGACACTGCTTCGTCCGCACCGAAGGGAGCGGGCGGTATTGCGATCGCCACGTACGAACTCTTCGCCGGGATGATCGAGTTAGGCCTCTCTCGTCAGCTCAGCCACATTGTGACGGTCACCGACTTGCGCATGGAGCGCATCCTTCGTCGCGCCGGCTGGCCGCTTGAGCGAATCGGAGAGCCGCAAACCGTTGGCGTCACCCGCGCCCTGTCAGGCTATCTCGAAGTTTCACCGCTGATGCTCCAGGTGGTGCGGAAAAACGGTGGCATTGGCGGTCCGGTTCTGTGGGCGCCGGTGCTTTGCCGGGTGGCATGAATCACGCGCGGCGGGGAGCACGGTCATGCCCATATCTGTCGCGCCAGATGCCGATCAGGACTGGCAGGATCACTGCTCCTATGACTGCACCACTCATTTGACGTCGGGTGGCTGGGCTTGGGAGTTCTTGCGTCGCAACCCGGCATTCCAGCTTGATCTGCTCGCTGCGCTCCAGCAGGCCAAGACACTGTCTCGTGGAGCCCATGTCGACGTGATCAGTTCCGCCGGCGATCTCTCGCGCTGGGGTGTTTTGTTTCGCCCAGTCTTACGCACGCGCTGCGGCCGTGTTCTGGTGCCCGCGCCAGTGCGCAAATGTATTGCCGGTCGTCGCGGAACAGCCGTCCGCGTCGCCAACCGCATTGCCGTTCAACCTGACGGCATTGTCATGTCGGACGACAGTCCTGCTGGGACCCGACGAGAGCCAGCACGTCCATCTTCGCGATGCGGAGCATAGCCTCCACCTCGCAGTTTCGGGTGCGGATATCCTGCGGCCCGTTTGCCTGCGTGCAGAGGCTATTTGGCCCCCAGCACTTTTGAAACATCGCTTGTGGGGGCTCGAGTGCCTCAATGCCCTTTGTCTCGATGGACAACTGCCCGCCCGCCTGTTTCCGCCCGAAAGACGCGGAGCCCGATTGACCTTCGTTCTTCGCGCCCTCGACGGGTCGCTCGCTGCAGCATCGCACCGAGAGATCGCTGAGGCGCTGATCGGAGAAGGGC
>NZ_SUEO01000150.1:679-15740 GCF_004962925.1 Mesorhizobium sp. | reverse complement strand
CCGTCTGGGTCGGCCGCTTTCTCGGCGAATCGGCGCTGACGGCGACGTCCAACGCCAATCTCGTGCTGTTTCTCATCCTCGGCACCGTCTTCGGCATCGGCATGGCGGCGACTATCCTGATCGCGCAATCGGTCGGCGCCCGTGACCTGCCCGAGGCCCGGCGCATCGTCGGCACCAGCGCCACTTTCTTCTTCGCCGTCTCGGTGGTGCTTGCAGTCTGCGGCTGGATCTGGGTCGATGCTATCCTCACCACGCTGGGCACGCCGGCCGACGCGCTGCCGCTGGCCCGCTCCTATTTGCGTATCATCTTCGTCGCCGTGCCGATGATGAACCTGCTCTCCTTCGTCATGACGGTTCTGCGCGGCGCCGGCGATTCGCGCACGCCCTTCATCTTCATGGCGCTCGCGGTCGTGCTCGACATCATCTTGAACCCACTGCTCATCCGCGGCATCGGCCCGTTTCCCGAACTCGGCATATCAGGATCGGCCACCTCGACACTGATCGGCCAGACGGTGAGCGTCATCGCCATCCTTGTCGTGCTCTATGCGCGCAAGCACCCGCTGCGGCTGGCCGGCGCCAACCTCGCCCTGCTGCGGCCGGACCCGAAATTGCTGCGCATCGTCGTCTTCAAGGGCGTGCCGATGGGCCTGCAGATGATCGTGATCTCGGCAGCGGCGCTGACGGTGATGGGCATCGTCAATTCCTACGGCTCGCAGGTCGCCGCCGCCTACGGCATCGCCGCGCAGCTCTGGACTTATATCCAGATGCCGGCGCTGGCGATCGGCGCCGCCGTCTCCTCGATGGCCGCGCAGAATGTCGGCGCCGGGCGCTGGGACCGCATCGGCCGCATCGCCATATCAGGCGTTGCCTTCAACCTCGCCCTGACCGGCGCGCTGGTCGCTCTGCTTTTCGTCTTCGACCGCCCGATACTCGGCCTCTTCCTCAGCAGCGACAGCGCCGCAATAGACATCGCCACCCATATCAACAAGGTCGCGTCCTGGTCTTTCATCCTGTTCGGCGTCACCATCGTGCTCTTCGCCACGGTGCGCGCCACCGGCGCGGTGATGCCGCCGCTGATCATCCTGGTGATCTCGGTGCTTCTGGTGCGCACCAGCTTCGCCTATTTCTTCCGAAGCGTGATCGGCGAGGAAGCGCTGTGGTGGAGCTTTCCGGTCGGCTCGATCGCCTCGCTCGCGCTGGCAGCGGCCTATTACCGCTTCGGCCGCTGGCGCACCTTGCACATGATCGAGGGCAGGCCGGCTGCCGGCGAGCCGCCGGACACTGGTCTTGGCGTGCCGCGCCAGCGCGCGCATCTTTCGCCCGAGACGCCGAACGGCTGAACGAAGGGCTCACCGCGCATACCTGGCTCCAAATGCGAGCGCCACCAGGGAAAAGACAGTGATCATGCCGGCAAAGGCTAGGCTTGCCACGGTCGCGCTTGTCACCGTCGACAGGATCCCGATACCGATGACCGGCAGCGCATTGCCGCAAAAGCAGCAGATAAAGAAGGCTGAGACGACTTCGGCGCGGCGGTCGGCCGGCGCAATCTGGTTCACCACTTGCAGGCCGCCGCGATAGCCGAGCGCCGCCGCGACGCCGCAGCAAGCTGTTGCAGCGATCATGATGGCCATCGAAGCGAAGACCTGCGCCGCTACGATCAGCGCGACGGTCGGGATCATCATGACCAGAGCCGCGAGCATGGTGCCGCGGCTCGAAAGGCGTGTCGTCGCCAGTATGGTAGCGGCGGCCACGATCGCAAGCTCGAAGAACAAGGCGCCTGCTTCGGCATGATTGGTTACATGGAGCTGCTGTGCCAGGATGCTCGGTGCGAGCGCCGCGTAGAAACCGACCAGCGCCATGGCGCCGAAGCCGGTTACCGCAGGTGCCACGAAACCGGTGCGGATTTCACCAGGCACCGAGAACCGTGGCTTCATGGAGACATCGGCCAGTTTTCCCGGTTGTGAAATGGTTTCCCTCGTGCGCCAGACCAGCACCGCGACAAGGACGAGCACCGCCAGATAAACGACGAATGTCAGCCTTAGTGGCCACGGCGCATATTCGGCAAGCAGTCCCGCCGCCAGCGCACCAAGACCGAGACCAAGGAAATTGGTGCTGGTGGCAATGATGGCGGCGCGTGATTTGTCGTCGGTTGCGACCAGCTCGGCGAGCCAGGCGGTACCGGTTCCCGCACCGACGCCTATTCCCAAGCCGCTCAGAATCCGGGCGATGTTGAGCCACGCGACATTTTCGGCGAACAGGAAAGACAGCGCACTGACGACCGCCACCGCCATTGCCGCCAGGGCGGCCGGCCGACGGCCGATGACATCCGACACGCGCCCGAACATGAAAAGCGCCGCCAGGTTACCGATGACGTAGACGGCATAGACCAGGGTCAGCGTGATCTGCGAGAAGCCGAACGCCTGTTTGTAGATGACGTAAAGCGGCGTCAGCACCGTGCTGCCGGCGAAAAGAACTGCGATCATGGCAGCAACGGCGGCCATTGCCGCCCTGCCGCCGAGCTCGTTATCGCGCGTCATAGCGATCATTTTCGACCTCCAGTTGTCCGGGAATCGTGACGCTAACGCCTCTTTCGCGCCATGTGTTCCCCTCCCCGGAACTTGCTTCTGATAAGTTTGACGCTATTGCCGGTGGCGCTACGCAAAATCATCTTTTAACTTCAGCGCATTGGTAGGGAGAATCCATGGGCAAGGGACGGGTCGAAGCATTTACCGATGGCGTCCTGGCCATCGTCATCACCATCATGGTGCTGGAATTGAAGGTGCCGCATGGCGCGGAATTTTCCGCGCTGGCACCTCTGTGGCCCACTTTCCTCAGCTACGTGCTGTCCTTCATCTATGTCGGCATCTACTGGAACAATCTGCACAACATGTTCCACACCGTGCAGCGGGTCGATGGCCGCGTGCTGTGGGCCAATCTGCATCTGCTGTTCTGGCTGTCGCTGATGCCCGTGACCACCGCCTTCATGGGTGAAAACCATTTCGCGCCTGTGCCTGTAGCCGTTTATGGTGTTGTGCTGGCGCTTTGCGCGGCCGCCTACTTCATTCTGGTCGTCATGCTGCATCGGCTGCATGGCAACGACACTGCCTTCGCCAGAGCGGTAGGCACCGACCGCAAGGAAAAGATCTCGGTGCTCCTCTACATCGCCGCCATTCCGCTGACCTTCGTCAATCAATGGATCAGCTTTGCGCTCTATGTGCTGGTTGCCATGATCTGGTTCGTGCCGGACAGGCGGTTCGAAAAGCAGATCGGAAAATAGGCCTGCTACCCTCGCATCGCTTTCAGCTTTTCCGCCACCGAGGCAGCAAGGTCGGCGTAGCGCTCCTCCAGCCGCTCGGCCGCCTTGATCACCGAAAAATCATGGCCGAATTTTTCCAGCGCCATGCGCAGCTTCTCGACGAATTCCGCCTGTTTTTCGAGCGCCGAAAACAGCGTCTTCACTTGCGCTTCGCTGATGTCGGGATTGGCAAGCATTTGCGGCACTTCGCGGCTCATCTGGTCGCCGGTAGCGGTCTGTTCTTTCAGGATCTCGATCCAGTCGGTCAATCGGTAAATCTCCTTTTTGTCAGGACAGCATGCGCAGCGCCTGCCGATATGGTCAACCCGAGGACGCCAAAGCGGGCTTGCGCGAGCCCCTCGCCGCGTTAAGTTCGGCGCAACTTGAAAGAGGACACTATCGCCATGACCACCGACGCCGAAATCCAGAGCGCTTTGCCTGCCCTTGCCTCCGGCAACGCTGCCGTCATCACCGGCGGCGCCAGCGGCATCGGCCTTGCGGCGGCCAAGCGGCTGGCGGCGATGGGCCTGAAAATCGTGCTGGCCGATATCGGCGGCGCGCGGCTCGACGAGGCTGCCCGCGCCGTTGCCACGATTGCCGGTGCCAGCGCGGTGCTTGCTGTCGCGACCGATGTCTCGAAGGCCGTCGAGCTCGACCGATTGGCCGAAAAGGCGTTCGGTACCTTCGGCGAGGTGTCGCTGTTGATGAACAATGCCGGCGTCGGCAACAATCCCGGCAAGCCCTGGGAGAACCGCGACGCCTGGAAACGGCTGCTGGACATCAATTTCTGGGGCGTCGTCCATGGCGTCGAGGCCTTCACACCGCGCATGCTGGCGACCGGCAGGCCGGGCCTGATCGTCAACACCGGCTCCAAGCAAGGCATCACCACGCCGCCCGGCAACCTTGCCTACAACGTCTCCAAATCAGGCGTGAAGACCTTCACCGAAGGCCTGGCACACGCGCTGCGCAACGAGCCCGGCGCAAAGGTTGCAGCGCATCTGCTCATTCCGGGGTTCACTTTTACCGGCCTGACCGAGGGTGCGACCGAAAAACCCGCCGGTGCCTGGACAGGCGAGCAGGTGATCGACTTCATGCTGGCCTCGCTGGTGCGTGGCGACTTCTACATCCTGTGCCCCGACAACGAGGCGACACGGCCCATGGACGAAAAGCGCATGGTCTGGGCGATCGGCGACATCATCGAGAACCGCCCTGCTCTGTCGCGCTGGCACCCGGACCACAAGGACGCTTTCGCGGCGTTCATGGAAAGCTGACGCTTACGCCGCCCGTGTCTTCGAGCCGCGCTTTTGCGCAGCGGCTTTCTTGACCGCCGCATCGGCGATCTTCTGGTCATGCCGTTTCGCCGCCTGTTCACATTTTTTGCGGATCTCCTCGACCTCGGATTCGGTCAGGTGCTCGATGCCGATAAAAGTATTGTGAGCTTTGCCGACCCGGATCAACTCGTCGAGTTTCGTCTGAATCGCCATGCCATCGCGGTTCTGGGTGTTCTGGATGAGGAACACCATCAGGAAGGTGACGATCGTCGTGCCGGTGTTGATGACGAGTTGCCACGTATCGGAAAAGCCGAACATCGGTCCGCTCACCGCCCAGACCATGATGATCAGGCAGCAGACCGCAAATGTCGGCGCCAAGCCGGCAATATGCGCGACCGTATTGGCAATCCTGGTGAAGAGCTTCTCGACCATGGCAAAGAGAAACAACCGGCAGCCGCTCCGGGTTCCCTTGCAACGAGGGATTCCACTGACATAACCGTGCACGCTCCCGCAAGGTCAGGGTATTTCGTTTTCCCAGCGGTCGAGGAAGACCCCGATGGACAGCGCCTGCATGTCGGGGACCGCCTTGGCCAGTTTCTCGACCGGCCAGTCCCACCAGGCAAGGCTTTCGATCCGCGCGGCGATGTCCGCCGCAAAGCGTTGGCGCAATTGCTTGGCCGGAACGCCGGCGACAATCGCGTAGGCGGGAACGTCGCGCGTAACCACCGCATTGGCGCCGACGACCGCGCCATTGCCGATGGTCACATCAGGCATGATCACCGCGCCGTGGCCGATCCAGACATCGTGGCCGATGCTGACAGATTGCGCCCGCCGCCGTTCCCGAAATCCGGCGTCGACGCCCAGCCAGCGAAAATATTCGTTCGGCCGGTAGCTGACCTTGTGCTGCGTCAATCGTTCGATCGGATGATCCAGCGCGTTGATGCGGCTGTTGGCGGCGATCGAACAGAACTTGCCGATAGTCGTGTAGATCGCCTCGGCGTGGCGTTCGAAATAGGAGAAGTCGCCGACCGACACCTCGCGCAGGATGACCCGCTCGCCGATCGAGGCATAGCGTCCAAGCTTGCACGCCTTCAATTCCGCAGTCGGATGAATGCGCGGCTCGGGGTCTTTCAGGACGAGGTTTTCGGGGCGGTCCATGCCGCGGCTTTACGCCCGAGCGATTGGTCCCGCAAGCGGGACCAATCGTCCGTCGCCTGTTGCCAGAGCCTATTTTGGCTTCCCGTTGGTCCACGCCACGTTCTGGCCGTAGAGCGGCACGGTGGTGACCGACATTTTCGCCGAACCGTCCTGCACCTGGCGCGAGTGCGACAGATAGATCAGGGTCTCATTGGCTTTGTCGTAGATGCGGTTCACCACCTGCTTCTTCCAGATCAGGCTGATGCCTTGCTTGAACACCTCCTCGCCGGCCTCGCTCATGTCGATGTCGCTGATGACGATCGGCCCGGTCTGACGGCAGGAGATCGAGGAATCGGACGGATCCTCGAACCAGTTGCCCTTTTGCAAACGATCGATCACGCCGCGGTCGAAATAGGAGACGTGGCAGGTCACGCCTTCGACCTTCGGGTCCTTGATCGCCTCGACGATGATGTCGTTGCCTAGCCAGTCGACGCCGACCTTGCCGACCTCCTGGGCGACAGCCGCACCAGCACCGGTGATAAGGCATGCGGCCAAAGCGCCGCCGATCAGTTTTCGCCCAATCAGTCCTTGCAAGGTTAGCCTCCTGCGGTTCGAGTTTTTGCCGACCTCAGGTGGGACGGGCGGCACCGCTTTGCAAGCGGGCCACCTTTTGACAGAAAGCTGGTTGCGGCAACGCGACATCTTTGCGAGTACGAGATCAAACCGTTAAGAGTGTTCGCCGAACAAGCTTTGCGCACGATACGGCGCCAATGAAAATCACGACGGACACCAATTGATGATGCGTTCGATACTGGTCGGCATTCTTGTCCTGATGGCAGCAGGCATCGGCTGGCTCACCTTCGACTGGTACCGCGGGCATTATAGCGGCGAGCCATTCGGCGCGCCGTTCACGCTGGTCGACCAGAACGGCGCCCCGGTCACCGAGGTTGCCTTTCGCGGCCACCCCAGCGTCGTCTTCTTCGGCTTCACCCATTGCCCGGAAGTCTGCCCGACCACTCTGTTCGAACTGGCCGGCTGGCTGAAGACGATGGGTGACGACGGCAAGAACCTGCGCGCCTATTTCGTCTCGATTGACCCGGAGCGCGACACGCCCGAAATCATGAATGCCTATATCAGCAATTTCTCCGACCGCATCCTCGGCATCACCGGCGAACCGGACAAGGTCCACGCCATGGCCAAATCCTTCGGCATCTATTCGAAGAAGGTCGATACCGGCAACGGCGACTACACGATGGACCACACCGCTTCGGTGCTGCTGCTCAACGCCAGGGGCGACTTCGCCGGCACCATCGCC
Source organism: Mesorhizobium sp. (assembly GCF_004962925.1). GTDB lineage: Bacteria > Pseudomonadota > Alphaproteobacteria > Rhizobiales > Rhizobiaceae > Mesorhizobium. The sequence continues at coordinate 8,722 of NZ_SUEO01000150.1, read as the reverse complement.
TACGGCGAAAGCTCGGACACCGCCATCGCCAAGCTCAAGCGGCTGGCGGAAGGTTAATGCATCGTTTGACCCAAACGCGGCTTTATTTCACCGCTGGAAAGATCGACGCGGACCGTATCTTCGCGGCGTTCGAAAAGGCCTTTGAGGACGAGGGCCTGCCGATTGCCATCCTTGAAGTCGATGAGGATCGCGACATCCACGAAGTGTCGCTCTATGCCGACGGCGATGTCGATGCCGTCGAGGCGCGCGTGGAAGAGATTCTTGCCGGGCTTGCCCTGTCGAGGCCGATTGCGCGCGAGCCCGTGCCTGATATCGACTGGGTGACGCGTTCGCTGGAGGGACTGAAGCCGGTGCGGGCCGGCCGTTTCTTCGTCCACGGCGCGCATGACCGCAGGAAGCGCCACAGCGGCGAGATCGCCATCGAGATCGAAGCCGGCCTCGCCTTTGGCACCGGTCATCACGGCACCACCGCCGGCTGCCTTGAAATGCTGGAACAGGTTGTGCGGCGCGAGCGCCCGCGCAACGCGCTCGACCTCGGCACCGGCAGTGCTGTGCTGGCCATCGCGCTGGCCAAGCTCGCCCACATCCCGGTGCTGGCGACCGACATCGACCCGGTCGCCATAAAGGTCGCCGCCGCCAATGCGCGGCTCAACCACGTCAAGGCGCTGGTCGAAACGGCGACGGCGCCGGGCTTTCACCATCCGATTTTTGCCGCGCGCGGCCCCTTCGACCTCATCGTCGCCAACATACTGGCGCGGCCGCTGATGCGGCTGGCGCCCGAAATGGCCGGGCATATCGCCTTGGGCGGCTCGATCGTGCTGTCGGGCATTCTCGACCGGCAGCGCGACGCGGTGATCTCGGCCTATGTCGGCCAGCAGTTCCGCCATGTCAGGACGTTGCACCGCGAGGGCTGGGTGACGATCCACCTCAAGCGGTGACGCGCAGCGCCTTCGAACGCAAGCCGCTCAGACGTAGGGCGACCTTGCCGCCCTCTTCAGTTCTTCGCGATCGTAGCCGTGCGCTTTCAGCGTTTCGTCGTCAAAGCCAAGCAGAACGCCGCTCACATAGCGGCTCGCTTCGCGCTGGCGCGCTTCGATAAGAGCGTTCACGGCGCTTCTGAAAAATCCGCGTCTGGCTGAAATCGTGGACATGATGGTCTCCTTTGCAGGGCAATAAGACTCTTTCCTCCACACGAAAAAGGTAAGCTCTGCTGACCTATTTGAAAATCGCCGATTCTGCATGGCGCCTATGCGCAAAAGCGATGCTCCTGGACCAAATCCCGCCGATTGTCAGGCCGCTGACGCTGTAGCACTTTGATCTTGCGCTGATTTTCTCCGAACCGAAGAGCAGCGCAGCAAAAGTCGATTCCGATTTTCGGGGTCATGCGCTACGGTCGCGCCAACATCCGAGGAGAGGCCATATGTTCCAGACCTTTGATTCCGCAGGCGACCCCGCCGTCGCCAAGCCGCGTGTGGCGCTGCTTCGTCAATGGCTGGCGGCCAACGGCCTGGATGGCTTCATCCTCCCCCGCGCCGACGAGCACCAGGGCGAATATGTCGCCGACCGCTCGGCGCGGCTAAAATGGCTGACCGGCTTCAGCGGCTCGGCCGGCATCGCCGTCGTGCTCGGCGGCCGCGCCGTCATGTTCGTCGATGGGCGCTACACACTGCAGGTGCGCCAGGAAGTCGATCTCGACATCTTCTCGATCGAAAGCCTGGTCGACAATCCGCCCGCCACCTGGATCAAGGACAATCTCGGCAAGGGCGTGCGGCTTGGCTTCGATCCGTGGCTGCAGACGATCGGCGACGTGAAAGCGCTGAAAGCTTCGGCCGAAAAATCGGGGGCGACATTGGTGCCGCTCGAGAAGAATCCAATCGACGCCATCTGGAAGGACCAGCCCGAACCGCCGCTGGCGCCGGTCGAGCTCCATCCGATCGCCTTTGCCGGCGAACTGGCCAAGGACAAGCTGGCTAGGCTGGCGTTGGCCATCGGCAAGGATGGCGCCACCCATGCCGTGCTGACCGACCCGTCCTCCATCGCCTGGGCCTTCGACATCCGCGGCGGCGACGTGCCGCACACGCCACTGGCTCTCGGCTTTGCCGTGCTTGCCGCCGACGGATCGCACCTGCTTTTCATGGACCAGCGCAAGTTTTCGCGCACCGTCGCGGCCTATCTGACGCAGCTCGCCGAATTGCACAAGCCCGGTGAGTTCGAAGCTGTCATCGCAACCCTGGCCAAGGGTGGTGCAAAAATCGCACTGGACCCGGTGCTGGCGGCGGAGAAGCTCAGGATGCTGGTCGAGGACAATGGCGGCACCGTCATATCAGCGCCAGATCCTGCCCGCATTCCACGCGCGACGAAGAACCAAGCCGAGATCAATGGCGCCCGTGCCGCGCATCGACGCGATGGCGCCGCCGTGGCCAAGCTGCTTTGCTGGCTCGACCGCCAGAAACCCGGCAAGCTCGACGAGATCGCCGTCGTCACCAAGCTCGAGGAATGCCGTCGCAGCACCGGCGAGGAAACGCAGATGCCGCTGCGCGACGTGTCCTTCGACACCATATCGGGCGCCGGTCCGAACGGCGCCATCATGCACTACCGCGTTTCCCGTGCCACCAGCCGAAAATTGAGGGATGGCGAACTATTCCTGCTCGATTCGGGCGGCCAATATCAGGACGGCACCACCGACATCACGCGCACCGTGCCGATCGGCAAGCCGACCGAGGAAATGCGCGAACGCTTCACGCTGGTGCTGAAAGGCATGATCGGTATTTCCATGCTGTGCTTCCCCCCGGGCACGCGCGGCTCCGAGATCGATGCCGTGGCGCGCCTTGCCCTGTGGAAACACGGTTGCGACTTCGCCCATGGCACCGGCCACGGCGTCGGCTCCTATCTGGCCGTGCACGAGGGCCCACAGCGCATCGCCAGGACCGGCACAGAAAAACTGCTCGCGGGCATGATCGTCTCTAACGAGCCGGGCTACTACAAGGAAGGCTCCTACGGCATCCGCATCGAGAACCTGATCCTGGTGACGCCGGCCGAAGCTATAGACGGCGGCGACATCGCCATGCACGGCTTCGAGACGCTGACGCTGGCGCCGATCGACACCAGGCTGGTGCGCACCGACCTGTTGACGCGTGACGAACTGCATTGGCTCGACCAATATCATGCACGCGTGCTGGCCGAGATCGGACCGATGCTCGACGGCGAGACGCTGGCTTGGCTGGAAAAGGCAACCGCACCACTGCCGCACGATCTCAAGCAGTAATCGCGGCAGCAACCCCGGGCGAAATTGGGAGGCTTTGCTCCGCAAGCAGCTCCCGCAAAGCCTGAACATTGGGAGAACTGGCTCCCTTGCGCCAAAACAACACTGTGAGAGCATTGTCTTCGTCCGGAGGCAGTTGGTGCAGCTGCAGCCAGCGGCTCTCAGGAAAGCCCGAAAGCACACTTTTCGGCATCAGCGCTATGCCCATGCCAGCCACTACGCAACCCAGCATGGCATGGTATGAGCCGAGCTCAATGGTTTGCTCGGCCATGAACCCTCTGCGCGCATACCATTGTTCCAGCCGCTTGCGATGCGGACAACCATGCTCAAAGGCTATCATGGTTTTGGGCATATCTTGGCGATCCTCGACCGAAGCGCGCGATGCCGCCGAGACGATGACCAACTCCTCGTGAAATGCCGGCTGCTTTTCAAACGGTGTGTCGGCGATCGGCTCGGCTGCGAACGCTGCGTCGAGTTCGCCGGCAAGCAGCGCAGTCGCGAGAACCTGCGGGTTGCCGGTACGCAGTTGGATTTTTACCTCGGGATAACGTGCGTGGTACTCGGCGAGCAGGCCTGGGAGCCGAGCCGCTGCGGTGCTCTCCATCGCGCCAAGACGCAGCGTGCCGCGTGGGCGTGAATCAAGCACGGCCGTTCGCGCCTCCTCGGCGAGCGCCAGCAACCGGTCGGCATAGTCGATCAACCTATGGCCGGCAGGCGACACGTGCAGTCGCTTACCCTCCCGGATGAACAACGGCACGCCCAGATCCTCTTCGAGCTGCCGGATACGTGTGGTCACGTTCGACTGCACGCGAAACAGTTTTTCCGCCGCCCTCGTGATCCCGCCCTCGCGCACCACCATGCGGAAGATGCGCAGATCTGACAAATCCATCCATCTCACCTAAAGAATGAAACCATCTTAATTATTCATTTTATCCGATGAAACGCATTCGGTAAATCGTCTGTTACCGGCGCCAAATCAGGGCGGCCCGAACAAGGCAGGCGGAAATGTCACCTGAACCCTCAGACCTCTGGCCGATTGATGTGAGCGCATTGACGCCGAAGCAGCGGGAGACGCTTTATACCGACGCCGTGCGGCGCGCCCATCAGGAGAGATCAGAGGCGATCCGGCTGAGCCTGGCGCGGCTCGTTTCGATATTCAAGAAGCCTGCCGCCTGGACAGAAGCTGTTATGTGGTTCGCCGCGCTCGTAGGCGCTGCGGCGAAGCGCATGCTATCGACCCGGGACAGACCAGCATCATCCTGAGTGGGAAGCGGACTTTGGCTTGAACTCAACAGCCGCGCTATGAACATCAAGCAGATGATGCCGATCTGCAGGGATGGCCCGTAGCCTTATTGCTGCCGACCGGCTTTCTTCAACAGATGCGCCATCTCGTCTGCCCAGTGTGGATTGCGCAGCCTGAGCGGCGCCAAGGCATCGCCTGAAGGGTCTTCCATTTCCCGCATCAGCCCAACGCACGATCCAGCTTCCGGCAGGCGGCCGAGCGAAACGTAGCAGCAGGCGAGTGTTTCTTGAGTGGGTCGCCATGCGGGAGCGATCTTGCGCGCCTTGATGGCTGCGGCAAGCGCCTCGTTTGCCTGTCCTGCAAACAGGTAGGCGAGCGCCAGGACATTGAACCAGACGAAGTTCTGAGGATCGTAAGGATTCAACATAAGACCGTGTTCGAGCGGCGCTATCGCTTCGGATGCGTTGCCGCGAAAAAACTGCCCCATTCCCAATACCAGATGACCAAGGGCGAAGCTTGGGCTGATCTCGATCGCCTTTTCCGCGGCAAGAACGGCCTGTTCCGGTGCATTGGCGTAGATGCTGCAGATGGCCAGCGCGTAGTGCGAATAGGGGTTCTTCTCGTCGAGCCGAACCGCCTTCAAGGCTGCATCCAGGCCTTCCCGGATATCCTGTTCCGGTTTGTCGCTCCAGCCGTAAGCGACGATGCCGGCGCTCACGCGGCCGAGCCAGAGATGGGCCTCTGCCAGTTCAGGATCGAGCCCGCATGCCTCCCGGAACAGCTTACGGGCATTCAAGTGAGTTTGACGGCCGACGTGGTGGAAATGCCAGGTACCTTGCCGCACCAGGTCCCAGACCGTCGTATTTCCGCTGCTGCGTGCCGCGGCTGGAAGCGACTCCGTCTTGAGCAGTTCGGGCTCGATCGCGCCAGCCACCCGCTCGGCTATGGCATCCTGGACGGCGAACGCCTCCGTCATTTCCATCTCGTATCGTTCGGCCCAGATCTGATTGGCCGAGGCCGCATCGACCAATTGCGTCGAGACACGGATGTGCTGGCCGGACCGGCGCACGCTGCCTTCCAGCACATAACGGACGCCAAGCTCGCGGGCCACCTGTTTGGAGTCGACCGACTTGTCCTTGTAGACGAAGCTGGAACCGCGCCCGATCACCCGGAACCAGCGGAACCTTGTCAGCGCCGTGATGATGTCCTCCGTGATGCCGTCAGCCAGATAGGCCTGTTCCTTGTCGCCGCTGACATTGGCGAACGGCAAGACCGCGATGGACGGCCTTTCGGGAAGCCCCGTCGACCGGCCTGGACTTGCAAGCGCGCCGTCTGCAGCGCCGTCCAGTACACGGACGCTGCCGGCGAAACGATATCCGGTGCGCGGGACCGTGGCGATCCACTCGCTGCCGTCTGGCTGTGGGCCGAGCAGCTTGCGTAGGGCGGCAATCTGCACGGAGAGATTGCTTTCCTCGACAACGGTATCGGACCAAGCCGCTTCCATGAGTGCCGTCTTGCTCAGCACTTGCGCCGGCGCCACCAGCAGGGCTTGAAGCAACGACAGGCCTTTTTGCCCGAGCGCAACTGGCCGGCCCTCGCGAACAAGCGCCCCGCGTAGCATGTCGAGCACGAACGGGCCGAACGCTAAGCATCGCGGTGCCGCGACATCCCGCTTGCCGGCTTCGGAAGAATTCGGAACTTTTCGCCTCCCCTTTTAGGACTCCGGCCGGACGTGCGGTCATCTTGGCCGTTCTTCACATAGATTAACACAAATGGAGGTCGAAATGACGATGTTGAAGCAAGCGTCAGGAGCGGACAGTGTGGCGCCCAGTGACAGAAAAGCTGTAATCGTCAGGGGTGGCGAGGCTTATCGGGCCGAACAGGGGTCGGACTATCTGCCGGGAATAAGTGCTCAGACCGTCGACGCGAAGGCGCTTTGGCTGGGCATCGTCACGATGCCTCCGGGGAAACGGACCAAGGCCCACGTCCACGCACGTCACGAAACAGCATTTTATATGCTGAGCGGAGACGAGCTGGAGATGTGGAGCGGGGACGAACTGCAATTTCGCGACGTCGTGCATCCCGGGGACTATCTCTATATTCCCGCCAATGTGCTCCACGTTGCGGTGAACCGGGCAAGCACGCCGGCCATCTTTATTGGCGCCCGCAACGAACCGACCGCTCAGGAAAGCGTCGTCCTGTTCCCGGAGATGGACGGGAGAATACCGTAGAAAGGCGACCTTCCAGGAATGATTGGTGGGGGCGTCCTTCAACCGAACACTCCGCCAAGCCGCCAGACCGGGACTATGTCTATCGCCCAAGGACGGGTCGCCGACGGATTTCGCATTGAAACCCGTTGAAGACACATAGCGGGTGCAGGATGACGGTCGTGTCGGCAGAAGGTCTGGTGTGGTGGAACGAGAAGGCAAAGCGTGGGCGAGACCGACGAGCGGCTGCTGGCGCTGATCGCGCAAAACAATGCGGCTGCGGTGGAAGCCATGGTCGAGCGCAAGCTGCCGCGGCTGATCCGTCTCGCCACGCGAATGCTGGGCGACCCCGGCGAGGCAGAGGATGTCGCGCAGGAGACCTTTCTTCGCATCTGGCGGGCGGCTCCGGGCTGGCGCGCCGGCGAGGCGAAGTTCGACACCTGGCTGCATCGCGTCGCACTCAATCTCTGCTACGACAGGCTGCGCAAGCGGCAGGAGACGCCGGTGGCGGAACTTCCCGATCGCCCCGACGAACGCCCGGGCGCGGAAGCGAATATGCTCGCGGCCGACGACCAGCACCAGGTGCGGCGCGCGCTGGCCGAGCTGCCGGAGCGCCAGCGCGAGGCGATCGTGCTGCAGTATTATCAGGAGCTTTCGAACAGTGATGCGGCAGAGGTCATGGGGATCAGCATCGAGGCATTGGAAAGCCTCTTGTCGCGGGCGCGGCGGCAGTTGCGCTCCAGGCTCGGACGGGACAGGGACGAAATGACATGACTCCAGAGAGGTTTTCCGAGCTCGTTGCCGCCTATGGCGGGTCGCCGCAGCGCTGGCCTGAAAGCGAGCGGGCGGCGGCGCTGGACTTCATCGCCGCCAACCCGACTCTAGCCGAAGTCGCGCTTGCACCGGCGGCGGAGCTCGACGATCTGCTGTCACGCCATCGCGTCGCAGCTCCGGACGGCGCGCTCGCGCGAAGGATCATCGCCACGGCGCCGGCTGCGCTGTGGCGCCGCACACGGCGCATCCGGCAGTGTGCCGGGTTGGCCGGCATCGGACTGGCGGGCGCGCTAGCCGGTGTGCTGACAGTCGCTATGCTGTTGTCGCTCAACAGCGCCCCTGACGATGGCGACGCCTATGCGCTGACCGCATTCGGCGACATGCAGGGGGACGTGCAATGAGCGAACCCAGCATCAGGATTCTGCTTGCCGTCTCGCTGGCGGTCAACATCTTCGTGCTCGGCGCCGCTGCCGGCGCTGGCTACATGTGGCAGGCGCAGGAGAGGCAGCGCGAAGGGGCGAGCGGCCAGCGCGGCCTGCGCTTCGCCGCGGCCGGCC